>NZ_JBFUHO010000012.1:0-147070 GCF_056402355.1 Variovorax sp. P4_B11
ACGCCCAGGCGGCCGGCGCCACCGGGCCGAAGATCGGCGAGGCGATCGCCCGCGCGCGGGTCGCGGCGGTCGCGGCGGCCCTGCCCGCCCCTGCTTCCTGATTGGCGAACTTGGCCGACGCGCCCGGGAGCGCGAGTCTGCTATGGTTTTCCCTCCATGCAGACGCCCCCCCGACTCCGCCCCGACGCGGCCCTCTTCCTCGATTTCGACGGCACCCTGGTGGACCTCGCCGAGACACCCGAGGCGATCCGCGTGCCTCCGGCCCTGGTGGGCTTGCTCGGCGACCTCCATGGCCTGCTCGGCGGCGCGCTGGCGGTGGTCTCCGGCCGCCAGATCGACGTGCTCGATCGCTTTCTTGCGCCCCTGCGCCTGCCGGCCGCGGGCGAGCACGGCGTGCAGCGCCGCGATGCCGACGGCCGGATGCAGGAGCAACGCGCCCCCGATCTCACGCGGGTTCTGGCTGCCGCCAATGAACTCGCCCGGGTGCACGAGGGTCTGCTGGTGGAACGCAAGCACGCCGCCATCGCGCTCCACTACCGGCTCGCACCACAGCTCGAAGCGGTCTGCCGCGACGCCCTGGCGCGCATCATCTTCGACCAGCCGCAGTTCGAACTGATGCACGGCAAGTTCGTGTTCGAAGTCAAGCCCGCGGGCATCCACAAGGGCATCGCGATCGCCGCCTTCATGCAGGAGGCACCGTTCGCCGGGCGGACGCCGGTGTTCGCCGGCGACGACACCACCGACGAGAACGGCTTTGCCGTGGTGCAGCCGATCGGCGGCATCGCGATCAAGGTGGGCTCGGGCCCCAGCCAGGCGCTGCACCGGCTCGATTCGCCACGCGCGATGTTCGAATGGCTGATCGTGGCACGGGACCTGCTGGCATCGCCCGACAAGACAGACACCCCGAGGAGGACCGAGGAATGACCCCCGCCCACGCCGAGGCCGCCGCCAAAAATCACACCGGCGTTTCGACTGCGATCCCGCACGGCGGCTTCGCGCCGCCGGCGCCGGCCTCGCTCGATGTCGGCGTGATCGGCAATTGCGCCTACAGCGCGCTGGTCGACGCCCGCGGCCGGGTGGTCTGGTGCTGCCTGCCGCGCTTCGACGGCGACCCGGTCTTCAACGCCCTGCTCGATCCGGGTGCGGACGCCAGCGCATGGGCCATTGAGATCGAGGACTTCGCGTCCTCGGAGCAGTGGTACGAGCCGAACACCGCGGTGCTGCGCACCCGGCTCTTCGACAGCGCCGGCCAGGGCATCGAGATCACCGACCTGGCGCCGCGCTTCCACAGCCGCTCGCGCTATTTCCGGCCGCTCACGATGGTGCGCCGGGTCAAGCCGATCCAGGGCACGCCGCGGATCCGCGTCTCCCTGGCGCCGCGCTTCCAGTGGGGCGCGACGGCGCCGACGATCACGCGCGGCAGCAACCACATCCGCTATGTCGGCCCCGACTTCACGCTCCGGCTGAGCACCGATGCCTCGGTCTCGCACATCCTTTCGCGCCAGCCTTTCGTGCTCTCGCGCGAATACAACTTCGTGCTCGGCGCCGACGAAACGCTGACCGACGGCATCGCCGACACCGCACGCCACTTCGAGCAGGAGACCATCGCCTACTGGCGCACCTGGAGCAAGCGGCTGGCGATCCCCTTCGAGTTCCAGGAAGCGGTGATCCGGGCCGCGATCACGCTCAAGCTCTCGCTCTACGAGGACACCGGCGCGATCGTCGCGGCGATGACCACCAGCATCCCCGAGGCGCCGGGAAGCCAGCGCAACTGGGACTACCGCTACTGCTGGCTGCGCGATGCGTTCTTCGTGGTGCGCGCGCTCAACAGCCTGTCGGAAGTCGGCACGATGGAAGACTACCTGCGCTGGCTGTCCAACGTGGTGATCGGCTCGCACGGCGAGCACATCCAGCCGCTCTACGGCATCGGGCTCGAGCGCGAGTTGCCGGAATCCTTCGTCGAAGGCCTGCCGGGCTATCGCGGCATGGGGCCGGTGCGGGTCGGCAACCAGGCGCAGGAGCATTTCCAGCACGACGTCTACGGCAACATCGTGTTGGGCGCGGCGCAGTCCTTCCATGACCACCGGCTGCTGAGCCGGGCCGGCGTCAACGAATTTCCGTACCTGGAGGCGGTCGGCGAGCAGGCGATACGCGTCTACGGGACGCCCGACGCGGGCATGTGGGAGCTGCGCACGCGGGCCCGCGTGCACACCAGCTCGGCACTGATGAGCTGGGCCGCCTGCGACCGGCTGGCGAAGATCGCGCGCACGCTGGGCCTGCCCGAGCGCGCGGCCTACTGGCACGGGCATTCGTCGCGGATGCGCGAGGAGATCCTGACTCGATCGTGGTGCGAGGAGCGCCAGGCCTTCGCCGAGAGCTTCGGCGGCCACGAACTCGACGCCAGCGTGCTGCTGATGGTCGAGGTCGGACTCATCGACGCCCGCGATCCGCGCTTCGTCTCGACCGTCGAAGCGATGGAGAAGTCGCTCTGCGACGGTCCCTACATGCGCCGCTACGAGGCCGCCGACGACTTCGGCAAGCCCGAGACCGCCTTCAACATCTGCACCTTCTGGCGCATCGACGCGCTGGCCAAGATCGGCCGCAAGGCCGAGGCGCGGCAGATCTTCGAGACCATGCTGGCGGCGCGCAATCCGCTCGGGCTGTTGTCCGAGGACACCCACCCGCTGACCGGCGAGATGTGGGGCAATTTCCCGCAGACCTACTCGATGGTCGGGATCATCAATGCGGCGGTGCGGCTGTCGGCGCCTTGGGACTCCTGCATATGAGTCGACTCGTCGTGGTCTCCAACCGCGTCGCCGACCCGCGCAAGCCGGCGGCCGGGGGCCTCGCTGTCGCCCTCGGCGAGAGCCTGCAGCAAAGCGGCGGGCTGTGGTTCGGCTGGAGCGGCGCGATCGTCGAGAAGGGCCCGACCGGCGAAGGCGATCTGCACCGGCAGCAGGCCGGCAAGGTGACGCTGGCCACCATCGACCTGAGCCGCGAGGACCACGACAGCTACTACCAGGGCTACAGCAACGACGTGCTGTGGCCGGTGTTCCACAACCGGCTCGACCTGGCGCACTTCGACGCCGGCTTCATCGGCGGCTACCGGCGCGTGAACCAGCTGTTCGCGCGCAAGCTGCTGCCGCTCTTGAAGAGCGACGACATCATCTGGGTGCACGACTACCACCTGATCCCGCTGGCGGCCGAGCTGCGCGCGATGGGCTGCAGGCAGCGCATCGGCTTCTTCCTGCACATCCCGCTGCCGCCGCAGATCATCATCGCCGCGATCCCGCAGCACGAGTGGCTGATGCGCTCGCTGTTCGCCTACGACCTGATCGGCTTCCAGGCCGAGCAGGACGTGCAGCACTTCGAGCACTATGTGAAGAACGAAGCCCACGGCGAGATCCTCGAGAACCACATGTACCGCGCCTACGGGCAGAAGGTGCGCTGCAACGCATTCCCGATCGGCATCGACGTCGACGAGTTCGCGGCCCTCACGCACGCCAAGGAATCGCGCGACATGTACGAGACCATGAAGCGCGAATACTCGAGCCGGCGCCTCTTGCTGGGAATCGACCGGCTCGACTATTCGAAGGGCATCCCGCAGCGCGTGCGCTCGTTCCGCGAGCTGCTGGCCAACTACCCCGAGAACCGCCGCAGCGCCACCTTGATCCAGATCGCCTCGCCGACGCGCGAGACGGTCGATGCCTACGCCGACATCCGGCGCGAGCTCGAGTCGCTGTGCGGTGCGATCAACGGCGACTACGGCGAGCTCGACTGGATGCCGGTGCGCTACATCCACCGCATGGTGGCCCGCAAGCGCGTGCCGGGCCTGTGCCGGGCCGCCGCGGTCGGCCTGGTGACGCCGCTGCGCGACGGCATGAACCTGGTGGCCAAGGAGTACATCGCGGCGCAAGACCCGGCCGACCCGGGCGTGCTGGTGCTGTCGCGCTTCGCCGGTGCCGCGGAGCAGCTCAAGGAAGCGCTGCTGGTGAACCCCTACGACACCCACGGCACCGCCGAGACCGTGCAGCAGGCGCTGCAGATGCCGCTCGAGGAGCGCCGCGAGCGGCACCAGAAGCTGCTGGCGCGCATCCGCGAACAGGATGTGCACTGGTGGCGCCAGGGCTTCCTGCTCGCGCTGCGCGAAGCGGCGAGCGAACGCTAGCCACGGGCCGGTTCAGCGCCAGGCCGCGGCGCCGGACAACAGCTGCACCAGGCGCGCCACGCGCGAAGCGGTCGCCGGCCCCGTGGCCGCAGGCGTCGCGACGGCCCCCACCCGAGCGGGCGACAGCGCCGTCACGTCGATCCAGCCGCCGCGCTCGAAGACATGGATTTCGCCTTCTTCGAGCCGCGTCTTGGCGCGGAAGACGGATTCACCCAGCCAGGACGGCGGCGCGGCCAGGTCGACGCGGCCTTGCGCGACCCTCAGCACGAAGCCGGCATCGACGGCCATGCGCAGCGTCTGGCCGGGCTGCAGGCGGGTGGATTCGGGAAGCTCGGTGGTCATCGCAGGTGCCCTGTCGAAGAGTTGCAATGGCTTCATCGTAGGCAGCAGGCGGCCTCAAAAACAGGCACAGAAAACGGCTTTCAAGGCGCAACAGCGCCATCGGGAACCCATCTGTTATGGTCCATTTCTCGCCGATCTGCATCTGTTTTCACCGACCCGCCTGCGCCAGCATCGACCGCATGGAACCGCCACCGCTCTATCGCCAACTGGCCGGCCACTACCTGGACGCGATCCGCGCCGGCTCGCTGAAGCCGGGCGACAAGCTGCCCTCGCTGCGCAGCCTGATGCGCCTGCACGGCATCAGCCTGTCGACCGCGCTGCAACTGTGCCGCACGATGGAAGGCGAAGGCTGGGTCGAAGCGCGCGACCGGTCGGGCTATTTCGTGAAGCGCCCGCGCCGGCTCGCGATCGCCACCATGGACGAGCCCGCGACCGGCGTGGCGCCCGATCCGGCACAGTACGTCGGCATCCATTCAAAGGTGTCGGATTTCGTCGCGCGGCGGCGGCAGGGCGAGGTGCGGATCGACTTCTCGACCGCGCGCGGGGCGCCGGAGCTCTACCCAGGGCAGGCGCTGCGGGCGATCATGATCCGCCTGCTGCGGCAGCGGCCCGCGCTGCTCACCACGGCCGCACCCTCGCGCAGCCGCACGCCATTGCGCGAAGCCGTCGCCCGGCGCGGCCTGCGCGTGGGCATGACCCTGTCGCCCGATGAAGTGCTGACCACCAACGGCTGCATCGAGGCGCTCAACCTCGCGCTGCGCGCGGTCGCCCAGCCCGGCGACACGGTGGCGGTCGAGTCGCCGACCTTTTACGGGCTGCTGCAAGTGCTCGAAAGCCTCGGCATGCGGGCGCTCGAGATTCCGACCAGCCCGCAGACCGGCCTGTCGATCGAGGCGCTGGAGATGGCGCTCGATGCCTACGGCCACATCAAGGCCGTGGTAGCCGTGCCGCATCTGCAGAATCCGCTCGGCAGCGTGATGCCCGACGCGCACAAGGAGCGGCTGGTCGCGCTGTGCGAGCGCCACGGCGTCGCGCTGATCGAGGACGACACCTACAGCGAACTGCTGGACGCCGACACGCCGCCGCGCGCGATCAAGTCATGGGACCGCACGGGCAACGTGATCCATTGCGCCTCGCTGCACAAGATCCTCGCACCGGGCATGCGGCTCGGCTGGATCTCGGCCGGCCGCTGGCACAGCCGTGTCGAGATGCTCAAGTACACGCAGACGCGCAGCAACGAGGAACTCTCGCAATGGGCGGCCGGCGAATACATGAACACCGGCGCCTACGAGCGCCACCTGCGCCGCCTGCGAGAACGGCTCCGGCTGCAGCGCGAGCAGACCGCCGACGCGATCGCCGCGCACTTTCCCGCCGGCACGCGGCTGAACTACCCGCCCGGCGGATTGCAAGTGTGGGTGGAACTGCCCGATCGCTTGCCATCGACGACGGTCTTCGACGCCGCGCTGCGCGAGCGCATCCTGGTGGCGCCGGGCACGCTGTTCTCGAATTCGGCGCGCTTCGACCACTACCTGCGCATCAATTGCGGCTGGCCCTACGACGACGCGATCGAAGCGGGGTTGCGCCGGCTGGGCGAGATCGTCGGCGAATGCGCAGTGGGGCCAGGCACGATGACGCGGATGGCGGCCTGACCCGGCACATTCGCGGGCACGCCGAACCAGGTGCCGAAGCCGAAACGTCGGGATGGCGATGCGTTTCTTCGATCACTGGATCAACGCATCAGCACGAAATAGCAGCGACTTCGGGACGGCAATTCCGAGTGCCTTCGCAGTCTTGAGATTGATCACCAGCTCGAACTTGGTCGGCTGTTCCACAGGAAGCTCACCGGGCTTCCCGCCCTTGAAGATCTTGTCGACGAAGCTGGCGAACCGGAAATAGAGGTCGGGATAGTTCACCGCGTAGGCTACCAATCCCCCGGCTTCGACGAACTCGCGGGCGGGCCAGGCGGCAGGCAGGGAATTGCGTGCCACCAGGTCGAGGATCGTTTGCTGGTGCATCTGGGTAAGACCGTCTGCCCCGATGACAAGCGCGTCGACATGCTGTCGGACTGCCAGCTCGAATGCGCCGCTTAGGTCGCCTTGGCTCCGCACGTCAAGAAGCTCGGCGCGGAGACCTAGCGCGCGGGCCGCCGACTTTGTCTCTTCCCATTCGGGTGGAGCCGCCGGATTGCCCATGTTGTGAAGCAACGCAACGCACGAGAGATTCGGAACCAGCTCTTTGATGAGTTCAATCCGTTTCGCCGTCAACTCGGTGCTGAAGGTCGTCACCCCCGTAATATTGCCACCGGGGCGGGCATAGCTCGTCACGATGGCACGCGGGTCGCCCATCGTCGCCATGAGCAATGGAATTGTTCCAGTCGCGTTCTTGGCCGCGATTGCGGCAGGGGTCCCCCTGGTCAAGATCAGATCGACCTTCAGACGTACCAGTTCGGATGCGAGGTCCGGGAACCGCTCGGCACGACCTTCTGCCGATCGATACTCAATGATCAGGTTGCGGCCTTCCACATAGCCGAGTTCCCGCAGCCCGTTACGCAGGGCATCGAGATTGGCGGCGTTCTGGGAGGCGGGGATCGGCTCCAGAATCCCAATGCGATAGATCTTCCCCCCTTGTTGCGCGCGCGCGGCAAGCGGCGCGGCGACGAGAACACCCGCAACACCACCGATGAACGTCCGCCGGTCCATCACTGAAGAGCCTCGTTGACGATAGAACGTGGGAACATACCACGCCTGCCGCCGAGGCTACACGCCCGCAGACGGGTGACTGCTTTCAGAATATTGCCCGACGCCGCCGAATGTCAGCGGTTGGCCGACTTGCCATGCTTGGGCGGAGGTCGGGGTCGGCGCGAAGGTCGGCGCGGGGGTGGCTGCGGGCGCGGCGGAAAGTAACCGGAATCGGCCTTGCAGCGTGAGTTAACCGAGCGCCCGGGAAGGGCAGCAACCGCAAGCCGGTAGTTCCCGCCCCTGCATGCCAGCCCAAGCATTGCCCATCGGCGCCTGGGACCACAATGCTGCACCTCCATCAACAATCGCGATCAATGAACGACGACTTGGACGCACGGATCCGCTCAGGCAAGGCACTGAGCGAATCGATGGGCAATTTCCACGTGACCGAATGGAATCCCGAACGCAAGGCCCTGAAGGCGGCATTCACGGTTCGGCCCGAGTATTGCCACACGAACGGAACGATCGCTCAAGGCGGATTCATCACGGCCTGGCTCGATGCGGCGATGGCGCATGCCGTGATTCACGATACCGGGCATGCGCAAACCGTCTTCAGCCTGGAGATCAAGGTCAGCTTCTACGAAAAGGTCAGCCCCGGCGAGGGTTGGGTCGAGGGACGAGTGATCAGACGTGGCAAGCGGGTCACCTTTCTCGAGGCTTCGCTTTACAACCCCGCAGGCAAGTTGGCGGCCGAAGCCACATCGACCGGCATACTGGCCGATCTCTAGAGCGCAGGGTAGCGAACAACGCCAGCCGCGCGATCAGCCGCCCGGCTTCCCCACCGCCTCGTCGTCGATCGCCTTCTGCACCGCCTTGTAGAAGTCTTCGCGCGCCATCGACTCGGCGCGGCCCGTGGCCCCGCCGGCCCAGTCGCCGTTGGAGGCGATCACCAGCCCGCGCCTCGGATCGATGAAGATGCCTTGGCCGAAGATGCCGCGCGCCGCGAAGCTGCCGTCGTCGTAGGTCCACCACTGGAAGCCGTAGCCACGGCCCGGTCGTCCGATGTCCGCCTGCCGTGCGGTGGCCTGGGCCAGCCAGCCGTCCGGCACGATCGGTTGCCCACCAACGCGCGCACCGCCGAGGATGAACTGCCCGAAGCGCGCGAAGTCGCGCGTGGCCGCCTGGATGCAGCAGCCGCTGATCTCTTGCCCGGTGCGGCTCAGGACCCATGTGGCCTGCTGCTCCATGCCGGCCGGCATCCAGATCTTTTCCGACAGGTAGCTCGCCAGTGGCTTGCCCGTGGCCCGCACCACCAGCACGCCCACCAGGTTGGTTTCGCCGGTGCTGTAGTTCCAGCGGGTGCCGGGCGGCACCGCACGCGGCAGCTTGCGAAGGTAGCTCACCAGCGCATCGACGCCTTCTTCAGGCTGGTGGTTGTTGAAGCGTGCCACGTCCGAATTCGGATCGGCGTAGTCCTCGTTCCAGCGCACGCCGGAGGTCATGGTCAGCAATTGGCGGATGCTGACGTCGTCGTAGGCCGAGCCTTTCATCTCGTAGATGTAGTCGCTGACCTTGTCGTCGAGGCTGCGGATGTGGCCGTCACGGACGGCGGCGCCGAGCAGCGTGGACGTGATGGACTTCGCCACGGAGAAGCTGGTCCAGCGCCCGTCACGGTCGAAGCCCAGGCCATAGCGCTCCAGGCGCAGCTTGCCATCGTGCAGGATCACGAGCGCGGCACTCCTTTGCTGCGCCATGTAGGCGTCGACGTCCAGCGGCAGCGCCAGCGGCGGGCCCGCAAGCAACGGCGACGGCGTACCGCCGGCGGGGACGACGCGCGACTTGGCGAGCACCGGCAGGCGGTCGAGCGCCCGGAATGCCGCATCGCGCTGCGGCTGGCTCCAGAACAGCACGTCGCGGTCGGTCGGCAGCGTGGCGAGCAGCCCGCGCGTTTCCTTGTCCAGGTTGAACCAGCCTGCTGTGGCAGCGATGGCGACGGCGACGAAGGCCCCGAGAACGATCCTGCCAAGCTTCATACGGTGAATCCCGATCAATCGACCAACGCCAGCGCCCCATAGTCCCCCACCCTGTCGCCGAGTCCGGCCGGCACGAGCAACGCGCCGCGCGTCAACGCCACAAGCTTGCCATCGACCTGCGCCTGCAAGCGCGGCAGCAAGAAGTCGCGGTTGTTCCAGAACACGCTTCCACCCAGGCTGACGCGTTGCAGATCGAGCGTGGCGATCAGGTTGTAGAGCATGCGCCCCATGATCCGGCACAGCGCATCGGTGGTCGCCAAAGCCCGCGGTTCGCCGCGCGCGGCGGCGGCGAACAGGTCGGCCGCGGGCTCGCCAAAGCGCCGCGCGATGCCGTTGCCCGCTGCGAGTGCCTCCACGTCGCCGTGGTTGCCGCAGCCGCACAGCGCGCTGTTGTCGTCGTCGGAAACGAAGCTGTGGCCCGCATGGCCCGCGTTGCCGTTCTTGCCGTGCAGTACGCGGCCATCGACGCACAGGCCGACGCCGACGCCGGTGCTCCAGGTGACGTAGGCGCAATGGTCGACGCCTTGCAGCGCACCCCAGCGGCGTTCGGCCTCCAGCGCGGCGACGGCATCGTTCTCGACCCGCACGCGGCCGAAGCGCTGGCGCAGCGGTGCTTCGAGCAGCGCGGTCATCCACTGGTTGGGCAGTCCACGCGCGGGGCCGGCGATGCCGCCGCAGATGTTCGGGGTCGCGAGTTCGACCACGCCGTCGCGCAGTTCGAAGGGGCCGGCGGTCGAGACGCCGACGCAGTCCACGCTCGCGGCGCCGACGCGCTGCTCCGCGCAGACTTCCTCGATCAGCCGGATGATCTGCACCGCGACGGCGTCGTTGTCGCCGGTCTTGGCGGTAGGCTCGCTGCGGCGGCCCAGAAGGGGCGAGGCGCTGTCGGCGGACAGGCTCACGGCCACCTTGGTGCCACCGAGATCGACACAGGCTCTCATGGGTGCCCCCACGCTCGGCACTTCGTGTCCTCGCTGCCCCCCGAGGGGGTGCGAGCTTGCTTGGGGCGGCCCTGCACTGCGCTCATCGAATCAGATCCATCGTGCGACCAGGGCCGCGATCATGCTCAGCAACACCGTGCTGGCGATCGGCAAATGCCAGTCGCGGCCGAAGGCACGGAACTCGAAATCGCCGGGCAGCCGCCCGAAGCCGAAACGCCGCAGCCAGGCCGTGAGCCCGCTCATCAGCACCAGCGCCAGGACGACGACGATCAGCCAGCGAATCATGGCTGCAGTTTAGGCCGCGAGCAGGTCCAGCGCCTGTCGGTGAAGTTCGCGCGTGGCGGCGGCGACCACGCGGCCGTCCGACTGCAGGCCGAGCGGCCGGCCCTGCCAGTCGGTGACGATGCCGCCCGCGGCCTCGATCAGCCCGCTCGGGCCGAGGTAGTCGTAGGGCTGCAGGCCGGTCTCGACCACCAGGTCGATGGTGCCGCCGGCCAGCTGGGCGTAGCCGTAGCAGTCGCCGCCGAAGCGACGCATCGCGCAGCGCCGGCTCAGGCGGTCGAAGGCCTGCCAGTCGGCCGGATCGAAGATGTCGGGTGAGGTGGTCACGATGCGGGCCTCGGCGACGGCGCTGCAGTGGCTGGCGCGAACCGTCCGGCCGTTGCGCTGCGCACCCAGGCCGGCCTGCCCGATCCAGCGCTCGCCGAGCACCGGCATGTCGACCATGCCGAGTTCGACCTTGCCGCCGCGCAGCAGCGCGATCAGCGTGCCCCAGAGCGGCGAGCCGGTGATGAAGCTGCGCGTGCCGTCGATCGGGTCGAGCACCCAGACCCGCTCGGCGTCGACCCGCTCCAGGCCATGCTCCTCGCCGAAGATGCCGTCGGCCGCACGCTCGGCGCCGAGGATCTCCCGCATCGCGGTCTCGGCCGCGCGGTCGGCCTGGGTCACCGGGCTTTCGTCCGCTTTCGAGATGACGTCGAGCGGGGTGCGGAACAGGCGCAGCGAGTGCGAGGCCGCCGCATCGGCCAGTGCGTGGGCGACGCGCAGGTCGTCGGCCGGTGTGAAGGTGGAACTCATGGGTGGATTAGAACCCAGCGCCGGCAATGCGATCGCCGTCAGAGGGTGTGGCTGCGGTCGCCTTCGGCGAATCCGATCGCCCGCCAGGGCTCGCCGACCGCGAAGCCGACCACCTTGAACAACTCGCCCATCTCGTGCTCGTGGATCAGCCGCGCCGCCATGGCGCGTTCGGCCAGCGAAGCCGCCTCCATCATCGGCAGGATGCCGGCATTGAGCAGGAACCTGGCCTGGCTGCAGTAGCCGAGCACCTCGAGGCCGGCATCCTGTCCCGCCAGCGCCACGCCGGTGAAGTTGACATGGGCCGTGATGTCCTTGGCGCCGACGTCGGACAACGGATCGCCGTCCGCCTGGTGGCCGCGGTGGCACATCACGGTGCCCATGTGGCGCTGCGGATGGTAGTACTCGGCCTCGGGGAAGCCGTAGTCGATGAAGAAGGCGGCGCCCTGCTTCAGGCGGTCGGCCAGTGTCGCGACGAAGGCCTCGGCCTGCGGATGGATTTCGGTCAGGTAGTCGTGCGCGCCCTCGATCTCGAGCGGCGGCCGCAGGGCCGTGGGCCGGTCGTCCCAGGCGAAGCCCTGGCCCCGGCGGACCACGCCACGCTCGTGCCATCGGCCGCCCTTGCGCACCAGCAGCTGCACCGGCATCGCATCGAGCACTTCGTTGCCGACCACCACGCCGCGCATTTCTGCCGGCAGTTCGGCCAGCCATTCGACTTTTCCCGCGTGCTGCGCGAGCGTCTGCCGCTGGCGCTCGCGCAGGGTGCCGGAGAGATCGACGATGCGATAGCGCTCGACCTGCCCGCCGAGCGCCTCCAGGAGCTGCGAGGCCAGCGCACCGGTGCCGGCGCCGAACTCCCAGACTTCCCGCGTGCCGGTCTTTTCGAGCGCCTCGGCCACCTGCACCGCCAGGGTGCGGCCGAACAGCGGCGTCAGTTCCGGCGCGGTCACGAAGTCGCTGCCCGAAGCCGGCATCCGGCCGAACTTGCGGCTCGCGCTCGCGTAGTAGCCGAGTCCCGGTGCGTACAAAGCCAGGGCCATGAAGCGGTCGAACGGCAGCCAGCCGCCGGCCCGCTGCAGCGTGGCATCGATAATCTTGGTCAACGGGGTGGCGCGTTCGGCGCCCTGCTCCAGGTTCATAAGTAACGGAAATCTATCAGGATGGCTGAATCGACCCCACGCCGAGGCGTGCTCGTGACCGGCGGCGGCCAGCGACTGGGCGCCGCGGTCTGCGAGGCCTTCGCGCGCGCGGGCTGGCGGGTGTGGTGCCAGTACCGCGCCTCGCGGGCGCAGGCGCTGGCATTGTGCGCGCGCCTCGCCGACGAGGGCCACGAGGCGAGCGCGATCGAGGCCGACATCGGCAGCGAGCCGGGCCGCATCGCGCTGGTCGACCAGGCCTCGGCCGAAGGGCCGCTGGCCTGCATCGTCAACAACGCCTCGACCTTCGAGCCCGACACCGGGCTCGACTTCGACGCCGACGCCGCCCTGCGCCAGCTCGGCGTGAACCTGATCGCGCCGCTGTCCTTCGCCCGGCTGCTGGCGCAGCGCGCCACGCCCGGCGACGGCATCGACCGCTCGGCGATCCACGTCTTGGACCAGAAGGTCTACAACCTGAACCCCGACTACTTCTCCTACACGGTGTCCAAGCTGGCGCTGGAACGCGCGGTGGCGCTGCAGGCGCAGTCGCTGGCGCCCGCGCTGCGGGTCTGCGGCGTGGCGCCGGGCATCCTCTACCGGAGCGGGCCGCAGACCGAAGCCAACTTCGCCCGGGCGCGCCAGGCCAACCTGCTGCGCCGCGCCATCGATCCGGCCGATGTCGCGCGGACCTGCGTCTTCCTGGCCGGCACGCCCAGCGTGACCGGAACCACCCTTTGCGTCGACAACGGCCAGCACCTGGTGCCGCTCGCGCGCGACATCATGTTCGTCGTCGACGACCTGCTGAAAGCTTCACCATGACCACCGCTGCCCTCGACCCACTTCTGCTGTCCTGCCGACGCGTCTTCCTGCGCGACTACGAAGTCTGGATCAACATCGGCGTGCACGAATTCGAGAAGCGCGCCGAGCAGCGCGTGATCATCAACGTCGACCTCTATGTGCCGCTGGCCGTCTCGACGCCGAAGGCCGACGAGCTCGACGAGGTGGTCGACTACGACTTCATCCGCCGCACCGTCGCCACCCGCCTGAGCAAGGGCCACATCCACTTGCAGGAAACGCTGTGCGACGACATCCTCACGCAGGTGCTGACCCATCCCAAGGTGCAGGCCGCCCGCGTGTCGACCGCCAAACCCGACGTGTACCCCGACTGTGACGCAGTAGGCGTCGAAGTATTCCGGAGCAAGTGACATGAGTGCCGTATGGATCGACGAGACGCCCTCGTCCACCAATGACCTGAAGATCGAACGCGAGACCCACAAACTCGAGAAGCGGCTGTGCCGCGAGGTCGGCCGTGCGATCGTCGACTACAACATGATCGAGGAAGGCGACAAGGTCATGGTCTGCGTCTCGGGCGGCAAGGACAGCTACGGGCTGCTCGACATCCTGCTCAAGCTGCGGGCCCGGGCGCCGATCCACTTCGACATCGTGGCGGTCAACCTCGACCAGAAGCAGCCGGGTTTCCCGCAAGACGTGCTGCCGGACTACCTGACGGCCCTGGGCGTGCCCTTCCACATCGAGGAGCAGGACACCTACTCGATCGTCAAGCGCGTGATCCCCGAAGGCAAGACCACCTGCGGCCTCTGCAGCCGGCTGCGCCGCGGCATCCTGTACCGCGTGGCCGACGAGCTGGGCGCCACCAAGGTGGCGCTGGGCCACCACCGCGACGACATGCTGCAGACCTTCTTCCTGAACATGTTCTTCGCCGCCAAGCTGAAGTCGATGCCGCCGAAGCTGGTGAGCGACGACGGCAGGCACATCGTGATCCGGCCGCTGGCCTATGTCGCCGAGAAGGACCTGGTCCGCTGGGCCCAGCACCGCGCGTTCCCGATCATTCCGTGCACGCTGTGCGGCAGCCAGGAGAACCTGCAGCGCAAGCAGGTCGGCGAGATGCTGCGCGAGTGGGATCGCAAGTTCCCGGGCCGGATCGAGAACATGTTCAATGCCATGCAGAACATCGTGCCCTCCCACCTGCTCGACGCCAAGGCCTTCGACTTCAAGGCACTGCAGGCGACCGGGGTGGCCGACGAGGAGGGCGACAAGGCCTTCGATCCACCCGAGCTCCCGGCGCCCTCGGCACTTCGCATCGTGCAGCTCTGACCATGAAAAGCGCGCTCGCGGTGGTCCTGCTGGCCATCGGCCTCACCGGCTGCGCGACGCGCTGGGTGGTCGACAGCGATGTGCGGAGCTTTTCCAGCATGGCCGGCGTGCCGACCGGCGCGAGCTATCGTTTCGAGCGCCTGCCCTCCCAGCAGGTCGACGAGGCGGCGCAACAGCAGCTGGAGGCGATGGCCGGCGCGGCACTCGACGCCGTCGGCCTGCGCCACGACGACAACGCACCGCAGCTGAGCGCACTGATCGGGGCCCGCGTGACCCCCGAACTCTCGCCCTGGGCCGACCCCTGGCTGGTCGGCGGGCCATGGCCGGGATGGGGCTACGGCCGCTGGGGACCGGGACCCGGCTGGGGGCCCGGCGGCTGGTACGGACCGGCGTTCGGGCCGCCGCCCACCCCCTGGTTCGCGCGCGAGGTCAGCATCGTGCTGCGCGAGCTGCCGTCCAACCGCGTGGTCTACGAAACGCATGCCCGCAACGACGGGCCCTACAGCAACAGCGCACGCATCCTGCCGGTCATGTTCCAGGCCGCGCTGCAGGGCTTTCCGAATCCCCCGCAAGGCGTGCGCCGGGTCGACATCGAGCTGCCGAGCGCGACGCGGCAGGATTAGGGTGAACAGGCTCTAAGGGTTAGCCCCTAGAATTCGTCGCATGGAGGCCACCCGAGTCATCGCCGTACGCCATGGCGAAACCGCCTGGAACGTCGACGCCCGCATCCAGGGCCAGCTCGACGTCGGCCTCAACGACACCGGGCTCTGGCAGGCGCACCAAGTGGCCCGGGCGCTCGCGGAAGAACCGATCGGGGCGATCTATGCCAGCGACCTGTCGCGGGCCTGGCAGACCGCGCAGGTGATCGCCCACGCGCGCGGCATCGAGGTGGCGGCCGACCCCGGCCTGCGCGAGCGCGCCTTCGGTCGGTTCGAGGGCCGCACCTTCGCCGACATCGATGCCAGCCTGCCGGCCCAGGCCCGGCTCTGGCGCACCCGGGATCCCGAATTCGCGCCGGAAGGCGGCGAGTCACTGCTTACTTTCAGGGATCGAGTCACGCACACCGCGTCCAGGCTGGCGGCGCTGCATCCGGGCGAGCTGGTGGTCCTGGTCGCCCATGGCGGGGTGATGGACGTGCTCTACCGCGCCGCCACCGGCCAGGCGTTGCAGGCGCCGCGCACCTGGCACCTGGGAAACGCCGCCATCAACCGCCTCCTCTGGACGCCGCAGGGCTTCACCCTGGTCGGCTGGGGCGACACCGGCCATCTCGACGCAGGATCGCTCGACGAAGCCACGGCCTGAGCGGCCTCCCGTGGACAAATAGAACTTTTCTATGAGTTCTTGCCGCCGGCTTGACGATCTCTTTACGACATTTGTATTCAAATTGTAAAAATGAGGTCAGAATCGTCACCGAGCGAGCGCGTCGTCAATGCATTTGTGGAAACCAAATGCATCGAATGTTGCAGGACCTCCAAACGACATAGGCTGGCCGACATGGCTTTCGTCGGGTGGTGTGACGGGCGCCCGGAGCGCAACATAGGCTCCAGGTCGGTTTGAATTCTTTGTGACTACTAACTTGGTCGGATACATGTCTTGCGAACTTGCGGGCTTTCATACAACAACGATTTCTTGAAGGCATCGCGTTTTTTCTCAGCGGAGGACCCGTTCATGGCCCCAGGACCTCAACCTTCTTCCCGGCTCTCGGGCGAGCCGCCGCTGTCGCTCGCCGACCTGTTCGTCCCCCGCCCCGACCCGCAGGGCCGGACCGCCCCAGCGGTCAGCCTCGACATCCCGGCGGCCCTCGCCACGCGATGGACAGCGCATTCACGCACTTCCGCCTTCCTGCCGGACACCCTCTTCGCTGCAGCATGGACGCTGCTTCGATCCCGCTGGCTGGGTACCTCCCTGGGCGTTGGCGACGGCCTCTCGGCGCAACAATGGCTGTCCGTGGTCGACCGGACGCGGCGCGAGGGTCTCGACAGCGGCGACGCGGCCTCGCTGCAGCTGGACTGCCAGGCCATCGACGACCACCCCGGCGTGCTGCGCCTGACCGGCGCCTCGTCCCTGATGGACCGCGACGACGAAAGGGCCGTCCTGCTGGCCATCGCCGACACTGCCGCCGACCTGCTCGACCGGCCATCGGCGAGCCTGCACGAGATCCGCACCCTGCCTGCCGTCGATCGGCAGCGCCAGCTCGACAGCTGGAACACGGCGCCGACCCCGTATGACGCCGCGCTGACCGTGCATGCGATGTTCGATCGCCAGGCCGCCGCGCACGGCGACGCGGTCGCGCTGCTGGGCGAAGACGGCGCATTGCGCTACCGCGAGCTGGCGGATCGCGCCGAGCTCGTCGCGCGCCGCCTGCAGGCGCAGGGCGTTCGCGCCGGCGACACCGTCGGCGTGATGCTCGACCGGTCGAGCGCCGCGGTGATCGTGCTGCTCGGCATCCTGAAGGCCGGTGCCGCCTATGTGCCGGTGCAGCCCGACTTCCCGGCCGAGCGCATTGCGTTCATGTTCTCGGACGCCGACGTCCGCCTGGTCCTGACCCAGGCTGCCTACAAGGCGCTGGTGCCGAGCGACCGGCCGCTGCTGTGCATCGACGAAGAAATGGCCGGCGCGGCTTCGCTGCCTCCGTTCGCGGGCGTCTCGGCCGACGGTGAATCCGTGGCCTACGTGATGTACACCTCGGGCTCGACCGGCACGCCCAAGGGCATCGAGATCTGCCATCGCGCCATCCTGCGCCTGGTGGTCGATGCCCACTACGTCGAGCTGCCGGCCGGCGAAGCGATGCTGCATGCGGCGCCGCTCGGCTTCGACGCCTCGACGCTGGAGATCTGGGGTCCGCTGCTCAACGGCGGCGTCTGCGTGGTGCACGACGAGCAGGTGCCGACCGGCGCCGGACTCGCGCGCACGATCGCGCAGCACGCGGTGCAGACCGCCTGGCTCACCGCCGCCCTCTTCAACGCCGTGGTCGACGACGAGCCGGCGCAACTCGCGGGCCTGCGCCAGCTGCTGATCGGCGGCGAGGCGCTGTCGGTGCTCCACGTGCGGCGCGCGCTGGCGGCGATGCCTTCGCTCACGCTGATCAACGGCTACGGCCCGACCGAGTGCACGACCTTCGCGGCGACCTTCCGCATCCCGCACGACCTGCCGGCCGACGCCCGCTCGGTGCCCATCGGCCGCCCGATCAACGACACCACGCTGCGCATTCTGAGCCCCTCGATGGCGATGCTGCCCGCCGGCCTGGTCGGCGAGCTGTGCATCGGCGGCCGCGGGCTGGCGCGCGGCTACCTGCGGCGCCCCGACCTGAGTGCCGAACGCTTCGTCGACGACCCCTTCGGCGCCCCCGGGGAACGCCTCTACCGCACCGGCGACCAGGCGCGCTGGCTGCCCGACGGCAGCATCGAGTACATCGGCCGCATCGACGGCCAGGTGAAGATCCGCGGCCACCGCATCGAGACCGGCGAGGTCGAGGCGGCGCTGCTCGCGCATCCCGGCATCAAGTCTTGCGCGGTCGTGCCGCGCAAGGATGCGACGGGCCATCTGCGCCTGGTCGCCTACCTGGTGGCGCGCGCCGGGGAGATTGCGTGGACCGCGCTGCGCGCGCACCTGGCCGAGCGCCTGCCCGAGGCCATGGTGCCGGCGGCGCAGGTCTGGCTGGCCCAACTGCCGGTGACGACCAACGGCAAGCTCGACCGCCGCGCACTGCCCGAGCCCGCACGGCAGCGGCCCGAACTGGCCCAGACCTTCGAGGAACCGCGCAACGACGCGGAACACCGCGTCTGCACGGCCTTCGCGCGCGCCCTGAATATCGACGCGGTCGGCCGCAGCGACAACTTCTTCGATCTCGGCGGCGATTCGCTGCTGGTGCTCAAGGTGCTGCGCGAACTGCAGCAAGGCAGCGAGCGCCGCCTGTCGGCCAACCTCTTCTTCCGCCAACCGACGCCCGCGGCGCTGGCCGCCAGCCTGCAGGACGACGCGCCTGCTGCAGCGCCGCAGCGCACCGCAGCCGCCGGACCGGCGACCCATGTCGACGCCGAGCCCGTGGCGCTGATCGCCATGGCCGGCCGCTTCCCGGGCGCCGCCGACGTCGAGCAGTTCTGGGACAACCTGATGGCCGGCCGCGAGTCGATCAGCTTCTTCGACGACGCGACGCTGGACGCCGGCGTCAGCGCCGCCTTGCGCGCCGACCCGCTCTACGTGCGCGCACGCGGCGTCATCGACGACATCGACCAGTTCGATGCCGCCTTCTTCGGCATCAACCCGAAGGAAGCCGAGCTGATGGACCCGCAGCAGCGCGTGTTCCTCGAGATCTGCTGGGAATGCCTCGAACGCGGCGGCTACGTGCCCGACCAGGCACCCGGCCCGGTCGGCGTCTTCGGCGGCATGTACAACGCGAGCTACTTCCAGCGGCATGTCGCGACCCGGCCCGACCTGATCGAGATGGTGGGCGAATTCCAGGTGATGCTGGCCAACGAAAAGGACTACATCACCACGCGCGTGGCGAACCGGCTGAACCTGACCGGCCCCGCGGTCAGCGTGCACACCGCATGCTCGACCTCGCTGGTGGCCATCGCCCAGGCCTTCTTCGCGCTGCGCACCGGCCAGTGCCGGATGGCGCTCGCCGGCGGCGCCTCGGTCACCTGCCCGCCCCGCAGCGGCTATCTCTACAACGAGGGATCGATGCTGTCGCCCGACGGCCATACCCGCAGCTTCGACGCCGGCGCCAAGGGCACCGTCTTCAGCGACGGCGCGGCGGTGGTGCTGCTCAAGCGGCTCTCCGACGCGATCGCCGACGGCGACACCATCTATGCCGTGCTGCGCGGCGCGGCCGTCAACAACGACGGCGGCGCTAAGGCCAGCTTCACGGCGCCGAGCGTGGACGGCCAGGCCGCGGTGATCGAGGCCGCGCTGGTCTCGGCCGGCGTCGACCCGCGCAGCATCTCCTATGTCGAGACGCACGGCACGGCGACGCCGATGGGCGACCCGATCGAGGTCGAGGGACTCACGCGCGCCTATGCAGCGCACACCAGCGACACCGGCTTCTGCACCATCGGATCGTTGAAGAGCAACGTCGGCCACATGGTGACCGCCGCGGGTGCGGCGGGCATGATCAAGGCCGCGCTCGCGATGCACTTCGAAGCCATTCCGGCCAGCCTGCACTACGAGGCGCCAAACCCGGCCATCGATTTCGACGCCACGCCTTTCCGCGTCAACAGTCAATTGCGCCCGTGGCGACGTGAAGACGCGCCGCGCCGGGCCGGCGTCAGCGCCTTCGGTGTCGGCGGCACGAACGCCCACGTGGTGATCGAGGAAGCGCCGCTGCGCGCACCTTCCGATCCCGCCACCGGCGCGCAGTTGCTCACGCTGTCGGCGCGCTCGCCGGCGGCGCTCGCCACCGCGGCCGCGCGCCTGGCCGACCACCTCGATGCGCACCGCGCGCTGTCGCTGGCCGACGTCGCCTACACGCTGCGCGTCGGACGCAAGCAGTTCGCACAGCGCGCCGTCGTGGCCGCGGAATCGGTCGAGGAGGCGATCGCCGCCTTGCGCAGCGCCGACTCGCCCTTGCGCGCCGCCGCATCGCTCAACGCCTGGCTGCCGCAGCCGGTCTTCATGTTCCCGGGCCAGGGCGCGCAGTACGCCGGCATGGGCCGCACGCTGCATGCCGAGGACCCGGTCTTCCGCGCCGCCTTCGACGACTGCATCCGGTGCTTCGACGGCCTGCTCGATTTCGACCTCCGCGAGCGCATGTTCACGGACGATGCCGCCGCGCTGGCCCCGACCTCGGTCACGCAGCCCGCCACTTTCGCGCTCGAATATGCGCTGGCCCGCCAGCTGATGGCGCTCGGCGTCAAGCCTGCCGCGATGATCGGGCACAGCGTCGGCGAATTCGCTGCCGCGGTGCTGGCCGGCGTGATGCGGCTGGACGACGCGGCACGGCTGGTCGCCCGGCGTGGCGCGCTGATGCAGGCGCTGCCCGCGGGCACCATGCTCTCGGTGCGCATGGCCGCCGCAGACCTGCTGCCGCTGCTGCCAGACAACATCTCCCTGGCGGCAGACAACGGCCCCGCCGTCTGCGTCGCCGCGGGCCCGAGCGATGCGATCGAGGCGCTGCGCGCTGCGCTCGAAGCCAAGGGCATCGTCGCCAAGACGCTGCAGACTTCGCACGCCTTCCACTCCGCGATGATGGATGCCGCGGTCGCGCCCTTCGAGGCCCTGGTCCGCGCGACCGCGCTCGCCGCCCCCGCACTTCCGATCTACTCCACGCTCACCGGCAAGCTGCTGACTGCCGAGGAGGCCACCGACCCGCGCTACTGGGCACGCCACCTGCGCGAGACGGTGCGCTTCTCGCCCGCTGTGCGCGAAGTGCAGGCCCAACTCGCGCACCCGCTCTTCATCGAGATCGGCCCGCGCAACACGCTCGCGACGCTGGTGCGCCAGCATGCGACCAAGGCGCAGCCCGCAGCCGCCGCCGCGCTGCTGGCCGACCGGCCGGCCGGCGAAAGCACCGCCTGGCGCCTCGGCGCCGGCCGGCTCTGGACGCAAGGCGTCGAGATCGACCTCGGCGCGCTGGACACGCGCGGGCGCAAGCATCGCCTGCGCCTGCCCACCTATCCCTTCGAGCGCAAGCGCTTCTGGGTCGACATCGCCGTCGCACCCGCAGCACCGGCGCTCGCGTCGCTTCCTTCCCCATCCGTGCCACTGACCCCCTCGATTCCGGAGTTGTCCATGACCGCCGCCGCAGCCACTTCCGCACCGCCCGCGCGCCGCGCCGGCCTCGTCACGCGCCTGCGCGAACTGTTCGAGAACCTGTCGGGCATCGACATGGCCGACGTCGAGGGCGCCGCGCCCTTCGTCGAGATCGGCCTGGATTCGCTCACGCTCACGCAAGCCGCGATGCAGGTCAAGAAGACCTTCAAGGTCAACCTCACGTTCCGGCAGCTGATGGAAAGCTATCGCAGCTTCGACGCGCTGGCCGAATTCCTCGATGCCACGCTGCCGCCCGAGCCGGTCGCAGCGCCTGCGACCGCTGTGGCGCCGGTCACTGCCATGCAGCCCGCGATGGCGCAAGCGCAGCCTCCGGTTGCCGCCATGGCGCTGCCAGTGATGCAGCCCATGGCCGGCAATGGCAACCTGGTGCAGCAAGTCATCGCGCAGCAGATGCAACTCATGCAACAGCAACTCGCCTTGCTGTCGGCGGCGCCAATGGTTCCGGCCAGCCCCGTGCTGCCGGTGCCGGCGGTGGAGCAACCCACGCCCATGGCCACCGCCGCGGCCACGGCGTCCAATCCCGATCCCGAGGAGGCCGTCGTCACGCCCAAATACGACGTCAAGAAGGCCTTCGGCGCGATCGCCCGCATCCACACGCAGAGCAAGGAGCCGACCGAGCGCCAGAAAGCGCGTCTGGCCGCCTTCGTGCGCCGCTACGTGGAGCGCACCCGCAAGAGCAAGGCCTTCACCGAGCAGAACCGGCCTCACATGGCCGACCCGCGCGTGGTCAACGGCTTCCGCCCGGCGACGAAGGAGATCACCTACCAGATCGTGGTCGAGCGCTCCAAGGGCTCTCGCCTGTGGGACCTCGACGGCAACGAGTACGTCGACACGCTCAACGGCTTCGGCATGAACCTCTTCGGCTGGACGCCGGACTTCATCAACGAGGCGGTGAAGAAGCAGCTCGACCTGGGCTACGAGATCGGCCCGCAGCATCCGCTGGCCGCCGATGTCACCCGGCTGCTGTGCGAGCTCACCGGCTTCGACCGAGCCGGTCTCTGCAACACCGGCTCGGAAGCGGTGATGGCGGCGATCCGCATTGCCCGCACCGTCACCGGCCGAAGCACCGTGGTGGTGTTCTCGGGCTCCTACCACGGCACCTTCGACGAGGTGCTGGTGCGCGCCGGCCGCAACCACAAGGGCATGTCGGCCGCACCGGGCGTGCTGCAGGGCATGTTCGGCGACATCCGGGTGCTCGACTACGGCACGCCCGAGGCGCTGGAATTCATCCGCGCCAACGCCGACGACCTGGCCGCCGTGCTGGCCGAGCCGGTGCAGAGCCGGCGGCCCGACTTCCAGCCGCGCGAGTTCCTGCGCGAGGTGCGGGCCATCACCGAGAAGTCCGAGACCTGCCTGATCTTCGACGAGGTCATCACCGGCTTCCGCTCGCACCTGGGCGGCGCCCAGGCGATTTTCGGCATCCGCGCCGATCTCGCCACCTACGGCAAGGTGCTCGGCGGCGGCTTCCCGGTCGGCGTGATCGCCGGCAAGCGCGCCTACATGGACGCGCTCGACGGCGGCGCCTGGCAGTACGGCGATGATTCCGTGCCGACGGTGGGCGTCACCTATTTCGCCGGCACCTTCGTGCGGCATCCGCTCGCGCTCGCCGCATCCAAGGCGGCCCTCGAGCACCTGAAGCAGGACAACAACAAGCTGCAGACCCAGTTGAACCTGCACACCGCGGCCATGGCCGACGAACTGTCGGCCTTCTGCCGCGAGGTCGGCGCGCCGATCGAGATCCGCTACTTCACCTCGCTGTGGCGCGTGAGCTGGCTCGAGGACCACCCGCTGCAGGACCTGCTGTTCGCCATGATGCGCAGCCGCGGCGTCCACATCCTCGACAACTTCCCCTGCTTCATGACCACCGCGCACACCCAGCAGGACATCGCGACCATCAAGTCCGCATTCAAGGAGTCGGTGGCCGAGTTGCAGGAAGCGGAGCTGCTGCCGCGCCGCGCCGTGGCCAAGCCCGACTTCGATCCTTCGCATCCGCCGGTTCCCAATGCCCGGCTGGGCCGCGACCGGGACGGCCAACCCGCATGGTTCGTGCCGGATCCGATGGCCCAAGGCAAATACACCAGGTTCCAAGCATGAGCGCAGCACTTCTCTCGCCCCAGGCCGCCGATGCGGCTGCCGAGGAGTTCGATCCGTTCGCGGCCGGCCTGATCGAGCAGGTCGTCCCGACCACCGAGGCCCAGCGCGAAGTCTGGCTCGGCGACCGCCTGAGCCCGCAGGCGTCCCTGGCCTACAACGAGTCGCTGCGGCTGCAGTTCAAGGGCCCGATCGACACGCGCGCCCTGGCGGAGGCGCTCGACCGCCTGGTCGCCCGGCACCAGTCCCTGCGCTCCACGATTTCGCCCGACGGCACGCAGTTGTTGATCGGCGAGGCCACGCCGCTCGAACTGGCCCGGCACGATCTTCAGGCGCTGGACCCGGCCGACCGGCAACTCAGGCTCGACGATGACGCGCTGGCTGCCGTGCTCGAGCCCTTTCAGCTCGAGAAGGGCCCGCTTTTCAGGGCCGCGCTCTACCAGTTGTCGACCGACGACCACCTGCTGTTGATGACCGCCCACCATGCGATCTGCGACGGCTGGTCATGGGGCGTGATCAGCCACGACCTGGGCCGGCTCTATGCCGAGCAGGTCGGCGCCGGCCCGGCGCTCGAGCCGGCTGCCCGGTACGCCGATTACGCGGCCTGGGAAGCCGCGGAGTCGTCCAGCCCCGACATGCAGGCACACGTCGACTACTGGCTCGCACGCTTCGGCGGCAGCAGCCTGCCGGTGCTGGAGCTCCCGCTGGACCACCCGCGGCCGGCGGTTCGCACCTTCAATGCGCGGCGCATCGACCACGTGCTTGGCCAGGACCTGATCGACGCCCTCCGCAAGACCGGCGCCGCGTCCGGTGCCAGCCTGTTCGCCACCATGTTCAGCGCCTTCGCCGCGACCCTGCACCGTCTCACCGCCCAGGACGACCTCGTGGTCGGCATCGCGGCGGCGGGGCAGATGCCGAGCGGGATGACCTCGCTGGTCGGGCACTGCGTCAACCTGCTGCCGATCCGGGTCGCGATCGAGGGCCAGACGCCCTTCGATGCGCTGGTACGCCAGTCGGCCAGCAACCTGCTCGACGCCTTCGAGCACCAGACCCTGACCTACGGTTCCCTGCTGAAGAAGCTGCCGGTGCCGCGCGACCCCAGCCGGCTGCCGCTGGTGAACGTGCTGTTCAACGTCGACCGCGACGCCGCGCCCAATGACGGCAACTTCCCCGACCTGAAGGTCGCGCAGAGCACTGTCGGACGCCGCTACGAGAACTTCGAGCTCTTCCTCAATGTGACGCCGGTGGCCGGCGGCATGCAGATGGAAGCCCAGTACAACGCCGACCTGTACGACGATGCCAGCGTCCGCCGTTGGCTGACCATGTACGAATGCCTGCTGCGCTCCGTGGTGCTGGACCCGGCGCGGCAAGTCGGCCGGCTCGACCTGCTATCGGCCGATGCGGCGCAGGGGGTGCGGGCCCTGCAACCGCTGCCGACGCCGCTGCAAGGCGCACCGCTGATGCATGCGGGATTCGCCGTCCACGCCGCCCTGCAGCCCGACCGCCCGGCGCTGCGCGACGGCGCGCTGCGCATGAGCTACCGCGAACTCGACCAGCGCTCGAATCGACTGGCGCACGCGCTGCGCGCGCGCGGCATCGGACGCGGCCAGCGCGTCGGCCTGTGCCTGGACCGCGGGACCGACATGTTCGTGGCCCTTCTCGCGGTCCTGAAGAGCGGTGCGACCTACGTGCCGCTGGACCCCGCCTTCCCTCAGTCCCGGCTCGACTACTACGCCGAAGACGCCAGCCTGGGCCTGCTGCTGACCCACTCGTCGATCACCGCCTCACCCCGGAGCTGGCGTGCCGATGCCTCGCAGCGCGTGCTGCTTCTCGACCGCGAGACCGGCTGGCTCGACGAACCGGAGACGCCGCTCGTGGCAGGGCCGCAGGATCCCCTGGCCGAAGACACGGCCTACGTGATCTACACCTCCGGCTCCACCGGCCAGCCCAAGGGCGTGTGCGTGCCGCATCGCGCGGTCGCCAACCTGATGCAAACCATGCAGCGCGCGCCCGGCATCACGGCCCAGGATCGGCTGGCGGCCGTGACCACCCTGTCCTTCGACATGGCGGTTCCCGAAGTCATGCTGCCGCTGGCGGCCGGCGCCGAGATCGTGATCGTCCAGCGCGACGCCGCAATGGACGGATACCGGCTGGCCGAACTGCTGGCCACGGAATCCATCACCATCCTGCAGGCGACGCCCGGCATGTGGCGACTCCTGATCGACGCGCAATGGTCGGGTGCGCCCGGCTTCCGGGCCTGGATCGGGGCCGAACCGGTGCCCGCGGACCTCTCGCTCGATCTGCTCGGCCGCTGCGCCGAACTGTGGAACCTCTATGGCCCGACCGAGACCACCGTGTGGTCGACCGTGTGGCGCATGGACCGCGCACGCATCATGACGAACGGCGTCTCGATCGGCCGGCCGATGGACAACACCGGGGTCTGGATCCTGGACGCCAATCTGCAGCCCTGCCCGATCGGCGTTCCAGGCGAGATCTGCATCAGCGGGATGGGCGTGACCTCGGGTTACCTCGAGCGGCCCGAGCTGACTGCCGAGCGTTTCGTCACCACGCCCATCGATGGCGTCAACACGCTGATCTACCGCAGCGGCGATCGCGGCCGCTGGCGCAACGACGGCCTGCTGGAACACATGGGCCGCTTCGACTTCCAGGTCAAGGTGCGCGGATACCGGATCGAGCTCGGCGAGATCGAGGCCGCTTGCAACGAAGCCCCGGGGGTGGCCCGCAGCGTGGTGCTCGCGCGCGAGGACAGGCCCGGCGATGTGCGCCTGGTGGCCTACCTGGCGGTGTCGCCCGGCGCCGATTGCGACCGGGCCGCGTTGCGCGAGCTGCTGCGTTCGCGCCTGCCGCAATACATGGTGCCGCAGCATGTGGTGGTGCTGCCCGCGCTGCCGCTGCTGCCCAACGGCAAGGTCGACCGCAAGGCGTTGCCGGCACCGAATGCGGGCGCCGGCGCAAGCGAGGCGCGCGAGCAGGCCAAGGCCCGGGTCGCGCCGCGCAACGAGCGCGAAAAGACAGTGCTGACGGCCATGGAGGAAGTCCTCCATCTGCCTGCCATGAGCGTCCTCGACGACTTCTTCGCCATGGGCGGCCACTCGCTGCTGGCGGCGCACCTGACCACCCGGCTCAACGCCGCCTTCGGCATCCGGCTGCCGCTGAGCAAGCTGTTCGAGGCGCCGACGGCCGAGCGGCTGGCGCGCGAGATCGAACTGGCGCAGAACGACCACCGGGCACCGATCATGATCCCGCGGCGGGCCGATCGCAGAACCGCGCCGCTGACCCTCGAACAGCAACGCATGCGCTTCGCCCAGGAGTTGCACCCCGAGAGCACGACCTTCAACACGCCTTCGGCACATCGCCTGACCGGCCCGATGGATCGCGCCAGGTTCGAGCAGGCCCTGCGCGAGGTGGTGCGGCGGCAGGATGCCTTGCGGACCGCCGTCGTGCCCACGGCGGACGGGGACGGCTGGGTCCAGCGCATCGAGGACCGCGTTCGCTTCGACCTCCCATTCGAGGACTTGAGGTCCATTCCCGGGGATCGGCGCGAGTCCGAGCTGCTGCGGCGCATGCAGGCGATCGTCGACGTGCCGATCGCCGCGGCGCCGGCGCCCCTGTTCCGCTGCGCCCTGTACCGGACCGGCGAACAGGAACATGTCTTCATGTTCGTGGCGCACCACCTGGTGTGGGACGGCTACTCGTTCGACATCCTCTACCGCGAGATGGCCGCCAGCTACGCCGCGCAACTCGCTGGCGGCGCCAATCCGCTGCCCGAGCTGTCGATCCAATACGGCGACTACGCGCAATGGCAGATCCAGTGGCTCGATGGGCCCGAGGCCGCCAAGCAGCAGGCCTACTGGCGGGATCGCCTGGAACGGGCGCCATTGCTCACCGGCGTGCCGGTCGACATGCAGGCCCCGCCGGGAACGGCGGGCACCGGCAGGAACTTGCCCATCGAGATCGACGCCGGACTGGCAGAGCGGTTGCGCGGCGTCGCCACGCAGCACCAGCTGACACTCAACATGCTGATCATGGCCTCCTACGCAGCGATGCTGTCGAAGGTGGTCGGGAAGCCCGAGGTCTCCGTCGGGATGCCGGTACGCGGACGGCTGCTCCCCGAGCTCGACCCCGTGATGGGCTACTTCGTCGGCCTGGTGCCGATCTACGGCATGGCGGAGGAGGCGATTCGCTTCGTCGATTTCGCGCGCTCCCTCAAGCAGGAAGTGATAGGCGCGCTGGCCCACCAGGACCTGCCCTACGAGCACCTCCGCGAGCAGGCCCGTCCGGAGCAGCGGCGCACCGACCTGTACCAGGCGGTGTTCTCGTTCCAGGACGCGCGCGAGCGCCCCCGGCACTGGGGCCCGCTGGCGCACGACATGGTCGCGCTGGTACAAACCGGTGTCACCGACAACCTCGGCCTGTGGCTGCTCGACCGACCCTCCGGGCTGCAGGGTGCGCTGGTCTACAACGCCAGCCTCTACACACGCGAGACTGCCGCGTCGCTGCATCAGATGTTCGTCGGCATCCTGCGGGCCGTGGCCGATCACCCCGACGCCACGCTGGCACAGCTGTGCTCGGGGGCCATCTTGCCGCTGCCGGTTCGGCCCTCGGAGGCCCCCGCGCCCGCGTCGCTGCTGCTGCAACCCGAACAGGCCCGCCTGGCGCAGATCTGGGCCAGCGCCATCGGCATCGACGTGAACGACATCCGGCCCACCGACACCTTCTTCGACCTCGGCGGCGATTCGCTGCTGACGATGCGAGTGATCCCGCAGGCGCAGCAGGCGCTCGGCTTCCGCGTCGAGCCGCGCCGCTACGTGTTCGAGTCGCTGGCGCAATTGGCATCGGCGCCGGCCGGCGGCACGGTCGACCTGATGGGGAGCGCCGACCAGGTGGACGGCGCTCCGAAGCGAGGCTTGCTCGGCCGCGTGTTTTCCGGCTGGGGCCGCAAGGCCTGAGGAGGTGGCCATGTCGATCACGCCCGTCAGCTGGCCGGGGACTTCGCGGCTCTGGCAGGTCGAGCTGGATGCCGCGCCGGCACCGGGCGCCGCCGCTTGCCTGTCCGAGGCCGAGTGGGCGCGCGCGCGTCGCTTCGCCTTCCAGCGCGACCGCGACCGCTTCATCGCCGCCCATGCGGCCTTGCGCCAGGTGCTCGCAGCACAGAGCGGGATCCATCCCGCCCTGCTGGACTTCGCCGAGGGAGCCTTCGGCAAACCGGCACTGGACGGGGTTGCCGGCCCGCACTTCAATCTCAGCCACAGCCAGTCGCTGGCCCTGATCGCGGTCGATGCGCAATCCGTGGTCGGGATCGACATCGAGCTGCCGCGCGCGATCTCCGACATGCACCAACTGGCGGCGAGCTGCTTCACGCCGAACGAGCTCCGTGCCATGCAGGCGCTTCCGGCCGGCGAGCGCGAGCGCGCCTTCTTCAACGGCTGGACCCGCAAGGAGGCCTGCGTCAAGGCACTGGGGCTCGGGCTGTCGGCCGACCTGCAGTCGCTGGAAGTGGGGCTCGACGAGCGCGAACGCACTGTGGAGTACGCCGGCGACGGGACCCTTCATACGCTGCGCGTGCTGTCCGTTCCGCTGGCCGGCGGCGCGGTCGGCGCGCTGGCGATCGAGACCTCGCGCGTTCGCCACCCGGTCTCGCCGGCCCGGCCAGCGACACTCGAAACACTTCAATGAAGCCGTTCTATTTCGGTCCGCCGGAGCGCCAGCTCTTCGGCATCTATCACGCACCGGAGCAGGAGACCGACGCCCGTGCGGCGGTGCTGATGTGCTGTCCCTATGGCCACGAGGCCATTCGCGC
This sequence comes from Variovorax sp. P4_B11, assembly GCF_056402355.1. NCBI lineage: Bacteria > Pseudomonadati > Pseudomonadota > Betaproteobacteria > Burkholderiales > Comamonadaceae > Variovorax > Variovorax sp. P4_B11. The sequence continues at coordinate 29,171 of NZ_JBFUHO010000012.1, forward strand.
CCATCGTCTCTATCGCGTCCTCGCCGAGCGGATCGCCCGGCTCGGCATTGCTGTCCTGCGCTTCGATTTCTTCGGTACCGGCGAATCCGGCGGCGATGATGCCGACGGCGAGATGCAAGGCTGGCAACGCGATCTCCTGCGCGCGCACGAGGAACTCAGGAGCCGCTCGGGCGCGCACGCCACGACCTGGCTCGCGGCCCGGCTGGGTGCCACGCTGGCGCTGCAAAGCGCTCGACACGCACAAGGCCTCGGACGATTGATCCTGTGGGATCCGATCCTCGACGGCCCGGCTTACATCGAGGAGCTCCATGCCGCCCAGATCGCGATGCTCGAGATCGGCTACTACGCCAGGAATCCCTCCTGGTATCAACGCCGCGAGCACGGCGACGGGCCGGCGATCACCGAAGCGCTGGGCCACGGGATCGGCGGCGAGCTGGCCGCACAGTGGGCCGCCTTGCGCCCGGATGCCCTGACCCTGGACACCGACGCCGCGACCACGGTTTTCGGCCGGCCGGAGGACGAACGGGCGCGTGAATGGTGCCTGCGGGAAAGCGCACGCGGCCGGCCGGTCGTGCACGAATTGCTGGAGCACCCGATTGACTGGACTTCCGATCCGATTCCCAATCAAGCGATCGTTCCGGCCGATGTGACACGGCGCCTGCTGGCGCTCATGCGATGACAAGTTTTCAAGACGAACCGCTGCTCTTCGGGCCTCAGGGACAACTGCTGGGCGTGATGACCCGCCCGGCCGGCGGGCCATCGGCACGGATCGCCTGCCTGATGTACAACTTCGGCGTGACGCACCGTGTCGGGCCGCGCCGGATCCAGGTCAAGCTGGCGCGGAAATTGGCGCAGCAGGGCGTCCCGACCTTGCGTTTCGACCTGTCAGGCATCGGCGACAGCAAGGCGCCTGGCGCTTCGGAGAGCTTCGAGGCGCAGGCCCTCGACGACCTCCGGCTCGCGATCGACCAGATCGAGCAGCAGCTCGGAATCCGGCAGGTGATCGTCATCGGCCTGTGCTCGGGCGCGGTCCACGGATTCCAAGCCACGCTGCGAGACCCGCGCATCGTGGGCCTTCTCGCCTTCGACGGCCACGCGTTCACGAGCCGCAGTGCCAAGCTGGAGCGCAGGATTCGGCGCTTCCTCAGGTTCCCGGTGGCCCAGATGCGCCACTGGGTCGAGCGCCTGCTCGGCACGGACCGGCCGCCCGATGGCGACCTGCTGCGCTCCGGCGTGCAGTCGAAGGTCTTGACCGCGGACGATTTCCGGCGCGACATCCGATCCATGACCGCGCGCGGGGTGTCGATCTACCTGATCTATTCCGCGACGCTCCAGAGCCGCGACCGCAACAAGGACCAGCTCCACGCCCTGCGCGGTGACGCTGTCCTGAACCAGCTGCGCTACCAATTCATGCCGAACCTGGACCACTCGTTCACCGAGCTCGCGGGCCAAGCGCTCTTCCTCGATGCGGTCTGCCTGTGGGTGAAGGAAATCCAGGACAAGAGGGCCGAGCCGGCGGCCGCCGCGACAGCGGAGGCCGCAGCGCCGACGACCATCGAGATCGTCAGGCGCCCGGAAGCGCTGGCGGCTGCCTGACGAGCGCGCCTCAGGCGTGTGCCGGGCCGGAGGAGGCAACCGTCTCCGAAGGCAGTTCCTGCAGCGGGCCGCTGCCGCTGTAGCGGTCCAGCGCCAGGTAGATCGCGGGCGTGATGTAGAGCGTGATCACCTGCGAGAAGATCAGCCCGCCGACCACCGCCACGCCCAGCGGCTGACGCAGCTCGGCGCCGGCGCCGAGGCCCAGCGCGAGCGGAAGCGCGCCCATCATCGCGGCCAGCGTGGTCATCATGATCGGGCGGAAGCGCAGCCGGCAGGCCTCGCGGATGGCGTCGACCGGCTTCATGCCCTCGCTGCGCTGCGCATCCAGCGCGAAGTCGATCATCATGATCGCGTTCTTCTTGACGATGCCGATCAGCAGCAGGATGCCGATGGTGGCGATCAGCGTGAGGTCGAAGCCGAAGAGCTTGAGCGACAGCAGCGCGCCCACCGCCGCCGAAGGCAGCCCGGCCAGGATGGTGAGCGGGTGGATATAGCTCTCGTACAGAACGCCGAGCAGCACGTAGATCACCAGCACCGCCAGGATCAGCAGCACCGCCTGACTCGACTGCGAACTCTGGAACACCGCCGCATCGCCGCCGTAGCTGGTGATGATCGTCGGCGGCATCTTGAGCTCTTCCTTGAACCGGTCGATCTTCGCCGTGGCATTGCCGAGCGGAACGTCGGGCGCCAGATTGAAGGACACCGTCACGGCCTGAAGCTGGCCCTGGTGGTTGATCGAGGTCGGCCCGACCGTGCGCTTCACCGTGGAGAAAGCCGACAACGGCACCAGCTGGCCGGCCTTGTTGCGCACCGACAGGCGCGACATGTCTTCCTCGAACTGCCGGTCGCTGTCGGCCGCCGAGAGGATGACCTGGTAGGTGTTGCTGGCGCCGTAGATGCTGCCGATCTGGCGGTCGCCGTAGGCGTTGTAGAGCGCGGTGCGAAGGTCGCCGACCGCGACGCCGAGCACACCCGCCTTGTCGCGGTCGATGTCGAGCGTGGCCTGGAGACCGCGGTTCTGCGAATCGCTCGTGACGTCGCGGAAGACCGGGTCGGCGCGCATGCGCTCCATCAGCTTGTCGGCCCACACGTTCATGGCGCCGGCATTCACGCTTTGCAGCGTGTACTGGAAGCGGGCCTTGCTTTGCCGGCCGCCGAGACGCAGGTTCTGGATCGGCTGCATGTAGACCGCAACGCCCGGGATTTCGCGGAAACGCTTGCGCAGAGATTCGAGCACCTGCGGCATCGGCAGGCGCTCCTTGCGCGGCTTGAGCACCACGAACAGCCGCCCGGCGTTCTGCGTGGCCGTCGGGCCGCCGACGCCGATGAACGAATTGACGTAGTCCACGCTCGGGTCGGCCATGAGCGCATTGGCGACGCGCTCCTGCAGGGCCTTCATCGCGGGGAAGGAAATGTCCTCGGCCGCCTCGGTCGTGACCTGGATCTGCCCGATGTCCTCCTCGGGGAAGAAGCCCTTCGGAATGGTGATGAACATCCACGCCGTGAGCGCAAAGGTCGAGGCCGCGACGATCAGCATCACGTTGCGGTGATGCAGCGTCCAGCCGAGCGTGCGCATGTAGTTGGCGTGCACCCAGCGGTAGCCGCGCTCGAATGCCCGGCCGATGGCGGTGCCCGGTTCCGGATGCTCTTCTTCGTGGTCGATCGCGCCGCCTTCGCGCGGCGTGTGTCTGAGCAGCCGGCTGGCGAGCATCGGCACCAGCGTGAGCGACACGACGGCCGACACCATCACCGCGAGCCCCACGACCACCGCGAATTCATGGAACAGCAGGCCGATCACGCCAGGCATGAAGAAGATCGGGATGAACACCGCCACCAGCGAGATCGAGATCGAGATGATGGTGAAGCCCACTTCGCGCGCACCGCGCAGCGCGGCGGCGAAGGGCTCCATGCCCTTCTCGACGTAGCGCATGATGTTCTCGAGCACGACGATCGCGTCGTCCACCACCAGGCCCACCGCAAGCGTGATGCCGAGCAGCGAGACGTTGTCGAGGCTGTAGCCGAAGGCGTAGAGCAGCGCGACCGCGCCGATCAGCGAGATCGGGATCGTGAGCGCCGGGATCAGCGTGGCCACCAGCCGGTGCAGGAACAGGAAGATCACCAGCACCACCAGCAAGATGGTGCCCAGCAGCGTGAGCTGCACGTCGTGCACCGCTTCGCGGATCGAGAGCGAGCGGTCGTTGAGCACGCGGATATCGACCGACTGGGGCAGCTCTTGCCTGAAGCGCGGCATCAGCGCGCGCACCGCGTCGACCACCTGCACCGTATTGGCATCGGGCTGGCGCTGCACGGCCAGCGAGATGGAACTCTTGCCGTTGTAGGCGCTGGCCGTCTTGACCGACTCGAAGCTGTCCTCGATGGTCGCCACCTCGTCCAGCCGCACCGGCGAGCCGTTGCGCTGGCCGACGATGACCTTGGCGAAGTCGGCCGCCTTCAGCATCTGCTCGTTGGCCTGGATGGTGAGGGTCTGGCGCGGGCCGTCGAGCACGCCCACCGGCGTGTTGGCATTGGCCAGCCGCACCGCGTTGGCGAGTTCGTCGAGCGTGATGTTGCGCGCGTTGAGCAGGTCGGCATCGGCCTTGACCCGCACCGCGAAGCGCTTCTGCCCGTAGACCGCCACCTGCGCCACGCCGTCGATGGTCGACAACGTCGGCGAGACCAGGTTCTCGGCATAGTCGTTGAGATCGGACGGCGTCATCGAATCCGACGTCATCGCGATGAACAGCACCGGCGCATCGGCCGGGTTGACCTTGCGGTAAGAAGGCAGCTGCGTGAGTTCGACGGGCAGCAGCCGCTGCGCGCGCAGCAAGGCGGCTTGCACATCGACCGCCGCCGCGTCGATGTCGCGCGAACTCACGAATTCGAGCGTGACCGAGGTCACGCCCTGGGTGTTGACCGAACTGATGGTTTGCAGGCCGGGGATGGTGGAAAACTGCTTTTCGAGCGGCAGCGCCACCGACGACGCCATGGTCTCCGGACTGGCCCCCGGCAACTGCGCGGACACGGCGATGACCGGCGTGTTGTAGCTCGGCAGCGCCGCGACCGGGATCTGGAAATAGGCAAAGATGCCGACCACCACCACCGCGGCGGAGAGCAGCACCGTCATCGCAGGACGACGGATGCAGAGCTCGGAGATGTTCATGTGCGCTCCCGGTCCGCGACGACACTGGCGCTGGACGGCGCGACCGAGGCCGCGCTGCCCGGCGAAGGCCCGGGCGCCGCGTTGCCGGGCTGCTGCGCGTCGATGCGGACCTTGCCGCCGGACCGCACGTTCTGCTTGCCCTCGATCACCACCTGCTCGCCCGGTTCGACGCCTTTCACGACCACCTGGGTGCCGAAGTTGTAGACCGTCTGCACCTGGCGCCGGGTCGCCTTGCGCTCGGCATCGACCACGTAGACCGAAGTGCCGTCGGCCAGCATCATCAGCGCCGAGGCCGGCAGCACGGTGGCGTTGTCGATGGTGCGCACCGTCACCCGGGTCTCGACGAACTGCCCGGGCCAGAGCGCCTGGTCGGCGTTGTCGAACACCGCCTTGGCGCGCACCGTGCCGATCAGCGGATCGACCGTGTTGTCGACGAAGCTCAGCGTGCCCTGCAGCGGCGCCTTGCGGCCGGCCGCCAGGGCCTCGACCGGCGTGTGCTCGCGCGCCGCCTGCAGCAGGTCCTGCAGCTTGCCCTCAGGCACCGGGAAGCTCACTGCGATCGGGTCCAGCTGCGTGATCGTGACCAGCGACAGGCTGGGCTGCACCAGCGTGCCAGGGTAGATGTTGACCGCGCCGATGCGGCCGGCGATCGGTGCCCGGAGCGTGGCATAGCCCAGCGCCACCTGGGCCGACTGCACCGCGGCCCGGTCGGCCGCCACCGCGGCGCGCTGCGCCTCCAGTTGCGACAGCGTCGCATCGGCGGCGCTCTTGGCGATGAAGTTCTGCGCCACCAGTTCCTGGCTGCGCTTGTACTGGCGCTCCAGGTCGGCCAGCATGGCCTCGTCGCGCTGCTGCTGGGCCCGCGCCTTGCCAAGGTTGGCCTGGTCCGGACGGTCGTCGAGCGTGAAGAGCAACTGGCCGGCCTTGACGAACTGGCCTTCCTTGACATGCACCTCGCGCACCGTGTTCGTCACCTGAGGCCGCAGGTCGACGCTGTTGAGCGAGACCACGCTGCCGTTGACCTGGACCGTGACCGGGACGTTCTGCCGCTGGGCGGCCGCCAGGGTGACCAGTGCCGGCGCGCCGGCGCCGGGGGCGGCGGCCTGGGTGGCCGCGGCGCTGCGGGTCTTGGCGCCCGACCACCACCAGGTGCCCGCCGCAACGGCGACGACCAGCACACCCGAGAGGGCGAGAGCGAGATTCTTCTTCATGGGGTTCCAGGTGGGATCGGATGGATCGAGGGCCTGCGGTGACACAAAATTTCCCGGCGGCAACTATTGGAGCAGCGAGCCGCAGAAAGAGCCCGCATCCATCGTAAAGAAATGTAAAGCGCCCGGGCAGAATGGCACGGTCCAGGGCTTCTCCTGCCCCGCCCGCCCGCTAGAATTCGCGCTCCACAGCCTCTGGATGTACCCCATGAATCGCTGCAAATCGCCCTTTTCGAGACACCTCGCGGTCGCGCTGGCCGCCCTGATCGTGCCCGCCGGCGCGCTCTTCTGCGGCCCGGCCGCAGCCCAGTTGCTCGACCCCTCGGCGACCCAGAACGAAGCGGCCAACGGCGGCCGCAACTTCCCGCCGGGCACCTTGCGCGGCCGCTTCATGGTCGTGGACTCGCCCGAAATCCAGCTCGACGGCCAGCCCGAGCGCCTGGCGCCGGGTGCCCGCATCCGCAGCGCCGAGCGCATGCTGGTGATGCCCGCGGCGATCACCGGCCAGAACCTGCTGGTGAACTACACCCGCGACGCCGCCGGCCTGGTCCACGAAGTCTGGATCCTGACGCCGGATGAAGCCCGCGCCAAGCGGGCCTCGGCCGAGAAGCCCTTCTTCAACTTCTGGCCCTTCGTGGCCGACAGCGGCCCGCGCGACGACGGCAAGACGCCCTTCGACCAGTTGCCGAAATACGGCCAGTAAATCGCTCAGCCCCAGGTGGGCTCACTTCGTGTAGCCGCCCACCCCCTCTCCGGGGGCGGCACCAGCGGCCTGGCAGAGCCAGTTCCGCGGTGTCTCCCGAAAAGACAGTGAACCCCGATCCCCACCGGGAGAGCCCCATGACCCCCAAAGTTTTCATCAAGACCTTCGGCTGCCAGATGAACGAGTACGACTCGGACAAGATGGCCGACGTGTTGCGTGCCGCCGAAGGCTACGAGCCCACCACCAACGTGGACGAGGCCGACCTGATCCTGTTCAACACCTGCTCGGTGCGCGAAAAGGCGCAGGAAAAGGTGTTCTCCGACCTCGGCCGCGTCAAGCACCTGAAGGCCAAGGGCGTGAAGATCGGCGTCGGCGGCTGCGTCGCCAGCCAGGAAGGCGCCGCGATCATCGCCCGTGCGCCCTATGTCGACGTGGTCTTCGGGCCGCAAACCCTGCACCGCCTGCCCGAGATGCTGAGCAAAGGCGCCCGCGAGGGCCGGCCGCAGGTCGACATCAGCTTCCCCGAGATCGAGAAGTTCGACCACCTGCCGCCGGCCCGGGTCGAGGGCGCCACCGCCTTCGTCTCGATCATGGAAGGCTGCTCGAAGTACTGCAGCTACTGCGTCGTGCCCTACACCCGCGGCGAGGAGATCAACCGGCCGCTGGACGACGTGCTGGTCGAGATCGCCGGCCTCGCCGACCAGGGCGTGCGCGAAGTCACCTTGCTGGGCCAGAATGTCAACGCCTACCGCGGCCGCATGGGCGACACGGCCGAGATCGCCGATTTCGCCACCCTGATCGAATACGTCGCCGAGATCCCGGGGATCGAGCGCATCCGCTACACCACCAGCCACCCGAACGAGTTCACCCAGCGCCTGATCGACGTCTATGCCCGCGTGCCCCAGCTCGTGAACCACCTGCACCTGCCGGTGCAGCACGGCAGCGACCGCATCCTGATGGCCATGAAGCGCGGCTACACCGCGATGGAATACAAGAGCACGGTCAAGAAGCTGCGGGCGATCCGGCCCCAGCTCGCGCTCAGCAGCGACTTCATCGTCGGTTTCCCGGGCGAAACCGACGAGGACTTCGGCAAGATGATGCGGCTCATCGACCAGCTCGAGTTCGACGCCAGCTTCAGCTTCATCTTCAGCCCGCGGCCCGGCACGCCGGCGGCGGCGCTGCATGACGACACGCCGCATGCGGTCAAGCTGGCGCGGCTGCAGCAGCTGCAGGCCGTGATCGACGGCAACGTCAAGCGCTTCGGCGAAAGCCGCGTCGGCACGGTGCAGCGGGTGCTGGTCGAGGGCGCCTCGCGCAAGGACGCGCGCGAGCTGATGGGCCGCACCGAGTGCAACCGGGTCGTCAATTTCGAAGGCGACGCCCGGCTGGTCGGCCAGATGGTCGACCTGCGCATCACGCGCTCGCTGGCCTACACGCTGCGCGGCGAGGTCGTGACGGCCGAATCCACGCAGGCCGGCCGCGCCGCTGCGTTGCCGGTCGCTTGATGGCGAAACTGACTTCGGCCCGCGGCTCGTTCCAGCAACTGCTGCTGTTCGCGTTCCTGCTGATCACCGCGCTGCTGGTGGGCGTGGCCCTGCGCGCCGTGTTCCAGTACGACATCCTCATGACCCAGAGCCGCGACGCGGCGGCGCGGGCGCTCACGCTGTCCGGCGCCGCGCAGTCCCTGGCCGAGCGCAGCGCCGCCATGGAGCGCGCCGGGCGCCAGTCGCTGGTGCTCAACGACGCCGTGCTGCGGCGCCGCTTCGAGGACGCCGCGCGCGACGCCCGCCAGGTGCTGGGCCGGCTCGGCAGCAACGGCCTCGGTCCCGACGGCCCCGACAAGTGGCGCGAGCAGCTCGACGTCATCCAGGGCCTGATGAGCGGTGCGCCCGAGACCGCGCTGGCACGCGAGAGTTCGATGGCGGTGCAGTTCCGGGAGCTCGACGCCCTCAACACCCAGATCGCGCAGCAGGCGCAGTTCCTGATCGAGACCCAGAACAACGAGCTGGCCCAGCGCATCGAGACCGCGCGCAAGCGCCTGATGCGGCTCGTGATCGCGGCCAGCGCGCTGGCCGTTTCGCTGGCGCTGGCCTTCGGCATCTGGCTGGCGCGGCCATTCAAGCGGCTCGAGCGCGCGATCGTCGGCCTCGGCGAGAACCGGCTCGACGTGCCGATCGACATCCAAGGACCGGCCGACGTCCGGCGGGTGTCGCAGCAGCTCGAGTGGCTGCGGCTGCGGCTGACCGAGCTCGACGCCGACAAGGCACGTTTCCTGCGACACGTCTCGCATGAACTCAAGACCCCGCTGGCCGCACTGCGCGAAGGCGTTTCGCTGCTGGAAGACGGCGTGACCGGCGCCCTCAACCCGGCCCAGCTCGAGGTGACGCAGATCCTGCAGCAGAACACGGTCGCGCTGCAGGGCCAGATCGAAGCCCTGCTGCGCTTCAACGCGGCCGCCTTCGAGGCCCGCGAACTGCGCCGCGAGCGCACGCCGCTGCTGCCGCTGATCGAGGAGCAGATCGAGGCCCAGCGGCTGCAATGGCAGGCCAACGGCCTCACGGTGCGCGCCGAGGGCGAGCCGATCTCGGTGGTGGTCGACCCGGTCAAGCTCGGCACCGCGCTGGCCAACCTGCTGTCGAACGCGATCCGCTTCTCGGCCCGCGGCGGCACCATCACCATCACGGTGTCGAGCACCGCCGAGACCGCGCAGATCGACATCGCCGACGCCGGCCCGGGCGTCGCCGAGGGCGATCGCGACCGGGTCTTCGAGCCTTTCTACCGCGGCGAGCGACAGCCCCAGCACTCGGTCAAGGGGACCGGCATCGGCTTGTCGATCGTGCAGGAGTACATTGCAGCCCATGGTGGCCGCATCACGCTGCTGCCGGAGGGACCGGGGGCGCGATTCCGCATCGCGCTGCCGCGCTCCGCCTGACTTCCATCGCCCACGCGCCATTTCCTAGGTCCATGCCTTTCTTGATCTTTCGCAGATCCGCCATCGCCATGAGCTGCGTCGTGCTGCTGCTGGCCGGCTGCGCCGCGCCCCGCAAGCCGCCGCCCACGCCGGTCGCGGTCGCCGTCGCCCCACCGCCCGCGCATCCGGCGATCACTCCGGTCGAGGCCGAACCGCTGGCGCCCGCGACCCAGCCCGCCAGCATCTTCAGCCAATGGACCCAGGGCCCGGTGGGCGCCATGCTGGCCTACGCCGACAAGGTGCGCCCGCTCGGCGCGCCCGAACTGGCGGCCGAACTCAACCGCCTCGGCGACCTGGTCGAGACCCCCTCGGTGCAGGTGCAGATGGCGATCGTGCTGGCCCAGACCCGGGCGCCCGGCGACCTCGCGCGCGCCATCGCCCTGCTGCAGCGCGTGGTCTCCAACCCTTCCGCCGACGCCCTGCCGCTGCAGCCGCTGGCGCGCGCGCTGTCGGCCCGCTACGCGGAGCAGCGCAAGGTCGAGGACGACCGCGACAAGCAGGCGCAGCTGCTGCGCGACAGCCAGCGCCGCATCGACCAGCTGAACGACCGCATCGAGGCCCTGCGCGCCATCGAGCGCAGCTTCGCGCGGCCCAACCCGGCGCCCGCGGCGCCGAAGGCGGCTCCATGAGTGGTGCCGCGCCGCCCCCGAAGCTGCCCGACGCGGCCGCCGGCCCGACCGCGCGCGGCGCCCGCCTGCTGGTGGTCGACGACGACGCCGACATGCTGCGCCTGCTGTCGATGCGGCTGACTTCGGCCGGCTACCAGGTCACGGCCGTGACCTCGGCCGAATCGGCGTTGACCCAGCTCGAGATCGAACACCCGCAGCTGGTGCTGTCCGACGTCCGGCTGCCGGGCCGCGACGGCCTGGCGCTGTTCGACGAGATCCGCAAGCGCCATCCGACCCTGCCGGTGATCCTGCTGACCGCGCACGGCACCATTCCCGATGCGGTCGAAGCCACGGCGCGCGGCGTCTTCACCTACCTCACCAAGCCCTACGACGCCCGCGAGCTGCTCGAGAAGATCGGCCAGGCGCTGGCCCTGGGCGCGCCGGCCGCCACGCCCGGCAAGGCCGGCGACGAAAGCTGGCGCGCCGAGATCGTGAGCCGCAGCAACCGCATGGCCGAGCTGCTGGCCGAGGCCCGGATGGTCGCCAAGTCGGATGCCAGCGTGCTGCTGCGCGGTGACAGCGGCGCCGGCAAGGAGGTGCTGGCGCGCGCCATCCACCGCGCGAGCGCGCGCGCCGACAAGCCCTTCGTGGCGGTCAATTGCGGCGCCATCCCTGAGGCCCTGCTGGAATCCGAGCTGTTCGGCCACATGAAGGGCGCCTTCACCGACGCGGTCGCCAACCACAAGGGCCTGTTCCAGCAGGCCGACGGCGGCACCCTGCTGCTCGACGAGATCGGGGACATGCCGCCGGCCCTGCAGGTCAAGCTGCTGCGGGTGCTGCAGGAGCGCGCGGTGCGCCCGCTCGGCGGCAGCCAGTCGATCGCGGTCGACGTCCGGATCATCTCGGCCACCCACCGCGACCTCGATGCCGCGATGGAGGCCGGACAGTTCCGCGAAGACCTGTACTACCGCCTCAATGTCGTGACACTGAGCCTGCCGCCGCTGTCGGCGCGGCGCGAGGACATTCCGTTGCTGGCCAACCACTTCCTGCAGCGGCTGTCGACCAAGTACAACAAGCGGCTGTCGGGCTTCGCGCCCGAGGCGCTGAAGGCGCTGACCACCGCCTCCTGGCCCGGCAACGTGCGCCAGCTGTACAACGTGGTCGAGCAGGTCTGCGCGCTGTCGAGCTCGCCGCTGATCCCGCTGGCGCTGGTGCAGCGCGCGCTGCGCGTGCCGAGTGTCGAAGTGCAGACCTACGCCGAGGCCAAGCAGCGCTTCGAGCGCGATTACCTGGTCGGTTTGCTCAAGCTGACCGATGGCAACGTGGCCGATGCGGCCCGCCTCGCCGACCGCAACCGGACCGAGTTCTACCGCCTGCTGCAGAAGCACGAACTCACGCCCGGCCACTTCAAGGCCGACGCCCCGTCGCCGGGCGGCGAAAACGGTCGCTGACCAGCGACACGCCAAGTTGTTGATTTGATTGGGTTTTGTCAGTCAGGCTTCCTGGCTGTCGGGGCCAGGCGACAAATTCGGGGGTCTGGCGGCCTTTTTCGCCCGGCGCCCCCCGCGAAAAACCGGAAATTCAGTCCAAGCGATTGATTTCAAAGGGTTTTTTGGCCCTGGCACAGGGTTTGCCCCTGTACAGGCATGACAGCACTCACCAGCCCCACTTTCGCTCTGCGTCCGCAGCGCGACGGCCTGCGTCAAAAGCAGTTTTCCCTCTCGCGGCCCCGTGCCGCGGGTCAGATGCTGGCAGCCCAGTCGGGTGCCGGCCACATCGCGCCCGAGAGCGTGTTCAAGCGCTTTCCGGCAATCGGCGACACCTCCTTCGACAAGCAACGCGGCTGAAGCGCATGAAGCCCACCCACTACGCCCAACCGAAGCTGCTGGCCGAAAGCGATTTCTCGCATCGCAGCCCGCTGCGCGAGGAACGCCACCCGAACTCGGTGACGGCGCCCCCGATCAACCGCGGCTCGATGACGCCCCGACCCTGGCGCGGCTTCTGGAACAGCATCGGCACCGCCCTGCTCGTGAAGCTGGGCGCCGGTGCCGTGTCCAAGTCGGTCGGCAAGACCGCCGGACCGCAGCAGCCCTGGCAGCGTGCGGCCGCGCAGCGCCGCCTCGCGTTCCTGGCACTGACCGTGCTGAGCACCGTGGCCGCCGCCACGCTGTTCGCCCGCGTCCAGCCCGACTACGACAACCTGTGGCTCGAATACAGCCAGATCGCGCTCTATGCGGTTCTTTCGGGCTGGGTCGTGACCGGCTTCGTGACCGCGCTGATGGGCTTCTACGTCTCGGTGCGCGGTGACAAGCACGCGCTGTCCGCCAAGCAGGTGGCCGACCACCCGATGAACCCCGCGGCCCGCACGGCGATCATCATGCCGATCTGCAACGAGGACGTGTCGACCGTGTTCGCCGGCCTGCGCGCAACTTGCGAATCGGTGGCCGCCACCGGCCACGCGAAGCAGTTCGACGTCTTCGTGCTGTCCGACAGCTACACGCCCGAGATCGCCGCCGCCGAGCGCGCCGCCTGGGAAGACCTGCGCGCCGCACTGGCCGACAGCCCCAACCAGCCGCAGGTCGAGGTCTACTACCGCCTGCGGACCCGCCGCACGCACCGCAAGGCCGGCAACGTGGCCGACTTCTGCCGCCGCTGGGGCAAGGATTACCGCTACATGGTCGTGCTCGACGCCGACAGCGTCATGAGCGGCGACTGCCTGACCGCGATGGTCAAGCTGATGGAAGCCAACCCCACGGCCGGCATCATCCAGACCGCGACCCAGGCCATCGGCCATGTCACGCTGCACGCCCGCGCCCAGCAGTTCGCCTCGCGCATGACCGGCCGCCTGTTCACGCTCGGCATGCAGTTCTGGCAGCTCGGCGAGTCGCACTACTGGGGCCACAACGCGATCATCCGCGTCCAGCCCTTCATGGACCACTGCGCGCTGGCGCCGATCAAGGGCAGCGGCGGCATGTCGGGCGGCATCATGTCGCACGACTTCGTCGAGGCTGCGCTGATGCGCCGCGCCGGCTACCACGTGTGGCTGGTTGCCGACCTGGTCGGCAGCTACGAGCAGCAGCCGCCGGACCTCTTGTCCGAGCTGCAGCGCGACCGCCGCTGGTGCCAGGGCAATCTGCAGAACGCCCGCCTGATGGCCGAGCCCGGCCTGCACCCGGTGCACCGCGCGATGTTCGTCACCGGCACCATGGCCTATGCCTCGGCGCCGCTGTGGCTGGCCTTCCTGACCCTCGGCACGGCGCTGTGGCTGACCGGTTCGAGCGTGGTCGAGCACTGGCTCGCGATGCCGATGGAGCTCGCCGGCCTGTGGATCTGGACGCTGTGCCTGCTGTTCCTGCCGCGCATCCTGGGCCTGATCGCGGTCGTGATCCGCGGCGAGCAGCGCCAGTTCGGCGGCATCGGCGGCCTGCTCAAGAGCGCCGCGCTCGAAAGCGCGATGGCGATCGTCCAGGCGCCGGTGCGCATGCTGGCCCACTCGCTGTTCGTGGTGGTCGCGCTGACCGGCCTCAAGCTCGACTGGAAGTCGCCTCCGCGCGAAGCCGCCGCCGTCTCGTGGCGCATCGCGGTCTCGCAGCTGGCGCCGATGTCCTTCGTGATCGCCGCGCTGGCCGTCGGCATCGCGCTGATCGATGCCAGCGCACTGACCTGGCTGATGCCCGTGGGCCTGCCGCTGCTGCTGGCGATCCCGCTGACCGTGCTGACCAGCCAGATCGGCTTCGGCATCGCGCTGCGCGACCGCGGCTTCCTGCTGATCCCCGAGGAATCGCGCTCGCCGGCGGTGCTGCGCAGGGCCTGGATGCATGCGCTGCGGCTGTCGCGGCCTGCTGCGGCCTGAACCGAACGCTTCAACAAAAAGCCCCGCGATGCGGGGCTTTTTTGCTTTGGAAGATTTGCACGTTGGTCTCACGCTTGCGCGCATTGGCTATGCGCAGACAAGCTGACAGCGGAAGGCAGTCGCCGCATTCGACGAACTGCAAGCGATAAGAATTCGGAGAGCGAAATCTTTTTTTTAGCATTCGCCTTCACTGGAATATCCGTACGTGCAAGCAAATGGATCATGCCATCCATTATTTTTGTAAGACAAGTAGACAACATCCTCTCCGAGGAATGTAAACCTAGCCACACCGCTTGAAAACAATATCCACCGGCCACTGTAGTTATCGCTAAAGGTCAGCGAGCCTTCAGCGTAGCACGTGGTATATCGATCATTTCTAATTGCCGCTTCAACCGGGTACGCTCTGTTGAAAAATCTGATCACCTGACTTTTCGTTGGTCTGAATTTCTTACAGGCATTTATCTCGTTTACGTTCGAGACCGACTCAACCGTCGCCCCGATTATTTCAATATTCAAATTCTTTACCGTTCGGGCGTACCCAGTCGCCCCCCCCAGCAGCAACAGAGACAGGGCCGCTGTCTTAAGCGACAAATGCGTTCCTACCATTTCGCGGCGCCCGCCTCAGAAGGGGTTTTTCTCGCGATTTCCGGATGACGGTAGATTTCGCTCATCGAGATATTCAGGGTATCGGCAAGTTCACGAACGAGCCATTTAAGAGAGGCATTCTGTGCGTCATTCACATCCTCAAATTGCTGCTCCTTTTGGCCTGGCACTTCAAATGATCGACCAACGATCTCAATCCCAATCGCGTCCGCGTTTATGGGGTAACGGTCTGGAAATGGCTTTCTATACTCTCGATCGGACATAGCTTGAGGCTGCCATTTCTTTTCCAAACCGCTTACCACCTTAAACTCCGCAGGAGTACATTTTTGCGTATGAAGGCATCGCGATCGCAGCATGCCGGTGTGAATCGTGACCTTGTATAAGGACGCAGTTTGATAGATCGTACCGTCTTTATCAATCAGAAAATGGGCGCCCTTTGCACCTTTTGCGCTGTAGCTGCTTAGGGCGGACTGGAACGACCCACCTGTTTGATGGACAATCAAGCCATTGACCTTGCGCAACGGTCCGCGCTCAATTTGAGGAAATATCTTCATCTTGATTTTCGCCCCGGCATCAACGTGTCCATCTTTTGTGATGTAAAGCATATTTCTTCTTACGCCTCTTTATTCGCTTGCATGTCGTAGCCGGCCGCAACGGTGCCGGCGGACCCGCCCTGCTGATTTTGGATGACGTATTCTTGTTTCACCCTGGCAAAAGAAAGACCAACCTGCTCCCTCACCCGGTCCATCGACTCAGTCGCTGCAGGTGCTACGAGGGTGACAATGACATCATCCATCGTGATTTTGAGATACTCCAGCGGCGATCCTCCGGCTTTTCTAACGACGAGAGTTGCGTTAGCTATGTGCTTTCCGATGAGGCAATACTTCATCAGGTTTGGGCTGGATCGGTCCACGTAGTGGTCGAAGTTCAGATCCCCAACGGTCGCCTTGCCTGATCCGCCCCCGCTGCCGGAATGCATACTTGACTGCTGACTGACATTCCAATCCCAACGCAAAACTTCGATTTCGTCTTGGTGCTCGTCGTCCTGGGATTCGCCGCTGATTCCGGTCAATTTCAAGAAAATATCCTGTAACAATTCGATGCTCCAAATTCTGTTGGGATTGAATAACTGGCAGATATTGCTTCGCGAGAGCGAGGACGTCCAGCGGATTGCCGCGCGGACCTCGCGCGAAGCGGCCGGCTACACAATGAGAACGCTCTGAAATTGCACGCTCCGCACGCTCTGAGTCCATTAGCATGGAAATCCGCGACAAGAAGCTGCTAGGAGATAGATTGCAGGACCTCTTGCGCACCGCCACGGTCTCTTCTACTGGCCCTGAGCCCCCAGGGACTTTCGAACAAAACAGAAAAAATATGAAATACGCAGTGGGCATCACGAAAGACGGCGACGGCTACACGGCCTCGTTCCCCGACATCCCCGAGGCCTGTCCAGTGCGCCGACGAGGGAGGAAGCCCTCGCGATGGCGCAGGACGCGCTGGTCACCGCGCTGGATTTCTACTTCGAGGACCGGCGCGAGGTACCGGGCCCCGCGCCCCGTCGCCAAAGGCAGGGACGCCATCGAGCTGCCCGTCAGCCTGAGCGCCAAGGTGCTGCTTCTCAACGAGATGGTGCGCCGGAAGGTGCGCCCTGCGGACCTTGCGCGCAAGCTCCACACCAGCGCCCAGGAGGTCAACCGGCTCACCGATCTTCGACACCGCACGCGCGTGACAGCATCCAGCAGGCGCTGGCGACGCTGGGCAAGCGGCTGGAAGTCAGCGTCGTCTGAGAGGGCGGCAGGCGCCGCCCTCGACTCAAAGCAGATGGGGCTCGGCCACGCTCAGAACCGCGGCATCCCGCCGCCCCCGCCCATCGGGGGCATGCCCTTCATGCCGCCCATGCGCTTCATCATCTTCATGAGGCCGCCGCCCTTCATCTTCTTCATCATTCCCTGCATCTGCTCGAATTCGTTGAGCAGCCGGTTCACTTCCTGGACCTGGACACCGGCGCCGGCCGCGATGCGGCGCTTGCGCGTCGCTTTCAGCAGTTCGGGCTTGCGGCGCTCCAGCGGCGTCATGCTGTTGATGATCCCTTCCTTGCGCCGGATGTCGCGCTCGGCCCGCGTCATGTCGGCCTCGGTCGCCTTGGCCGCCATCTGCGCCGGCAGCTTGTCAAGGATGCTCGACAGTCCGCCCATCTGCTTCATCTGCTGCAGCTGGCCGAGGAAGTCGTTGAGATCGAAGCCGGCGCCGCTCTTGACCTTGGCCGCCAGCTTCTGCGCCGCCGCCACGTCGACACCGGCCGTGACCTGCTCGACCAGCGCCACGATGTCGCCCATGCCCAAGATGCGGCCCGCATGGCGCTCGGCGTCGAACACCTCGAGGCCGTCGATCTTCTCGCTGACACCGGCGAACTTGATCGGCACGCCCGTGACCTGGCGCACCGACAGCGCGGCGCCGCCGCGCGAGTCGCCGTCGGTCTTGGTCAGGATGATGCCGGTCAGCGGCAGCGCCTCCTTGAAGGCGCGGGCGGTGTTGATCGCATCCTGGCCCTGCATGGCGTCGACCACGAACAGGGTCTCGACCGGATCGAGCGCCGCATGCAGCTGCTGGATTTCCTGCATCAACACCTCGTCGATCGCGAGTCGGCCCGCGGTGTCGACCAGCAGCACGTCGAAGAAGTGGCGCTTGGCATGGTCGAGCGCGGCCCGCGCGATATCCAGGGGATTCTGGTCGGGCGTGCTCGGGAACCACTCGGCGCCGGCCTGCTTCGTCACCGTCTTGAGCTGCTCGATGGCGGCCGGCCGGTAGACGTCGCCCGACACGGTCAGCACCTTCTTCTTGCGCTTCTCGATCAGGTGCTTGGCCAGCTTGGCGGTGGTGGTGGTCTTGCCGGCGCCCTGCAGGCCGGCCATCAGGATCACGGCCGGCGGCTGCGCTGCCAGGTTGATGTCGGCCACGCCCTCGCCCATCGTGGCCGCCAGTTCGCGGTTGACGATGCCGACCAGCGCCTGGCCCGGCTTCAGCGAGCCCAGCACTTCCTGGCCGAGCGCCTTTTCCTTCACGCGGGCGACGAAATCGCGCACCACGGGCAAGGCGACGTCGGCCTCGAGCAGGGCCATGCGCACCTCGCGCAGCATGTCCTGGACATTGCCTTCGGTGATGCGGGCCTGGCCGCTGACCTGTTTGACGAGGCGGGTGAATTTTTCGGTGAGGGCGCTGGCCATGGTGCTTCCCGCTGGACGGGACCGGTATGAGAACGGGAGCGACGGCATTCCGCAGGAGGCGAGAAGCTAAACTCCGGCCGATGATTTTAGCGATCCCCTCCCCGCTCGGCGTGGCACTGGGCATCGCCACCGCTGCCGCCTATGGCGTCACCGCTGCCGCCGCCTCCAGCCTCAGCCGCTCCTCGACCCCCTGGCTGCTCGGGCTGGCCTGGCTGTTGCACGCCCTGGCGCTGGCCACCGGGCTGGTCGGCGGCACGCCGCGCTTCGGCTTCGCGCCGGCGATCTCGGTCACGGCGTGGCTGGTGCTGACCGTCTACGCGATCGAGAGCAGTCTCTATCCGCAGCTCAAGGTCCGGCGCGCGCTGGCGGTGCTGGGCGCCGCCGCGGTGCTGCTGGCGGTACTGTTCCCCGGCACGCCGCTGCATGTCTCGGCCTCGCCGTGGCTGCCGCTGCACCTCGCGCTCGGGATCGCCTCGTACGGCCTGTTCGGCGCCGCGGTGGTCCATGCCTGGCTCATGACGCGGGCCGAGAAGCAGATCCGTCTCGCCGCCGAGCCGCAGGGCGGCGTGCCGCTGCTGACCATGGAACGCCTCACCTTCCGATTCGTGACCGCGGGCTTCGTGCTGCTGTCGGCCACGCTGCTGGCCGGCCTGCTGTTCAGCGAGACGCTGTACGGCGGCGCGGTGCGCGGCTGGAAGTGGGACCACAAGACGGTCTTCTCGGTGCTGGCCTGGCTCACCTTCGCGATCCTCCTGACCGGCCGCGCCCGCTTCGGCTGGCGCGGCCGCACCGCACGGCGCGTGCTCTACGCCGGCTCGGCGCTGCTGCTGCTGGCCTATGTGGGTTCGCGCTTCGTGCTCGAAGTCGTGCTGTCGCGCGCAATCTCATGAAATACCTGCTCGTCTTCGCGATCGTCTTCGTGGCGGTCTGGCTCTGGCGCAAGAACCGGCGCGAGGAGATGCAGTCGCGGCCGCCGCCGCAGAAGCCCCCGGCGGTCGGCGCACCGCAAGCCATGGTGCGCTGCGCGCACTGCGGGCTGCACCTGCCGGCCGCCGATGCGATCGCCGGCCCCGACGGCGCCGTGTACTGCAGCACGGCGCACCGCGAAGCCGACGGGAAATGAAACAGGCCCCGGGGCGTCCGGCATGACCGCGTTCCTGCGTGCCCGTGGCGAACCCGCGACCGACTGGAGTTCGCTCGAACAGTTCAGCGGCCAGAGTACCGCGCTGAAGCGCCTGTGGCGCGGCTTCGTCGCCGCGCGCTGCTTCGTGGCGGCGGTGCTGCTGCTGCTGCAGGGCCTCGCGCTGATGCTCGGACAGTCGGCGCAGCCGGCGACGATCGCGCTGTGCGCCGCCTATCTGGTGGCCACCCTGCTGACCGCGCGCTATCCGCCGATGCAGCAGATCCGCAGCCTGGGCCGCACCTGGTTCGCGACCATCGGCGTCGACCTCGTCGTCTTCGCGGCGCTGCAGGTGCTGCAGGTCGGGGGCATCAACTACTCGCCACTGTTCGCGCTGCCGGTGCTGATGGGTGCCGTGCTGGGCACCGGCACGGTCGGCCTCGGCACCACCGCTGCCGCGACGCTGCTGCTGCTCGGCCATGCCACCTGGTACTGGCTGGAGCAGCCGGCCGACACCTCGCCGCGCTTCGTGCAGGCGGCGCTGACCGGCACCGGCCTGTTCGTGGTCGCCTTGATCGCCCACGAGATGGCGCGCCGGCTCACGCGCGAGGAGGCGCTGGCCCAGCGCAACCGAAGCGCCGCACAGATGCATGCGCTGGTCAACGACCTGGTGATCGAGACGCTCAGCGAAGGCGTGCTGGTGGTCGATGCGCAGGGCCAGGTGCACGCCGCCAATCCCGCCGCCGACGCCATCCTGGGCCAGGGCCTGGCCCGGATCGAGCTGCCCTTCACGCTGAATGCCTATCCGGCCTGGGCCTCGCTGGCCGCGCTGGCACGCCAGACCTTCGCGCGCCGCACCCCGCAGTCGAAGGAGATCCCGCTCGCCCAGGCCCAGGGCGCGGCGCGCGAAGTGCGCGTGCGCACACGGCTGACCCGCTCGCCCGACCCGGGCTCCGACAGCCTCTGCGTGATGTTCCTGCAGGATCTGCGCGAACTCGAGGCCCGCATCCGCACCGAGAAGCTGGCCGCCATGGGCCGGATGTCGGCCGCGGTGGCGCACGAGATCCGCAACCCGCTGGCCGCCATCACCCAGGCCAGCGCGCTGCTGGCCGAGGACCTGGTCGATCCGGCGCATCGCCAGTTGACGACCATGGTGCAGCAGAACGCGCAGCGCCTGGCGCGCATCGTCGACGACGTGCTCGACGTCGCGCGGGCCCGGCAGCAGCGCATGCTGCCGCTCGGCGAACAGCTGGCGCTCGATGCCACCGTGCGCACGCTGGCCGAGGAATGGGTGCTGCATTCGCAGCGCCAGGGCGTCTTGCTGGCGCTCGACGCCCCTGGCAGCGACGTGCGCTTCGACGTCGAGCACCTGCGCCGCATCCTCGTGAACCTGCTCGACAACGCGGCCCGCTACGCGGGCGATCGCGATGGCTCGATCCAGGTCACGACCCGGCTCAACGCCGCCGGCCGGGCCACGCTGCAGATCTGGAGCGACGGCGCGCCGCTCGAACCGGCGGTGCAGCGGCATTTGTTCGAGCCCTTCTTCTCCTCCGAAAGCCGCTCGAGCGGACTGGGCCTTTTCCTGTGCCGGGAACTGTGCGAGCGGCACGACGCCACCATCGGCTACGAGCGCCGCGCGTTGTCGGAGTCTGGCCCCGAAGGCAACGCGTTCTACGTTTCGTTTGCCGCGGCCGAGACCCGGCTGACACAATAGCCGCGTGAGCACACCCCACCCGTCCGCATCGCGCCCCGCCCAGATCCTGGTCGTCGACGACGAGCCCGATCTGCGCACGCTCTACGAACTCACGCTGTTGCGCGAGGGCTATCGGGTCGAGGCCGCCGGCAGCGTCGCCGAGGCCTCGCAGCACCTGGACGCCGGCCGTTTCGATGCCGTGATCACCGACATGCGCCTGCCCGACGGGCTCGGCATGCAGATCCTGCAGCGCATCCAGCAGGACCAGCGCACCGAGCGCTGCGTCGTGATGACCGCCTACGGCTCGGCCGAGAACGCGGTCGAGGCCCTCAAGGCCGGCGCCTTCGACTACCTGACCAAGCCGGTCGACCTGAAGCAGTTCCGGACCGTGGTGGCATCCGCGGTGCAGGCCACCGCGCAGTTGGGCAGCACCAGCGTCGCGCGGCCGGTCGACGATCGGGCCGAGGACGGCGCCAGGATCGCCAGCCCGATCGGCAGCGGCGGCGAGGCCGCGCTCGAGCGACTGGTCGGCGACTCGGAACCGATGCGCATCGTCAAGGCGCGCATCGCCAAGGTGGCGCGCGGCATGGCCCCGGTGCTGGTGCGCGGCGAATCCGGCACCGGCAAGGAACTGGTCGCCCGCGCCGTGCACGCCTGCAGCCAGCGCAGCGACGGCCCCTTCGTCGCGGTCAATTGCGGCGCCATTCCCGAGAACCTGCTCGAAGCCGAGTTCTTCGGCGCGCGCAAGGGCTCCTACACCGGCTCCTCGCAAGATCGCGACGGCTATTTCCAGGCCGCGCGCGGCGGCACGCTGTTCCTCGACGAAATCGGCGATCTGCCGCTGGCGATGCAATCCAAGCTGTTGCGCGCGATCCAGGAACGCAGCGTGCGCCCGATCGGCTCGACCCAGGAGGACGCGGTCGACGTCCGCATCGTCAGCGCGACCCACAAGGACCTCCAGGCGGAGGTGCAGGCGAGCCGGTTCCGGCAAGACCTGTTCTACCGCCTCAACGTGATCGAGATCGCGGTGCCGGCGCTGCGCGAGCGCCGCAGCGACCTGCCGGCGTTGTGCGAGGCCTTGCTGGCGCGCATCGCGCACGACGCCGGCATGCCGGTGCCGACGCTGTCGACCGAGGTGCTGCTGCGGCTGTCCGAGCATCCGCTCCATGGCAACGTGCGCGAGCTCGAGAACCTGCTGCACCGCGCCGTGGCCTTGAGCGACGGCGACAGGCTGCACCTCGACTTCGCCGGCAGCACGACGCTGGCGGCCGAAGCGCCGCTGTCGGAACCCGCGCCACCGGCCTATCTGGCGGCGTCCGCCTCGGTCACGGCCGCGCCGTCGAAGGCCGCGCCGGAAGTGCCCAGCGACCTGCAGGGCTACCTCGACCAGCAAGAGCGCGAGATCCTGATCCGGGCGCTGCAGGAGACCGGCTTCAACCGCACCGCCGCGGCGGCCCGGCTCGGCCTGAGCCTGCGCCAGATCCGCTACCGGATCGCACGCCTGGGCATCGCGACCCCGAACGGCGACGACCCCCATGGCTTCGGCGCCGATGAATGAGCCCCCACGCTCCCCCACTGCGTGTGGGTCGCTGCCCCCCAAGGGGGAATCAGCAGGCCGCCCGTCAGCGCGAAGCGCGGACTTCGCCGCGCTGGCGGCCCGGCGCCGGCCTGAGCCCGAAGCCGCCGCCGGTCTCTGGAAGAACGGCTGGTATCGCTTCGCGCGGACCTTGCGCTCGCCCAACTTCGGGCCGCGCCCTGCCGCGGCCCAGATCGACCTGATCGTGCTGCATTCGATCAGCCTGCCGCCCGGCCAGTACGGCGGCGACGAAGTCCAGCAACTGTTCACGAACCGCCTCGACTGGGATGCGCACCCCTATTTCGGCAGCATCCGCGACCTCGAGGTGTCGGCGCATTTCTATGTGCGGCGCAATGGCGAGTTGTGGCAGTTCGTCAGCTGCGACGACCGTGCCTGGCATGCCGGTGCGTCCTGCTGGCGTGGCCGCGCCAATTGCAACGACGATTCGATCGGCATCGAGCTCGAGGGCCTCGAGGGCGGGCCATTCGAACGCGCGCAGTACGAAACCCTGGCCAGCCTCTGTCCCGCGATCGCGCAGCGCCATGCGATCCGCTACATCGCCGGCCATCAGCACATCGCGCCGGGCCGCAAGGAGGACCCCGGCGCCGGCTTCGACTGGCACCTGCTGCAGGCGCAGTTGGGCTGGGATCCCGCCATGTTCCCCGCGGGCGCGATCGACCGCTAGTTTTTTTTTATCGGCCGGCGTGACGCGATGCGTCGCTGCGCCGACGCGGCTGCGACGGCCCCGCCACTGCCCAGGTGCAGCAACCATGCGCTTTTCAGGCCCAAATGCAGCGGAAACGCCCGCCAGCCGCGGGCTGCGCTAGCGTCGTTCAACGGCCACGGGGCAGAAGCGCGATCCGGCACCGCCCAGGCTCATTCCACAAATGTGTATATTTGTAGAAAACACTACATCTAGTGGGTTGTAGCCCCGCGAGACCCTAGATATAGTGTGCCCTGCCCGGCGCTCGACGCCTAAAACCATGGCCGCACTGGCACCGCCGCCCCAACAAGAATCGAGGATCGCATGCAAACTGCCCTGAACACCCCCTCCGCCCCCCGCGCTGTTTCCTCGACGTCGCAGCAGCGCGACGTCGCCGGCTCGCCCGCCGGCAATGCGCTGGCCCACTACCAGATCATCCGCCGCAACGGCGCGGTGGTGCCCTTCGAGCCGAACAAGATCGCGATCGCGATGATGAAGGCCTTCCTTGCGGTGCACGGCACCCAGGGCGCGGCCTCCGCCAGCGTGCGCGAGACGGTCGACAGCCTGACCCAGGCCGTGGTCCGCGCGATGGTGCGCTCGCGTCCGGGCGGCGGCACCTTCCACATCGAGGACGTGCAGGACCAGGTCGAACTCGGCCTGATGCGCGGCGGCCACCACGAGATCGCCCGCGCCTACGTGCTCTACCGCGAGCGCCGCAGCCAGGAGCGCCTCAAGCAGGGCGAGCAGGACGCCCCGATCGCGGTCTCCACGCTGCACGTGCTGGACCGCGGCGAGCGCGTCGCGCTCGACCTCAACGACCTCAAGGACCTGATCGAATCGGCCTGCGTCGGCCTCGGCGACAGCATCACGGCCAGCCCGATCGTGGCCGAGACGATGCGCAACCTGTACGACGGCGTGCCGCTCGACGAGGTCTACAAGGCCTCGATCCTGGCGGCCCGAACGCTGATCGAGAAAGACCCCGACTACACCTTCGCCACCGCCCGCTTGCTGCTGCACACGATCTTCAAGGAAGTGATCGGCCGCGAAGTGCCGCTGGCCGAACGGGCCCAGGCCTACGCCGACTACTTCCCGCACTTCATCAAGAAGGGCGTCGACAACGAGCTGCTCGACGAGAAGCTGCTGCAGTTCGACCTGGCCCGCCTGGGCGCCGCGCTCAAGCCCGAGCGCGACCTGCAGTTCGACTACCTCGGCCTGCAGACCCTCTACGACCGCTACTTCCTGCACGTGCGCAAGTCGCGCATCGAGCTGCCGCAGGCCTTCTTCATGCGCGTCGCGATGGGCCTCTCGCTCAATGAGATCGACCGCGAAGCCCGCGCCATCGAGTTCTACGAGGTGATGTCGTCCTTCGACTTCATGTCGAGCACGCCGACCCTGTTCAACAGCGGCACCCTGCGCTCGCAGCTGTCGAGCTGCTACCTGACGACCGTGCCCGACGACCTCGACGGCATCTACGAGTCGATCAAGGAAAACGCGCTGCTGTCGAAGTTCGCCGGCGGCCTGGGCAACGACTGGACCCGCGTGCGCGCGCTCGGCAGCCACATCAAGGGCACCAACGGCGAATCGCAGGGCGTCGTGCCCTTCCTCAAGGTGGTCAACGACACGGCGGTGGCGGTCAACCAGGGCGGCAAGCGCAAGGGCGCGGTCTGCACCTACCTCGAGACCTGGCACCTCGACATCGAGGAATTCCTCGAGCTGCGCAAGAACACCGGCGACGACCGCCGCCGCACCCACGACATGAACACGGCCAACTGGATCCCCGACCTGTTCATGCGCCGCGTGATGGAAAAGGGCAGCTGGACCCTGTTCTCGCCGTCCAACGTGCCCGACCTGCACGACAAGTTCGGCCTCGACTTCGAGACCGCCTACGTCGCCTACGAAGAGAAGGCCGCGCGCGGCGAGATCACGCCGAGCCGCACGCTGCAGGCCTCGGACCTCTGGCGCAAGATGCTCACGATGCTGTTCGAGACCGGCCATCCCTGGATCACCTTCAAGGACGCCTGCAACGTGCGCTCGCCGCAGCAGCACGCCGGCGTGGTCCATTCGTCGAACCTCTGCACCGAGATCACGCTCAACACCAGCGACACCGAAACCGCGGTCTGCAACCTCGGCTCGGTCAACCTGCTGCAGCATTTGAAGGACGGCAAGGTCGACCAGGCCAAGCTCCAGCGCACCATCGCGACCGCGATGCGGATGCTCGACAACGTGATCGACATCAACTACTACGCGGTCAAGAAGGCGCGCGACTCCAACCTGCGCCACCGCCCGGTCGGCCTCGGCCTGATGGGCTTCCAGGACGCGCTGTACGAACTGCGCATCCCCTACGCCTCGCAGGAAGCCGTGCAGTTCGCCGACGAGTCGATGGAAGCGATCTGCTACCACGCCTACTGGGCCTCGACCGAGCTGGCGCGCGAACGCGGCAAGTACTCGAGCTACAAGGGCTCGCTGTGGGACAAGGGCGTGCTGCCGCCCGACACCCTCGACCTGCTCGAGAAGGCCCGCGGCGGCTACGTCGAGGTCGACCGCTCGGCCACCCTCGACTGGGACGCGCTGCGCCAGAAGATCAAGGCCGACGGCATGCGCAACTCGAACTGCGTCGCCATCGCACCGACCGCCACGATCTCGAACATCATCGGCGTCGACGCCTCGATCGAACCCTGCTTCGGCAACCTGTCGGTCAAGTCGAACCTGTCGGGCGAGTTCACCGTCATCAACCACTACCTGGTGCGCGACCTCAAGCGCCTGGGCCTGTGGGACGACGTGATGGTGATGGACCTGAAGCACTTCGACGGCTCACTGCGCCCGATCGACCGCGTGCCGCAGGACGTGAAGGCGCTCTACGCCACCGCGTTCGAAGTCGAGACCACCTGGCTGGTGGAGGCCGCGGCACGCCGCCAGAAGTGGATCGATCAGGCGCAATCGCTCAACATCTACATGGCCGGCGCATCGGGCAAGAAGCTCGACGACACCTACAAGCTCGCATGGCTGCGCGGCCTCAAGACCACCTACTACCTGCGCACGCAGAGCGCGACGCACGCCGAGAAATCGACCGTGCAATCGGGCCGCCTCAACGCGGTGTCGTCGGGCAGCGGCGATGCGTCGTCGGGCATGAGCGCACTCGAAGCTGCAGCGCTCGCAGCGCAAGCGCAACTCAGCGCGATGCCCGCCACCGACATCGCGTTCTGCGGCGTCGACGATCCGACCTGCGAAGCCTGCCAGTGATGTCGGCCTGAAGTTGTGGTGGTTCGCGGCATCGACCGACAAATTGCGATGCATGCGAACAACATAACGACCACATAATTGAAGCGCGACGTGAGGAGCTCTTTGCAACTCACATCGTTGCTCACATAATTTGAGCATTGGATTTTTCTATGTTGACCTGGGACGAAGAAGTCAAGCCCTCCTTGCCAAAGGATCTGCAGCAAGGACTGCGGCACCCATCGAACAGCGGCGCGCCAGTCGCCCGCTCGTCGGAGTTCCCGACTTCGCAAATTGCCCCTCAAACGCCCCTCGCCGCACGCACGCTCGATGACGGTGCGGCGGTGCGTCCGGCACCGGCCACGCAAGCTGCACCCGCGACGCATCGCGTCAAGGCCGCCGACAAGCGCATCATCAACGGCCAGACCGACGTCAACCAGCTGGTGCCGTTCAAGTACAAGTGGGCCTGGGAAAAGTACCTCGCCACCTGCGCCAACCACTGGATGCCGCAGGAAGTGAACATGACGCGCGACATCGCGCTCTGGAAAGACCCGAACGGCCTGACCGAAGACGAGCGCCGCATCGTCAAGCGCAACCTCGGCTTTTTCGTGACCGCCGACTCGCTGGCCGCCAACAACATCGTGCTGGGCACCTACCGCCACATCACGGCGCCCGAATGCCGCCAGTTCCTGCTGCGCCAGGCCTTCGAGGAAGCGATCCACACGCACGCGTACCAGTACATCGTCGAGTCGCTCGGCCTGGACGAGAGCGAGATCTTCAACGCCTACAACGAAGTGGCCTCGATCCGCGAGAAGGACCAGTTCCTGATCCCGTTCATCGACGCCATCAGCGACCCGAACTTCAAGACCGGCACGCACGAGACCGACCAGACCCTGCTCAAGTCGCTGATCGTGTTCGCCTGCCTGATGGAGGGCCTGTTCTTCTACGTCGGCTTCACGCAGATCCTCGCGCTGGGCCGGCAGAACAAGATGACCGGCGCCGCCGAGCAGTACCAGTACATCCTGCGCGACGAGTCGATGCACTGCAACTTCGGCATCGACCTGATCAACCAGCTCAAGCTCGAGAACCCGCAGCTCTGGACGGCCGAGTTCAAGACCGAGATCAAGGCCCTCTTCATGAAGGCCGTCGAGCTCGAGTACAAGTACGCCGAGGACACCATGCCGCGTGGCGTGCTCGGCATGAACGCCTCCATGTTCAAGGGCTACCTGCGCTACATCGCCAATCGGCGCGCGCAGCAGATCGGCCTCGAAACGCTCTTCCCGAACGAAGAAAACCCGTTCCCCTGGATGAGCGAAATGATCGACCTGAAGAAGGAGCGCAACTTCTTCGAAACCCGCGTGATCGAGTACCAGTCGGGCGGAGCGCTCTCCTGGGATTGAAACTTTCCGACAAGAACAAAGTGCATTCAGAAATAGCCTTCAGCGACACACCGCACCGGAGAGTGCGGCACCGCTGAGGGCGCAGGTGTTCATGGTGCTGGGATCCGTTCCAACGCCATGAATCGCTTCACGCTGCCCAACATGCGTGGAGTGCTTCAAAAGGTTGAATTTTTTCAACTTGATCAAGGAGAAATAGAAATGGCAACTGCAAAGAAAGCGCCGGCTAAGAAAGCCGCTGCAAAGAAGGCCCCGGCAAAGAAGGTCGCTGCCAAGAAGGTAGTGGCGAAGAAGGCCCCGGCAAAG
This sequence comes from Variovorax sp. P4_B11, assembly GCF_056402355.1. NCBI lineage: Bacteria > Pseudomonadati > Pseudomonadota > Betaproteobacteria > Burkholderiales > Comamonadaceae > Variovorax > Variovorax sp. P4_B11. The sequence continues at coordinate 57,108 of NZ_JBFUHO010000012.1, forward strand.
AAGGTCGCTGCCAAGAAGGCCCCGGCGAAGAAGGTTGCGGCCAAGAAGGTCGCCGCCAAGAAGGCGCCGGCAAAGAAGGCCCCCGCCAAGAAGGTAGTGGCCAAGAAGGCTCCGGCGAAGAAGGCGCCTGCCAAGAAGGCAGCAGCCAAGAAGGCCCCGGCGAAGAAGGCCGCAGCGAAGAAGGCGCCTGCCAAGAAGGCGCCGGCGAAAAAGGCTGCGGCGAAGAAGCCCGCTGCCAAGAAAGCCGCGAAGAAGCCCGCTGCCAAGAAGGCTGCGAAAGCGCCCGCCAAGGCTGCCGTAGCGCCTGCTCCTGCTGCGCAAACGACGCTGAACCCGCAGGCTGCCTGGCCGTTCCCGACGGCCAGCAAGCCCTGAGTCTTTCAGCGGCCTTGAAGGCACACAGGCCCGGCATCGCAAGATGCCGGGCTTTTTTCATGGCGCGTCGCATGAAACTGGCAGGCGCCCAGTCCAGGGATACCGCGGAACTGGCTTTGCCAGGCCGCTGGTATCGCCCCCTTGAGGGGGAGCGCCGCAGGCGCTTCGGGGGTGGGGGATACCGCGGAACTGGCTTTGCCAGGCCGCTGGTATCGCCCCCTCGAGGGGCTGAGGTCCGCGGCTCCAAGCCTGCCTGCGCAGGCTTGGACGGATCCGAAGAGCCGCTGCCTCTGGCAGCGACTCGGAGCGCCGCAGGCGCTTCGGGGGTGGGTTAAATCCCCAGCGCCTGGCGGTCGACCTGGTAGTTTTGCGGACCACGCTGGGCGATCTTGAGCGCGCCCAGATGGTTGCCGAGAGCGGCGCAGCGCGCCAGCGGCCAGCCTTGCTCGAGGCCGAACAGCAAGGCGCCGCGCCAGGCGTCACCGCAGCCGGTCGGCTCGACCACTGCCTCGGGCGTGACGGCCGGCACATGTTCGCGTTCGCCCTGGGTCCAGACCTCGCAGCCCTCCGCCGCCAGCGTCACGACCAGGCCACGCACCCGCTTCGAGATATCCGCCAGGCTCCAGCCGGTGCGCTGCGACAGCATCTTGCCCTCGTAGTCGTTGACCACGACCCAGCTCGCCAGGTCGACGAAGTGCGCGAGTTCCTTGCCGTCGAACATCGGCAGGCCCTGACCCGGATCGAAGACGAAGGGAATGCCGGCCGCCTTGAACTGCTCGGCGTGCTGCAGCATCGCGTCCCGGCCGTCGGGCGCCACGATGCCGAGCCGGATGTCCTCGCGCGCAGCGACCTTTGTGATGTGCGCCTGCTGCATCGCGCCCGGATGGAAGGCCGTGATCTGGTTGTTGTCACGGTCGTTCATGATCATGGCCTGGGCCGTGAAGGTGTCGTCGACCTGGCGCACGAACTCGGTGCTGATGCCCAGCGAGCGCAGGCGCTCGAGGTAGTCGGCGCCGTCGTTGCCGACCGTCGCCATCGGCAGCGCCGTGCCGCCCAGGGCATTGAGGCTGTAGGCGATGTTGCCGGCGCAGCCGCCGAAGTCGCGCCGCAGCCCGGGCACCAGGAAGGACACGTTGAGGATGTGCAACTGGTCCGGCAGGATCTGGTCCGCGAACCGCCCCTCGAAAGTCATGATGGTGTCGAACGCGAGCGAACCGCAAATCACTGCTGCCATGGGAGAGCCACTGGTTGGATTGAAGAAACTGGAAGGTCGAGAGGCTCAGGGATAGAGCGCCTCGATGCGAAAACCGGCGACCGGCGGCATCGACGCCGCCTCGGCGCCGCCGAGCCGGAGGGACAGCGATGCCGAGCGCTCGGTACGCGCCGGCAGCACCGTCGGCGCACCGAAGTCGAGGGGCATGAGCACGCGCCGCACCACCGCTCGCTCCTGCGTATCGAGCAGCGAGAGTTCGACCGCGGGCATCGCGAGCGGCACGGCGGCGACATTGCGCACCGTGAAGTTGAGCTGAAAGCCGTCGCCGCTCTTGTCGCGCGCGAACGATGCGCCATCGATCTTGATGTCGTTGATCTGCCGCAACGCCGAAAGCTCGCATCCGGCGACGCGGCAGACGACGTTCAGCAACGGGCGCAGCGCCGGCTGGCGCGCCGCGATCAGGTCGCGCTCCTGGTGCAGGACCTGGGCCGCGAGCAGAAGCGCCGCCAGCACGGCCGTGGCGAACAGCGAAAGCCTGACCACGGGACGGCCCCACCGGGACGGCGCTTCGTCGATCCCCAGGAAGGCCGGGCCCGCCGCACGATGAAGCGTCCCGACCGACGCCGCTTCGGACTCGCTGGCGGCCAGGACCAGCGGCGCGGCGCCGGCCAACGCGCCCGCCCGTTCCCTCGCCTTGACCCTGGCCATCCGGGCCGACTTGACGCGCTCGCGGCGCAGCGCCTTCTGCAGTTGCGCATGGCTGGGATCGCCGAGCTCCGGCTCCGGCGCTGCGGCATCGCTCGGCGGCGCCATCGGCCGCGCAGGCAGCGTGAGGTCGATGTCCGGGAAGGACAGCGGCGGCGGCACGGGAGGACGAACAGCGTTGCGCCCTTCGTCGCCGAGCAGCAGGGAGTCCGGATCGGGCCATGACAGCGTACGCGAGCCCGCGAAGGCCGGCGCTTCGGCCAGCGGCGCCGGACCCGAAGCCAGTTCGTCGTCGAAGAAGTCGGCCTCTGCAATGTCCTTCGGAGGGGCGCCGGCAGGGACGACTGCGGCCGTGGGTTCAGCTTCGGCTACGGCTTCGGGCTCGGGTTCGGGCTCCGGATCAGGGTCGGCTTGCGCAGGCTGGTCTTGCGAGGCCGGCACGGGCTCGGACAGCGGCACCGGCGCCGCGGGCAGAGTGTCCGCCATTTCCTGCAGGTCGACGGTGGCATCGAACACCTGGCTGCAACGCCCGCAGCGCACCCAGCCATCGGAGATGCGAAGCTGGTCCCGCACCACCTTGAATGTGGTGTCGCACGCGGGGCAGCGGGTGACCAGGCTCATGAGGCGCCGATTGTATTGCTCGCCCCCAGGTTGCCCGCACTGGTCGGGCGCCCATCCCTGCCGGGGGCAACACCAGCGGCCCGGCAAAGCCGGTTCCGCGGTGTTTCACCAACGGGCCTGGCTGCGCCGGCCGCTAGGGCGCAGCCTTCGCTGTCATCAGGATCCAGCCGTCTTCGCTGTCGCTGACCTCGAGCGCCGCGTAGGGGGCATAGGCCGCCTTCAACTCGTCGGCCTGCCGCTCGAGGATGCCGGCCAGCACCAGGTCGCCGCCCGGCGCGACGTGGCCGCAGAGCAGCGGCGCGAGCACCTTGAGCGGCGTCGCCAGGATGTTCGCGAGCACGATCTGGTAGCGGCCCGCGGCAGCCTCCGGGAGACCGGCCTTCAAGGCAACGCCATTGGCCTCGGCATTGAGCCGGGTCGATTCCACCGCGGCCTCGTCGATGTCCACCGCGTCGATGTCGAGCGCACCGAACTTCGCCGAGCCGATCGCCAGGATGCCGGAGCCGCAGCCGTAGTCGAGCACGCGCCGGCCCGCGAGCGTGCCGCGCGTGGCGATCCAGCGCAGGCACATGCGCGTGGTCGGATGGGTGCCGGTGCCGAAGGCCAGCCCCGGATCGAGCCGGATCACCTGGCGCGCTTGCGCCGGCGGTTCGTGCCAGGTCGGCACGATCCAGAACTCGGGCGTGATCTCGACCGGCGCGAACTGCGACTGCGTCAGGCGCACCCAGTCTTGCTCGGGCACGTCGGCCAGGCCCAGCAGCCGGCACCCGGCGAAGAAATCCTGCGCCTCGAGCAGCGCGGCCGCCTCGCGCGCCAGCGCCTCGGTGGCGAACAGCGCGATCACGCGCGAACGCTGCCAGCCATCCTTGGGCGGCGGCATGCCCGGTTCGCCGAACAGGGCATGCTCGGCGTCGGTCTGCGCATCGGCGTCCTCGACCGAGACGCTCAGCGCATCGAGCGCGTCGAGCGCGTCGCTGACGGTCTCGACCAGATCCTCGGGGGCCAGCAGGCGAAGTTCGAACACGGCGATTCCTCTCAGCGCTTGTGGGCGCTGAGCCACTCTTCGAGATAGTGGATGTTGGTGCCGCCGTTCATGAAATTGGCATCCACCATCAGTTCGCGATGCAGCGCAATGTTGGTCTGGATGCCTTCGATCACGGTCTCGTTGAGCGCCGTGCGCATGCGCGCCATCGCCTGTTCCCGGGTGTCGCCGTAGACGATGATCTTGCCGATCATCGAATCGTAGTTCGGCGGCACGAAGTAGTTGGTGTACACGTGGGAGTCCACACGCACGCCCGGTCCGCCCGGCGGATGCCACATCGTGATGCGTCCCGGCGAGGGCGTGAACTTGTACGGGTCCTCGGCGTTGATGCGGCACTCGATCGCGTGGCCGCGCATCTCGATCTGACGCTGGGTGAAGGGCAGCTTCTCGCCCGCCGCCACCATGATCTGCGTCTTCACGATGTCGATGCCGGTGGTGAACTCGGTCACCGGATGTTCCACCTGCACGCGGGTGTTCATCTCGATGAAGTAGAACTCGCCGTTCTCGTAGAGGAACTCGAAGGTGCCGGCGCCGCGGTAGCCGATCTTCTTGCAGGCCGCGGCGCAGCGCTCGCCGATCTTCTCGATCAGCTTGCGCGGGACGCCCGGCGCCGGCGATTCCTCGATCACCTTCTGGTGGCGCCGCTGCATGGAACAGTCGCGCTCGCCCAGGTAGACCGCGTTCTTGTGCTTGTCGGCGAGGATCTGGATCTCGATGTGGCGCGGGTTCTGGAGGAACTTCTCCATGTAGACGGCCGGATTGTTGAAGGCCGCGCCGGCTTCCGCCTTGGTCATCTGGATCGCATTGACCAGCGCCGCCTCGGTGTGGACCACCCGCATGCCGCGCCCGCCGCCGCCGCCCGCGGCCTTGATGATGACCGGATAGCCGATCGCCCGCGCGATGCGCTTGTTGGTGGTCGCGTCGTCGGAAAGCTCACCTTCGGAGCCCGGCACGCAGGGCACGCCGGCCTTGATCATCGCCTGCTTGGCCGACACCTTGTCGCCCATGATGCGGATCGACTCGGGCGTGGGGCCGATGAACTGGAAGCCGCTCTGCTCGACGCGCTCGGCGAAGTTGGCGTTCTCGCTCAGAAAACCGTAGCCCGGGTGGATCGCCTCCGAGTCGGTCACTTCGGCCGCCGAGATGATGGCGGGCATGTTCAGGTAGCTCTGCGAGGACGGCGCGGGGCCGATGCACACGGCTTCCTCGGCCAGCTTGACGTACTTGGCGTCGCGATCGGCTTCGGAATACACCATCACCGCCTTGATGCCCAGTTCACTGCAGGCGCGCTGGATTCTCAGGGCAATCTCGCCGCGGTTGGCGACCAGGATCTTCTTGAACATGCTCACTCGATGATGAACAGCGGCTGGCCATACTCGACCGCCTGGCCGTTCTCGCCGAGGATCTGGGTCACGGTGCCGGACTTGTCGGCCTCGATCTCGTTCAGGATCTTCATCGCCTCGATGATGCAGACGGTGTCGCCTTCCTTGACCTGGCTGCCGATCTCCACGAAAGCCGGGGCGCCCGGGCTCGAAGAGCGATAGAAGGTGCCGACCATCGGCGACTTGATCGCGTGCCCCACAGGTGCGGCCTCGGCCGGGGCAGCGGCGGGCGCAACCGCAATGGCGGGTGCCGCCGCGCCTGCAGCCTGTGGACCGGCTGCTGGTGCAGCCAGCGTCTGGACGTACTGGACCGGTGCCGCGATACTGCCCTTGACGATACGGACCTTGCCTTCGGTTTCGGTGATTTCCAGTTCGGAAATGTTGGATTCGGACACCAGGTCGATCAGTGTCTTGAGCTTGCGTAGATCCATGGGACTCCAGCGCCGGCTTTGCCGGTCATTTGAATGTAACTCGCCTGAAGATCCGGTTATTTCGGCGTTTCAGCGCCAACTGCCGGATTGGTAGGGGCTGGATTCTAGCCGTGAACTATGCCCGTCGCCATGATTGCAGGTCGGCGGCGTCGAGCTTGCCCATTTTACGCGCCGCGATCGAGCCGCCCGAATCGACCACCACAGTGAAGGGCAGCCCGCCTGCCGTGTTGCCCAGCTGCTTGACCAGCTCGGTGCCCTGCAGGCCCGCCAGGCCGATCGGATAGCTGACCGGCGTCCTGGCCAGGAACTTGCGCACCGCGGTGGGCTGATCGACGGCCAATCCGACCACTTGCCAACCATTGGCATTGTTTTCACGAAAGAAGGCGTCGATCATTGGCATTTCCTCGACGCAGGGCGGGCACCAGGTGGCCCAGAAGTTCACCAGCAGGGGCTTGCCGCGAAGGCGCTCGACAACGAGTTCGCCGCCCTCCGGCCGCTCGAATCGCTGCGCCCAGAAGGCCGGGTCGATCTGTTCTCCGCCACCGCTTCCGCCCTGGCGCAGCTTCCACCAGGCGCCGCCGATCCCGGCGGCGGCCGCGACCGCGGCCACGCCGCCATAGAGCCAGGCGCGCCGTGTGGGACTCGGGCTCATCCGCCGTCCCTTTCCATTGCCATCCGCCGCCGGAGCGCCGCCAGGTTGCCCCGCGGCGCCCGCCCCTGCGAGTCGGGCTTGAGCGCGCCACGCAAGTCGTCCAGGTCGTAGACCAGCAGGTGGACGCCGACCTCCTCACCCAGCGTGCGGCTGCTGGTATGGACGCTGAGCGCCTCGACCTGCTCGCCGTGGAAGCCGGTGACCATGCGCGGTTCGTAGTCGACATGGTGATCGATCAACGCGATCTCGGCCGATTTCGAATCGTCGCAGAACAGCTGGATGTAGATGTCCGACAGCCGTGTCGCGGTGCCATGCCAGACCGCGCCGCCCACATGGGGACGGAACTGCGCCATGCGCTCCATCCATTCGAGGGCCAGCAGACGCAGCGCATGCAGCTCCTGCGGCTGGGTGTCGGCGCAGAAAAGCTGGATGTAGTCGCGGACCTCCGCCTCGACCTCGTCGTTGTTCGGCAGCGCGGTGCGCGAAGGCAAGCCGAGATCGCGCAGCGCGCGGCGCTTGGCGGGCCCGTATTCCAGCCCCTCCTCGACCACGAGGCGGGCCGCGGTGGCGGCAATTTCCTGCTTCGGCGTGTCCATCGGGTCATTTTGCCGCACTGCGCGGATTGCGGGCGGATGGCCCGGGCGCGTCCCTAGAATCGACCGATGCACATTCACATTCTCGGCATCTGCGGCACCTTCATGGGGGGGGTGGCGGCGCTTGCCCGCGAAGCCGGCCACCGGGTGACGGGCTGCGACGCCGGCGTCTATCCGCCGATGAGCGACCAGCTGCGCGCACTCGGCATCGATCTGATCGAGGGCTTCGGCGCCGACCAGCTGGCCCTGAAGCCCGATGTCTTCGTGGTCGGCAACGTGGTGTCGCGGGGCCGGCTGGCGGACGGCCAGCCGAAGTTTCCGCTGATGGAGGCCATTCTTGACGCCGGCGCTCCCTACACCAGCGGACCGCAGTGGCTGGCCGAGCAGGTGCTGCAGGGCCGGCACGTGATGGCCGTCGCCGGCACCCATGGCAAGACCACCACCACCTCGATGCTGGCCTGGATCCTCGAGCGCACCGGCCGGGCGCCCGGCTTCCTGGTCGGCGGCGTGCCGCTCGACTTCGGCGTCTCGGCGCGGCTCGGTGGAGCGACCGGCGCCCAGGCCGGCGCCGGGCCGCTCCCGAGGCGGCCTGCGGCCCCCTCGGGGGGCAGCGAAGCACACGCAGTGGGGAGCGTGGGGGCCACATTCGTGATCGAGGCGGACGAATACGACACGGCCTTCTTCGACAAGCGCAGCAAGTTCGTCCATTACCGCCCACGCACCGTGATCCTGAACAACCTGGAGTTCGACCACGCCGACATCTTCGACGACCTGGCGGCGATCGAGCGGCAATTCCACCATCTGGTGCGCACGGTCCCGGGCCGGGGCCGGGTGGTCGTCAATGCCACCGAGGAGAGCCTGCAGCGCGTGCTGGCCCAGGGCTGCTGGAGCGAGCTGGCGCGCTTCGGCGCCGGTGGCGAATGGCAGGCCGCGGGTCCGCACGACGCTTTCGACGTGCTGCGCCGGGGCGAACGCGTCGGCCGGGTCGAATGGGCACTCTCCGGCCTGCACAACCAGATGAACGGCTTGGCCGCGATCGTCGCTGCCGAGCACGTCGGCGTCGCGCCGGCCGAAGCGGCCGAGGCGCTGGCCGCCTTTCGCAACGTGCACCGGCGCATGGAGCTGCGCGGCAGCGTGGAGCGCAGCCCGGGGACGATCACGGTCTACGACGATTTCGCCCACCATCCGACCGCGATCCGCACCACGCTCGACGGCCTGCGCCAGAAGCTCGACGCCGCCGGCCGCAGGCAGGACCGCATCCTTGCGGTCTTCGAGCCCCGCAGCAACACCATGAAGCTCGGCACCATGGCGGCCCAGTTGCCCTGGAGCCTGGAGGCCGCCGATCTGTCGTTCTGCCACAGCGGCGGGCTCGACTGGGATGCTGCGGCGGCCCTGTCGCCGATGGGCGACCGGGCCCGGGTGGCGGGCGCCATCGCGCCCCTGGTCGCACAGGTGGCGGCGGCGGCGCGCCCCGGCGATCACATCGTGTGCATGAGCAATGGCGGCTTCGGCGGCGTGCACGACAAGCTTCTGACGGCGCTGCGCGCGCCACAATGAGCCCTATGCGCGCACGACAACTCATCGAGACCCTCCAGCTGCAGCCCCATCCCGAAGGTGGCTGGTTCCGTGAAATGTTCCGCTCGGCCGCGCAGGTGATGCCGACCGACGGGCGGGCGGCGCGCGATGCGCTCACCACCATCTATTTCCTGCTCGAGGCGGACCAGCACTCGCGCTGGCACCGGGTGCAGTCCGACGAGGTCTGGATTCATCTCGAGGGCGCCCCGCTGGCGCTCTGGACCAGCGACGCGGCACTGCGCACGCCGCCCGCCCATCTGCGCCTCGGCCCGGTCGACGTCCACGGCACCCGCCCCCAGCACACCGTGCCCGCCGGCCAGTGGCAGGCGGCGCGGCCGATCGTGACGCCGACGGGCCCCGACTACACGCTGGTGAGCTGCACGGTCGGGCCGGGCTTCGACTTCGACGACTTCACCTTCATGCAGCCCGACAGCGACGAAGCCGCGCTGCTGCGCCACCACTGGCCCGAGCTGGCGGCGCTGATCTGATTCTCTGATCCAGACCGGCGCCGGGCCGCCACCAGGCGGCCAACATTTAGCGTCGGCGCTTCTTGACCGCGTGCGACAGCAGCTCCAGCACCTGGGTCGAATCTTCCCAACCCAGGCAGGCGTCGGTGATGCTCTGTCCGTATTCCAGCGCCGAGATCGCGTCCTTGCCCGCCGTGAACTTCTGCGCCCCCGCCTTCAGATGGCTCTCGACCATCAGGCCGAACACGCTGTGGCTGCCCCCCGCGATCTGGTCCGCGATGTCGCGCGCCACGTCGATCTGCTTCTGGTGCTGCTTGCTGCTGTTCGCGTGGCTGCAGTCGACCATCAGCCGGGGCGGCAGCTTGGCGGCCTCGAGGTCCTTGCAGGCCGCCGCGACGCTGGTGGCGTCGTAGTTGGGCGCCTTGCCGCCGCGCAGGATCACGTGGCAATCGCGGTTGCCGTTGGTCTGCACGATCGCCACCTGGCCGTTCTTGTGCACCGAGAGGAAGTGGTGGCCGCGCGCCGCCGCCTGGATCGCGTCGGTGGCGATCCGGATGTTGCCGTCGGTGCCGTTCTTGAAGCCGATCGGCGCCGACAGGCCGGAGGCCAGTTCGCGATGCACCTGGCTCTCGGTGGTGCGAGCCCCGATCGCACCCCAGGAGATCAGGTCGCCGATGTACTGCGGCGAGATCACGTCGAGGAATTCGCTGCCGGCAGGCAAGCCCATGCGATTGATGTCGATCAACAGTTGGCGCGCGATCCGCAGCCCTTCGTCGATGCGGTAGCTTTCGTCGAGGTAGGGATCGTTGATGAGCCCCTTCCAGCCCACCGTGGTGCGCGGCTTCTCGAAGTAGACCCGCATCACGATCTCCAGCGTGCCCGCATGCTTCTCGCGCTCGGCCTTCAGGCGGCGCGCGTAGTCGAGCGCGGCGGCCGGGTCGTGGATCGAGCAGGGACCCATGATCACCAGCAGCCGGTCGTCCTTGCCGGCCATGATTTTGTGGATCGCGTGGCGGGTGTCGGTGATCAGCGATTCCACCGGCGTCCGCGCGATCGGGAAGAAGCGGATCAGATGTTCGGGAGGGGGCAACACAGTGATGTCCTTGATGCGTTCGTCGTCGGTGCGGCTGGTCTTCTCGACGTTCGCGTGCCAGGTGTCGCTGGGCGGGGCGGCTTTCGTGCTCATGTGTGCTTCCTTCGATGGGTCTGGATGGCGTGGGGCAAAAAAAAACCGCCGGGCTTGAGGCACCGGCGGTTTTGGGAGGTTTTGCTGTCTGCTGCTTTTACGCGCGCGCCTCTCGTCCGCCGGGAACCGGGAACCAAAAGTAGGCAAAGTAATAAGCGCGGGAAGCGGACATGGACGGCAACTTTAGCACAGAAAAGGCCGGCGCCGGGCCGCCCCAAGGCGGCCTGCGGCCCCCTCGGGGGGCAGCGAGTACACGAAGTGACGGAGCGTGGGGGCCATTTCAGGCGGTACCGCCGACCGTCAATCCGTCGATCCGCAGCGTCGGCTGGCCGACGCCCACAGGCACGCTCTGGCCCTCTTTGCCGCAGGTGCCGACGCCCGAATCGAGCGCCATGTCGTTGCCGATCATGGTGACGCGCGTCAGTGCATCGGGGCCGTTGCCGACGATGGTCGCGCCCTTGACCGGGTACTGGATCTTGCCGTTCTCGACCCAGTAGGCCTCGCTGGCCGAGAACACGAACTTGCCGCTCGTGATGTCGACCTGGCCGCCGCCGAAGTTGGTGGCGTAGAGGCCCTTCTTGATGCTGGCGACGATTTCCTCCGGCACCCGGTCGCCGCCGAGCATGTAGGTGTTGGTCATGCGCGGCATCGGCGCATGGGCGTAGCTCTCGCGGCGGCCGTTGCCGGTCGGCTTGGCCTTCATGAGGCGAGCGTTGAGCGAATCCTGGAGGTAGGCCTTGAGGATGCCGTCCTCGATCAGCACGTTGCGCTGGGTCGCGTTGCCCTCGTCGTCGACGTTGAGCGATCCGCGGCGGTCGGCGATGGTGCCGTCGTCGAGCACCGTGACGCCCTTGGCCGCCACGCGCTCGCCGATGCGGCCCGAGAAGGCGCTCGAGCCCTTGCGGTTGAAGTCGCCTTCGAGCCCGTGGCCGATGGCCTCGTGCAGCAGGATGCCGGGCCAGCCCGGCCCGAGCACGACGGTCATTTCGCCGGCCGGCGCCGGGCGCGAATCGAGATTGGTCAGGGCCGACTTGACGGCCTGGTCGACATACTCGGCGATGTGCGCGTCATCGAAGTAGGCCAGGCCGAAACGCCCGCCGCCGCCGCCGGAACCGACTTCGCGGCGGCCGTTCTGTTCGGCGATCACGGTGACCGACAGGCGCACCAGCGGCCGGATGTCGGCGGCCAGGGTGCCGTCGGCGCGCGCCACCAGCACCACGTCGTATTCGCTCGCCAGCCCGGCCATGACCTGGGCCACGCGCGGATCGCGCGATCGGGCCAGCTGCTCGACCTTCTCGAGCAGCTTGACCTTGGCGGTGCTGTCCAGCGTCGAAATCGGGTCGATGCCGTTGTAGAGCGAACGGCTGCCGGCGATCTTGCGCGCCGGCGCCTTGACCCGCGCGGTCTTGCCGGCGGCCGAGATGCTGCGCACGGTGCGCGCGGCGTCGAGCAGCGAGGCTTCGGAAATGTCGTCCGAATAGGCGAAGGCCGTCTTCTCGCCGCTGACCGCGCGCACGCCGACGCCCTGGTCGATGCTGAAGCTGCCGGTCTTGACGATTCCCTCCTCGAGGCTCCAGCCCTCGCTGCGGGTGTACTGGAAGTAGAGGTCGGCGTCGTCCACCTGGTGCGCCTTGATCTCGGCCAGCGCACGCGACAGGTGCGATTCGTCGAGGCCGAAGGGCGTGAGCAGGAGCTGTTGCGCCGTGACGAGGCGCTCGATGGTGGGTTCGCGGGAGATCATGCCGGGATTCTATGGCTCCCCCCCAGGTCGCGCTCACTTCGTGTAGCGCTCCCACCCCCTGCCGGGGGCAACACCAGCGGCCCGGCGAAGCCGGTTCCGCGGTGTTCCACGAACGGGCCTGGCTGCGCCGGCCAAGGAAATCGGCGCTGTCACTCTTATACGGCTGCGCGCAGCACGTCTGTTCGGGGGCTGCCGCGGAACCGGCTTCGCCGGGCCGCCGGCAGCGCCCCCTGAAAGGGGGTGGGCGGCTACACGCAGTGAGCCAACCTGGGGGTCAGCTCTGGATCATTCGCTTGGCACGGGAAATGGACATCAGGATGCCCAGCCCCAACCCCAGCGTGACCATCGCGGTGCCGCCGTAGCTGATGAAGGGCAGCGGCACGCCCACCACCGGCAGGATGCCGCTCACCATGCCCATGTTCACGAAGGCGTAGGTGAAGAAGATCATCGTGACCGCGCCCGCGAGCAGCCGCGAGAACAGCGTCGGCGCATCGAGCGCGATCGCCAGGCCGCGGAAGATCAGGAAGATGAAGGCGGTGATCAGCGCCAGGTTGCCGGCCAGCCCGAATTCCTCGGAATAGGCGGCGAAGATGAAGTCGGTGGTGCGCTCGGGGATGAACTCGAGGTGGGTCTGCGTGCCCTGCATGAAGCCCTTGCCGCCGATGCCGCCGGAGCCGATCGCGATCATGCCCTGGATGATGTGGAAGCCCTTGCCGAGCGGGTCCTTGGTCGGGTCCAGCAGGGTGCAGACACGCTGCTTCTGGTATTCATGCAGGATCTTCCAGTCGAAGCCGTTGGCGCACAGCTGGGATTCGAAGCCGACGATCAGCGCCACCACGATCAGGCCGATCACCACGGGCGGCACGATCAGCTTCCACGACAGCCCGGCAAAGAAGATCACCGACAGCCCGGTCGCCAGCACCAGCAGCGCGGTGCCGAGGTCGGGCTGCTTCATGATCAGCCCGACCGGCACCGCCAGCAGCACCGTCGCAACGACGAAATCGAGCGGCCGCAACTGGCCCTCGCGGCGCTGGAACCACCAGGAAAGCATCAGCGGCATCGCGATCTTGAGGATCTCGCTGGGCTGGATCACGACGCCGACGTTGATCCAGCGCTGGGCGCCCTTCTTGGTGATGCCGAACATCGCCACCGCCACCAGCAGAGCCACGCCGACGGTGTAGAGCGGCACGGCGGCGGTCATCAGGCGCTGCGGCGGCACCTGCGCCACCACGAACATGATGAAGCCGGCCAGCAGCATGTTGCGGCCGTGGTCGACGAAGCGGGTGCCATGGTCGTAGCCGGACGAGTACATGGTCAGCATGCCGGCGCAGGCCAACAGCAGCACGGCGAAGGCGAGGAAGCCGTCGAAGCCCTGGAACACGGGCAACAGGCGCCGCGCGAGCGAAGGTTGGTTGAAGACGGCCGACATGGGGCGCGATTATCCCCGCCCGGGGCCCGTCCGAAGGGCTCCAGGGGCATTTTCGGGCCCGGTTCCCGATAATCGCGGCATGCCGCCCACCACCCACCTGCTCTATCTCCACGGCTTCCGCTCCTCGCCGCGGTCGACCAAGGCCAGCCAGATGGCGCGTCGCGTCGCCAGCCAGCACCCGAACCTGCGCTGGTGGTGCCCGCAGCTGCCGCCCTCGCCACGCGAGGCAATCGGGCTCGTGATGCGGGGCATCGCCGACTGGCCGCGCGGCTCGATGGCGGTCGTGGGTTCCTCGCTCGGCGGCTTCTATGCCACCTATGTCACCGCCACCACCTATTGCCGGGCGGTGCTGCTGAACCCGGCGGTCGATCCGGCCCGCGACCTGGTGCGACATATCGGCGAACAGACCCTCTGGCACGATCCGTCCGAACATTTCCATTTCCGGCCCGAGTACATCGCCGAGCTGCGCGCACTCGAGGCCGGCCCGCTGGACCGCCCGGAACAGGTCTTCGCGATCATCGCCAAGGGCGACGAGGTGCTGGACTGGCGCGACATGTCGGACCGCTATCCGGGCAGCCGGCTGAAGATCCTGGAGGGCGGCGACCATGCCCTGTCGGATTTCGAGACCCAGCATCTCGACGACGTCCTCGCCTTCATCAACCCGGTCTGAACGCCTGGCCGGGCCGCGCATGGGACAATCCGCGCCATGTTTGTATTGTTCGAAGAAGCCGGCAAATACCTGGGCGGCCGCGTCCTGTCGGAGGCCGAGGCCTCGGCGCAGGTGGAGCTCGAGACCGGCAAGCGGGTCAAGGTCAAGGGCGCCAACATCGTGCTGCGCTTCGAGAAGCCGTCGCCGGCCGAGCTGATCGCCGAAGGGCGCGCGCTGGCGGGCACGGTCGACCTCGGCCTGGCCTGGGAATTCGCGCCCGAGGGCGAATTCGGTTTCGACGAACTGGCCGCAGAGTATTTCCAGGCCCGTCCGACGCTGGCGCAGCAGGCGGCGGCACTGCTGGCGCTGTTCGACGCCCCGCACTATTTCCGCCGCGCCGGCAAGGGCCGCTTCAAGAAGGCACCGGCCGAGATCATCCAGCAGGCGCTGGCCGCAATAGAGAAGAAGAAGCTGGTCCAGGCGCAGATCACCGAATGGGCCGGCCAGCTGGCCGCCGGCGTCTGCCCGGCGCCGGTGCGCGAGCAGCTGTTCAAGATCCTCTTCAAGCCCGACAAGAACGCGCCCGAGTACAGGGCGGTGGTCGATGCCGCCCGCGCCACCCAGCGCCCGCCGCTCGAGCTGCTGAAGCAGGCCGGCGCGATCGACTCGGCCTACCAGTTCCACTGGCGCCGCTTCCTGTTCGAGAACTTCCCCAAGGGCACCGGCTTCCCGTCGCTGCAGGCGCCGGCGATCGCCGACGAGCTGCCGCTGGCCGCGGTGCAGGCCTTCTCGATCGACGATTCGCAGACCACCGAGATCGACGACGCGCTGTCGGTCCAGGGGCTCGGCAGCGGCACCGTGGTGGTCGGCGTCCACATCGCAGCGCCCGGCCTGGCCCTCGTGCCGGGCGGTGCCATCGACCAGGTGGCGCGCACGCGCATGTCGACCGTCTACATGCCGGGCCACAAGATCACGATGCTGCCCGACCACGTGGTCGAGGCCTACACCTTGCAGGAAGGGCGCGACTGCCCGGCCGTCTCGCTCTACGCCACCTTCGACGAGGCGTCGCTGGCGCTGAAAGGCACCGAGACCCGGCTCGAACGGGTGCCGATCGTCGCCAACCTGCGCCATGACCAGCTCGACACCGTGATCAGCCAGCCATGGCTCGAAGACGCATCGGTCGGCGCCGCCGACACGCCCGCGATGCTGGCGCCGCTGCGCGCGCCGCTGTCCTTCCTGTTCAGGCTGGCGAAGCAGCTCAAGGCGCAGCGCGAGGTGGTGCGCGGCAAGCCCGAGAACTTCAGTCGGCCCGACTACACCTTCCGCCTGGTCGGCCACGAGGGCGAGCCGACCGGCAACGAAGAGGTGCAGATCGGCACCCGGCAGCGCGGCGCGCCGCTGGACCTGATCGTCTCCGAGGCCATGATCCTGGCCAACAGCAGCTGGGGCGGCTGGCTCGGCGAGCTCGGCGTGCCCGGCCTCTACCGCAGCCAGGCCAGCCTGGCGCCCGGCATCAAGGTGCGCATGGGCACGCGGGCCTTGCCGCACGCCGGCCTGGGCGTGAAGAGCTACGCCTGGAGCACCTCCCCGCTGCGCCGCTACACCGACCTCGTGAACCAGTGGCAGATCATCGCGGCGGCCCGCCACGGCAAGACCGCCGCGCTGGCGGCGCCGTTCAAGCCCAAGGATGCCGACCTGTTCTCGATCCTCTCGGGCTTCGATGCCGCCTACAGCACCTACAACGGCCACCAGGGCGGCATGGAACGCTTCTGGACCCTCAAGTACCTGCAGCAGCAGGGCATCACCGAGCTCGAGGCGACCCTGATCAAGGAGCTGCCGAACGGCGCCCTGGTGCGTGCCGACTCCCTGCCGCTGGTGTTCGAGGTGGCCGGCACGCAGGGCCTGCCGCGCGGCGCCCGGGTGCGCGCGCGGCTCGGCGAGATCGACGAGATCGCGCTCGACGTGCACGGCACCGTCATCGAGCGGCTCGACACCGCGCCGGCCGATGCGCAGGCCGAGGACGAGAGCGGCGAGGACGAGGAAGAAGTCGCCGGCCCGATCGCCATCGCTGTCGACCTGGCCGACAGCGAGGCCGCACCGGAGAACGCACCGGCATGAACCTGCGCGACCTCAGCACGCTGCAGATCGCGCTCGGCGTGTCGGTCGTCGCGCACGCCGTCCTGCTGACGGTGCGCTTCGTCGACCCGGAGTCCTTCAACCGGGTCTTCAAGGAGACGCCGCTCGAGGTGATCCTGGTCAACGCCAAGACCCACGAGCGCCCGGACAAGGCCCGCGCGATCGCCCAGGCCTCGCTGGCCGGCGGCGGCGACCTCGACAAGGGGCGCGCCACGAGTCCGCTGCCGCCGTCCACCTTCACCGCCATCGGCGACTCGATGGAGGATGCCCAGCGCCAGGTCGAGGCGATGCAGCAGCAGCAGATGCTGCTGCTGGCCCAGATCAAGCAGCAGATCGCCAGCATGCCGGTGCCCGATCCGCGGGCCCAGGGCAACCCGAGCGAGGCCGCGGCCCGCGAAGAGAAACGGCGCCAGCTGGTCGAGCTGCTGGCCGAGATCGAGCGCCGCGTGAACGAGGAGAACGCGCGGCCCAAGAAGCGCTACATCAGCCCGGCCACGCGCGAAGCGGCCTACGCCGCCTACGTCGATGCGCTGCGCCGCAGGATCGAGGTCCGCGGCACCGAGAATTTCCCCGAAGCCGCCGGCAAGAAGCTGTACGGCGAGCTGACCATGATGGTGACCGTCAACCACGACGGCTCGATCCTGTCGACCGACATCATCGAGAGCTCCGGCGACCGCACGCTCGACCGGCGCGCACAGGCCATCGTGCGCAGCATCGGCGGCTTCGGCAAGTTCACCGACGCGATGCGCCGCCAGGCCGACCAGATCGTGCTGCCCTCGCGCTTCAAGTTCACCCGCGACGAGACGCTGGAGACCCAGCTCTCGGCCAGACAATGAGCGTAGCGCCGGGCCGCCCCAAGCAAGCTCGCACCCCCTCGGGGGGCAGCGAGGACACGAAGTGCCGAGCGTGGGGGCTTCAATGCGCAGCGCCGGGCCGCTCCCAAGCAAGCTCGCACTGCAGTGCGAGGCACGGAGCTTTGATTTTGAGCATGCAACGATGACCGACCTGTACTGCGTGATGGGCCACCCGGTCGAGCACAGCCGCTCGCCCTGGATCCATGCGCGCTTCGCCGAACTGACCGGCCAGCAACTCCAGTACGGCCGCCGGCTGGCGCCGCTCGACGACTTCGCCGGCGCGGTGGCGGCGTTCCGGGCCGAGACCCCGGGCAAGGCGCGCGGCTGCAACGTCACGGTGCCCTTCAAGTTCGAGGCCGCCGCGCTCTCGCAGCACCTGACGCCCCGCGCCGCGCTGGCCCAGGCGGTCAATGTGCTGAGCTTCCGCGACGATGGCGTGCACGGCGACAACAGCGACGGCATCGGGCTGGTCAACGACATCACGCGGCACGCCGGCGTCGCGCTGAAGGACCGCGACCTGCTGCTGCTGGGCGCCGGCGGCGGCGCGGCCGGCGTGCTCGGCCCGCTGCTCGAAGCCGGTCCGCGGCGCGTGGTCGTGGCCAACCGCACGCTCGGCAAGGCGATCGCGCTGGTGCAGCGGCACGCGGCGCTCGCACTGCAGCACCACGTGTCCCTGGAAGCACAGCCGCTCGATGCCGTACCCGGCGACTTCGACGTGCTGGTCAACGCCACCGCGTCGAGCCTCGGCGGCGATGCCGTGCCGGTGCCGGCCAGCGTGCTGAAGCCCGGGTCTTTGGCCGTCGACATGATGTATGGCCCGGCGGCCGCCGGTTTCATGCAATGGGCGCGCGACCACGGCGCAGTGCCGCGCGACGGCCTCGGCATGCTGGTCGAGCAGGCCGCCGAGGCCTTCGAGATCTGGCGCGGCGTGCGCCCGCCGACGGCGCCGGTGCTGGCCGAGCTGCGCGCCCTCGTCGAGGCCCGGTGAGGGCCGTGCTGCGCTGGGTCGGCTGCGTGCTGATCGCATCCTTCGCGCTGCAGCTCTTCTTCATCCTGCGGATCGCCGCGATGGCGGTGATCGACCCGCAGTCGACGGCCTTCCAGCGCTCCGAGGCCTGGCAGCTCGCGACCCGGGGACGCAGCAACGGCGAGCGCGACTGGCGCCAGCAGTGGGTGCCCTACCACCAGATCTCGGACACGCTCAAGCGCGCGGTGATCGCCAGCGAGGACAGCGAGTTCGTCTACCACCAGGGCGTGGAGTGGGAGGCGATCGAGCGGGCCCGCCAGCGCAATGCCAAGGCCGAGGAGCTCGCTGCGAAGCGCGCCGCGCAGATGCGCGCACGCGGCAAGGAGCCGCGCCCGGCGCCGCTGCGCGGCGGCTCGACCATCACGCAGCAGCTGGCCAAGAACCTGCTGCTGTCGGGCGAGCGCACGATGCTCAGAAAGGGCCAGGAACTGGTGCTGACCAGCGCGCTCGAGCTCTTCCTGAGCAAGGAACGGATCCTCGAGATCTACCTCAACAACGTCGAGTGGGGCGAAGGCATCTTCGGCGCCGAGGCCGCGGCGCAGCACTACTTCAGGAAGCCGGCGTCGAAGCTCACGACAGCCGAGGCGGCCCGCCTGGCCGTCATGCTGCCGAGCCCGAAGTTCTTCGAACGCCGCCAGGGCTCGGCCTATCTCGCGAGCCGATCGGCGACGATCGCCGCGCGCATGCCGTCCGCTGAGCTGCCCTGAGCGCCCCGTATCATCGCCGCCATGCTTGCCAAAGTCACGGGGTGGGGATTGCTGGCCTTGATCCGGCTGCTCACGGGTGCCCAGGCACGCTGGTGGGGTTGTCCGCCCAAGGCCGAGCAGCGCATCTATTTCGCCAATCACCAGAGCCACCTCGACCTCGTGATGATCTGGGCCGCCCTCCCCGAGGAGCTGCGCAGCATCACGCGGCCGATCGCCGCACGCGACTACTGGGCCAACACGCCGTTCAAGCGCTGGATCACGACCGAGGTGTTCAACGCGATCTATGTCGAGCGCGGCGGCGGCGCGCCGGTGGTGCCGCCGGCGCCGCCCGAGCCGCCCCCCGTCGAGCGGATCGAGCCGTCGTTCGACGATGCGCCGGCGACGGCCGAGCCCGGCAGCGCCCAGTTCGAGATCCCGCTGTCGCCGCCGGCGCCCGCGCCTGCGCCCCTCGCGCCCCCGGGCAGCGCGGAGGCGCTGGCCCCCTTGCAACCCTTGATCGAAGCGCTGCAAAGCGGCGACTCGATCATCCTCTTTCCCGAGGGCACGCGCGGCCACACGGGCGAGCCCCAGAAGTTCAAGTCGGGGCTCTTCACGCTGGCCCGGATGTTCCCCGAGGCGGTGCTGGTGCCGGCCTGGATCGACAACGTGCAGCGCGTGATGCCCAAGGGCGAGGTGGTGCCGGTGCCGATCCTTTGCTCGGTGACCTTCGGCGCGCCAATCCGGCTCGAGGAGGGCGAGGAGCGCCGCCCCTTCCTGGACCGGGCGCGCGAGGCGGTGGTCGCGCTGCGCAACGTCTAGGGCCTGCCTGCACATGAACCAGTACCTGCGCAATCTCTCCCCGACCCACCAGGTCGCGGCCCTGTTCGTGATCGTCTTCGGGCTGCTGGTCATCGTCAGCACCGCAGCCTTCATGCTGAGCTTCAAGGAACGACGCAATCCGGTCCACGACGAGATCTGGCAGCGCGAGCTGCTCCACTTCCGCACGCTGCTGCGCACCACCTGGTTCATGGCGGTGATGTTCTGGATCGGCTGGGCGCTGGGCGACACCGTGGCGACCTTGCTGTTCGCGCTGATCGCCTTCCTGGCGCTGCGCGAGTTCATCACCTTGTCGCCGACCCGGCGCGGCGACCACCGCAGCCTGATCCTGGCCTTCTTCGTGGTGCTGCCGATCCAGTTCTGGCTGGTCGCGACCGCGCACTTCGACCTCTTCTCGGTGTTCATCCCGGTCTACGCGTTCCTCGCGATCCCGGTGGTGAGCGCGCTGGCCGACGACCCGAGCCACTTCCTCGAACGCAATGCGAAGCTGCAGTGGGGCATCATGGTCTGTGTCTACGGCATGAGCCACGTGCCGGCGCTGCTGCTGCTGTCCTTTCCGGGCTACGAAGGCAAGAGCGCCTTCCTGGTGTTCTTCCTGGTGTTCGTGGTCCAGACCTGCATGCTGGTGCAGCACCTGGTGTCGCGGCGCAAGGCGATGCCGCCCGAGGGTGCCCCGCCGCCGCCCCAGCCGCCCGGCTGGCTGGGCGCGGTCCGGCACCGGCTCTTCATGCAGGAACCCTTCGCGCCGCGCGTGAGCCGCAGCTTCAACTGGACCAGCTGGGCGCTCGGCATGGCGATCGCCAGCGTGGTCGGTGCGCTGTTCTCCTTCATCACGCCCTTCAAGTTCGGCCAGGCGCTCGCGGTGTCGCTGATCGCCTGCGTGGCGGGCTCGATGGGCCACCTCGTGATGAAGGCACTCAAGCGCGACCGCGGCATTCCCCACTGGGGCCGTCGCGGCGTCGGCGTGACCGGCGCCAACGGCCTGCTCGACCGGGTCGATGCGCTCTGCTTTGCGGCACCCGTGTTCTTCCACTCGGTGCGCTGGTACTTCGGCGCCTGAAGGAACGGACCCCTCCCATGCGAATCCTCGGCATCGATCCCGGACTGCAGACCACCGGCTTCGGCGTGGTCGATGTCGACGGCCACGCGCTGCGCTATGTGGCCAGCGGGACCATCAGCACCCGCCACCTCGGCACCGGCGAACTGCCGGCGCGGCTCAAGGTGCTGTTCGACGGCATCGGCGAACTCACGGCGCGCTACCAGCCCGATGCGGCCGCCGTGGAGATCGTCTTCGTCAACGTCAATCCGCAATCCACGCTGCTGCTGGGCCAGGCCCGCGGCGCCTGCCTGACGGCGCTGGTGAGCCGCAACCTCACGGTCTCGGAGTACACGGCGCTACAGATGAAGCAGGCGGTGGCGGGCCATGGGCGCGCGGCCAAGGCGCAGGTGCAGGAGATGGTCAAGCGCCTTCTGCAGCTGCCGGGCCTGCCGGGGAGCGACGCGGCGGACGCGCTGGGGATCGCCATCACGCACGCGCACGTGGGAGCATCGCTGGCGCGCCTCGGGCAGGCGACGACGCTCGGACGCAGCACCAGCGGGCGGTATCGGGACGGGCGGACGCGCTAAGGTTGCGGGCTTTTTCTAGAACGCCCGCTCGGCGATCAGCACCGCAAAGAAGCCGAAGGCGGCCAGCAACGTCCACTTGAGCACGATCCAGCCGAAGCGCCGGTACTTGAGCTGCCCGGTGGCCGCATAGAACGCGAAGGCAACGCCCGACACCAGGAGCAGCAGCAGGATGGCCCAGCGGAACAGCAGCATCGAAGGCGGGCGTGCAGCGCGCTACCAGGCGCGCGCGACTTCGGCGAAGCCGGCCGGTGCACGCTTCTCGTCGTCGAAGGTCACGACCTCGTAGGCGTCCGGATGCGCGAGCAGTTCGCGCAGCAGCTTGTTGTTGAGCGCATGGCCGGAGCGGAACGCGCTATAGGCCGCGAGCAGCGGCTTGCCGATCACGTACAGGTCGCCCATCGCATCGAGGATCTTGTGCTTGACGAACTCGTCGTCGTAGCGCAGCCCGCCCGCGTTGAGCACCTTGGTGTCGTCCATCACGATCGCGTTGTCGAGACCGCCGCCCAGGGCCAGGCCCTTGGAGCGCATGTACTCGACTTCCTTCGTGAAGCCGAAGGTGCGCGCGCGTGCGATGTCGCGGCTGTAGGAACCGCTGCCGAGATCGAACTCCACGCGCTGTCCGGTCGAGTTGACCACGCGATGGTCGAAGTCGATCTCGAAGCTGAGCTTGTAGCCGTGGTACGGCTCGAGCCGCGCCCACTTGGCATCGGCACCCTCGCCTTCGCGCACCTCGACCGGCTTCCTGACCTGGATGAAGCGCCGCGGCGCCGCCTGCGACTGGATGCCCGCGCTCTGCAGCAGGAAGACGAAGGACGAGGCCGAGCCGTCGAGGATCGGCACCTCGTCGGCCGTGATGTCGATCAGCAGATTGTCGATGCCCAATCCGGCGCAGGCCGACATCAGGTGCTCGACGGTCTGGACCTTGGCGCCGCCCGACGAGACGGTCGACGCCAGCCGGGTGTCGGTCACCGACTCGGCCGTCATCGCGATCTCGACCGGCTCCGGCAGGTCGACCCGACGGAACACGATCCCGTGGTCGACCGGCGCCGGCCGCAGCGTGAGCTCGACCCGCTGCCCGCTGTGCAGCCCCACGCCCACGGCGCGGGTGATCGATTTGAGGGTTCGTTGGGACAGCACGGACGGCATTTTAGAGGCGCGGGATGCCCCTCGAACCGTCAGCCTCGCTATGTCCGCGATAGTGCTCATGCCTAAACACGGCCGATTGATGGTGCGGAAAGCGTAGCGAGCGCCCCGAGGTTGCGAGGAGAAGCGCAGCCGTACTCCGGTACGGCGAGCATCGCAGTCGCAAGATCGGGGCGCGCAGTAGCTTTACGCATCATCAATCAGCTTGGCGGCGCAGGAAGGCGGGGATCTCGAAGTCGTCCATGCCGCCCGAGGACAGCGCATCGACCTTGGCCGCGGCCATGGTGCGGTTGGTGCGCCACACGCTCGGCACGGCCATGCCGTCGTAGTTCGGCTGGCTGGCGGCGTGGCCGGTGCCTGTGCCGAGGGTCGGCACGGTGAACGCGATGTTGTCGGTGCCGGTGCGGATCACTTCGAGCGTCGGTGCCTGGCGGCGCGCATCCTGGCGCGACAGCCCGGTCGCGACCACGGTCACGCGCATCTCGTCGCCCAGGTTGTCGTCGTAGGCGGCGCCATAGATCACGTGCGCATCGGGGGATGCGTAGGCGCGGATGGTGTTCATGGCCAGCTTCGATTCGCTCAGCTTCAGCGAGGCCTTCGATGCGGTGACCAGCACCAGCACGCCCTTGGCGCCCGACAGGTCGATGCCCTCGAGCAGCGGGCAGGCCACGGCCTGCTCGGCGGCGATGCGGGCGCGGTCCGGGCCGCTGGCGGCCGCGGTGCCCATCATGGCCTTGCCGGGCTCGCCCATCACGGTGCGCACGTCTTCGAAGTCGACGTTCACGCCGCCGTACTCGTTGATGATTTCCGAGATCCCGCCGACGGCGTTCTTCAGCACGTCGTTGGCGTGCGCGAAGGCCTCGTCCTGCGTCACGTCCTCGCCGAGCACGTCGAGCAGCTTCTCGTTGAGCACCACGATCAGCGAGTCGACATTGGCTTCGAGCTCAGCCAGGCCGGCATCGGCGTTGGTCATGCGGCGCCCGCCCTCCCAATCGAAAGGCTTGGTCACCACGCCCACCGTGAGGATGCCCATTTCCTTGGCGATGCGCGCGATCACCGGCGCTGCGCCGGTGCCCGTGCCGCCGCCCATGCCGGCCGTGATGAACAGCATGTGCGCGCCGGCGATCGATTCGCGGATGTCGTCGATCGCGGCTTCGGCGGCGTCGCGGCCCTTCTCGGGCTTGCTGCCGGCGCCCAGGCCGTTGGTACCGAGCTGGATCGTCTTGTGGGCGTTGCTGCGCGACAGCGCCTGCGCGTCGGTGTTGGCGCAGACGAACTGCACGCCCTGCACGCCGCGCTCCATCATGTGCGCGACCGCGTTGCCGCCGCCGCCGCCGACGCCGATCACCTTGATCTGGGTGCCCTGGTTGAACTCTTCGATCTCGATCATTTCGATAGCCATTTTTCTGACTCCTTGAATTTGCAGTTGCCGTTTATTGATGAATGAATTTGTTGTGGGTAACCGTTGAACGCTGTCAGGGTGGAGGTCCGGTTCGCCGCCATCGCTCGTTGAAATGCAGCGGGGGACTGCCCCGCGCCAGCCAGAGACGGTGAGGATTCATGATCAGAAGTTCCCCACGATGAAGTCCTTGAAGCGTCCGAAGGCGGTCTTGACGGAGCCGTTCTTCTGCGCCACCTTGAAGCCGCGCAAGCGCGCATAGCGGGCCTCCTCGAGCAGCCCCATCACGGTCGCGGCACGCGGCTGCGCGACCATGTCGGACAGCGCGCTCGAATATTTCGGAATGCCGCGCCGCACCGGCTTCAGGAAGATGTCCTCGCCGAGCTCGACCATGCCCGGCATCACCGCGCTGCCGCCGGTCAGCACCACGCCGGACGACAGCACCTCCTCGTAGCCCGACTCGCGCACCACCTGCTGCACCAGCGAGAAGATCTCCTCGATGCGCGGCTCGATCACGCCGGCCAGCGCCTGCTTGCTCAGCATGCGCGGGCCGCGGTCGCCGAGGCCCGGCACCTCGACCTGGGTGTCGGGGTCGGCCAGCAGCTGCTTGGCATAGCCGTTCTCGACCTTGATGTCCTCGGCGTCCTTGGTCGGCGTGCGCAGCGCCATCGCGATGTCGCTGGTGATCAGGTCGCCGGCGATCGGGATCACCGCCGTGTGGCGGATCGCGCCGTTGGTGAAGATCGCCACGTCGGTGGTGCCGGCGCCGATGTCGACCAGCACGACGCCGAGTTCGCGCTCGTCCTCGGTCAGCACCGCCAGGCTGGAGGCCAGCGGGTTCAGCATCAGCTGGTCGACCTCGAGGCCGCAGCGACGCACGCACTTGATGATGTTCTCGGCCGCGCTCTGGGCCCCGGTCACGATGTGCACCTTGGCCTCGAGCCGCATGCCGCTCATGCCGATCGGCTCCTTCACATCCTGGCCGTCGATCACGAACTCCTGCGGCTCCACCAGCAGCAGCCGCTGGTCGCTGGAGATGTTGATGGCGCGCGCCGTCTCCACCACGCGGGCGACATCGGCCGGCGTGACCTCCTTGTCCTTGACAGCCACCATGCCGCTCGAATTGATGCCGCGGATATGGCTGCCGGTGATGCCGGTGTAGACGCGGCTGATCTTGCAGTCGGCCATCAGCTCGGCCTCCTTCAGCGCCTGCTGGATGCTCTGCACGGTGGCATCGATGTTCACCACCACGCCGCGCTTGAGCCCGTTGCTCGGCGCGATGCCGAGCCCGGCCAGCTTGAGCTCGCCGTTGGGCAGCACCTCGGCGACCACGGCCATCACCTTGGCGGTGCCGATGTCGAGACCGACAACGAGATCTTTGTACTCTTTGGACATGTGCTTCCTCTGTTCGCTCTCTCTACTTTTTCTTCGGGTCGGCAACGACCGTCGTCACGCCGCGCAGCCGCAGCGCATAGCCCTCGTTGTGCCGCAGGTCGGCGCCCTCGACCGCCGCCACCGTGCGCCCGTACTGGCCCGCCACCGGCGTCACGGTGCGCAGGAAGCGCTGCGTGCGTGCCACCACCTCCTCGCCCTGGCCGCGCCCGAGCTCGATCACGGCCCCGGTGTCGAGCAGCACACGCCAGCTGCCGCGGCTGGTCAGCGTGAGTTGGTCGATGGCGAGGTCGTAAGGCTGGAACAGCGGCGCCAGCACGCGGTACATGCCCAGCACCTGGCCGGCCTGCTCGGGAGGACCGTCCAGCCGCGGCAGGTTGTCGTCGACCTCGGCCACGTTGGCCTCGAAGACCTCGCCGAAGCCGTTGATCAGCTTCGAGCCGGCCTCGTCGCCCCAGTGGGCGACCGGCACGTGCTCGGTCAGCGTGGCGCGCAGCTTGTTCGGGAACTCGCGTCGCACCACCGCCTTGCGCACCCAGGGCACCGACTCGAACGCGCTGCGCGCGCGCGCCAGGTCGACCGTGAAGAAGTTGCCCGCCAGCTGCGGCGCGACATTGGCGCGCAGGGTGACCGCGTTGTTGTGCGTGACCTCGCCGTCGACCTTGATGCCGGCCAGCGGGAAGAAGGGCTGCCGCAGCACCCACCAGGCGCCCGCCGCCAGCAGCATGACCGCGAACATCGCGAACACGAGGGTCGCGAGCACGTTCATGAGCTTGACGTCGAAGGGCACGGGGATGCTTCGTGTCATGGCGTGGCGGCGCCTCCAGGCAGACCCGAATCCAGCGTGGCCGTCGCCAGCACGCGCAGGCACAGGTCCTCGTAGGCGATGCCGGCCGCGCGGGCCGACATCGGCACCAGCGAGTGGCTGGTCATGCCCGGCGAGGTGTTCATCTCGAGCAGGAAGGGCTTGCGGTCGCTGGCGCGGATCATCAGGTCGGCGCGGCCCCAGCCGCGGCAGCCGAGCTGGTGGTAGGCGGCCAGCGCGATGCGGCGGATCTCGTGCTCCTCGGCCTCGGGCAGGCCGCTCGGGCAGTGGTACTTGACCTCGTCGGTGAAGTACTTGTTCTGGTAGTCGTAGGCGCCCTCGGGGGCGGCGATGCGCACCACCGGCAGCGCCACGGCGTCGAGGCCGCTGCCGAGCACGGCGCAGGTCACTTCCTCGCCCTCGATGAATTCCTCGCACAGCACGTCGGCGTCGTAGCGCACCGCCAGGGCGACCGCATCCTGCATCTGCGAGTAGCCCTGCACCTTGGTGACGCCGATGGAGGAGCCCTCGCGCGGCGGCTTCACGATCAGCGGCAGGCCCAGCACGTCGGGCACGGCGTTGACCTGCTCGCGGCTCTGCTGGTCGAAGGCCAGGCGCACGTAGCGCGGCGTCGGCAGGCCGTCGGCCTGCCAGATGCGCTTGGTCATGACCTTGTCCATCGCCACGCTCGAGGCCATCACGCCCGAGCCGGTGTAGGGAAGGCCGAGCAGTTCGAGCGCGCCCTGCACCGTGCCGTCTTCGCCGTGGCGGCCGTGCAGCGCGACGAAGCAGCGCGCGAAGCCTTCGCGCTTGAGTTCGGCAAGATCGCGCCCGGCCGGGTCGAACGCATGCGCATCGACGCCGCGCGAGCGCAGCGCCTCGAGCACGCCGGTGCCCGACATGATGGAAATCTCGCGCTCGGCCGAACTGCCGCCGAACAGAACGGCGACCTTGCCGAAGGCCTTCGGATCGACGACGCTCACAGCGCCCTCCCTTCGCGCGTGAAGCGCTCCGATTTCTGCGGCGCCAGCGCGCCGATCTCGACCACCTTGGCCGGCACGGCGCCGATCGATCCGGCGCCCATGCAGATCACGACGTCGCCCTCGCGCGCGTTGTCCAGGATCGCCTGCGGCATGGCCGCGATCTCGTCGACGAACACCGGCTCGACCTTGCCCGCGACGCGCAGCGCGCGCGCCAGCGAGCGGCCGTCGGCCGCCACGATCGGCGCCTCGCCGGCGGCGTAGACCTCGCCCAGCAGCACCGCATCGGCCTGGCCGATGACCTTGACGAAATCCTCGAAGCAGTCGCGGGTGCGCGTGAAGCGGTGCGGCTGAAAGGCCAGCACCAGGCGCCGCCCCGGAAAGGCGCCGCGTGCGGCGGCGATGGTCGCCGCCATCTCGACCGGGTGGTGGCCGTAGTCGTCGATCAGCGTGAAGCGGCCCGTGCGGGCGCCGGAGAGCGGCACTTCGCCGTAGCGCTGGAAGCGCCGGCCCACGCCCTTGAAGTCGGCCAGGCCGCGCTGCACCGCTTCGTCGGGCACATTGAGCTCGACCGCCACCGCGATCACCGCGAGCGCATTGCGCACGTTGTGCTCGCCCGGCAGGTTCAGCACGATATCGAGGTCGGGCAGCGTCACGCCGTTGCGGCGCTGGGCCGTGAAGTGCATCTGCGGGCCCACCGCGCGGACGTTGACCGCGCGCACCTGGGCGTCCTCGTCGAAGCCATAGCTGGTCACCGGGCAGGACACCGCCGTCACGATCTCGCGCACGGCCGGGTCGTCGATGCAGAGGATCGCGACGCCATAGAAGGGCATGCGATGCAGGAAATCGACGAAGGCCTTCTTGAGCTTCGCGAAGTCGTGCCCGTAAGTCTCCATGTGGTCGGCATCGATGTTCGTGACCACCGCCATCACCGGCAGCAGATTCAGGAACGAGGCATCGGACTCGTCGGCTTCGACCACGATGTAGTCGCCGCTGCCGAGCTGCGCATTGGCGCCGGCGCTGTTGAGCCGGCCGCCGATGACGAAGGTCGGATCGAGCCCGGCGGCCGCCAGCACGCTCGCCACCAGGCTGGTGGTGGTGGTCTTGCCGTGGGTGCCGGCGATCGCGATGCCCTGCTTGAGCCGCATCAGCTCGGCCAGCATCATGGCCCGCGGCACCACCGGGATGCGCTTTTCGCGCGCCGCCACCACCTCGGGGTTCTCGGCGTTGACCGCGGTCGAGGTGACGACCGCATCGGCGCCCGCGATGTTCGCGGCGTCATGGCCGACGAAGGTCGCGATGCCGAGGCTGGCCAGGCGTTTCAAGGTCGCGCTGTCGGCCAGGTCGGAGCCGGAGATCGTGTAGCCGAGGTTGAGCAGCACTTCGGCGATGCCGCTCATGCCCGAGCCGCCGACGCCGACGAAGTGAATGTGTCGAATGGCATGCTTCATACGCGACCTCCATCGATCGACGCTTGCCACACAGCGGCAAGCGCAGCGAAGCCCGTTCGGGAGATGCCGCGGAACCGGCTTTGCCGGGCCGCTGGCGTCGCCCCCTTGAGGGGGAAGGCGGCTACACGAAGTGAGCAAGCAACGAGGGTGGGCATCACTTCGCAAGCTCCTCGCAGGCGCGGACCATCTCGTCGACGGCCTCGCGTTTTTGCATGGTTTGGGCTTTCACGGCGCGTTCGAGGAGCGCAGCGCGCTCGGTGTTCTTCAGCAATTCGGCCAGCAATTCAGGAGTCAGTTCGGTTTGTTGAACGAGCCAGCCACCGCCCGCGTCGACAAGGAAGCGGGCATTGGTGGTCTGGTGGTCGTCCACGGCGGAAGGGAAAGGCACGAACAGCGCTGCTGCGCCGACGGCCGCGATTTCGGTGACGGTGCTGGCGCCGGCGCGGGCGACGATCAGGTCGGCCTCGGCATAGGCCTGCGCCGTGTCCTCGATGAAAGGCGTGAGCTCGCCGTCGACGCCGGCGGCGGCGTAGTTGGCGCGCAGCTCGTCGATCTGCCTGGCGCCGCTCTGGTGCGTGACCCGCGGCCGCTCGGCCGGAGCAATGAGGGCCAGCGCCTTCGGCACCACGGCGTTGAGCGCGCGGGCGCCGAGGCTGCCGCCGACCACCAGCAGCTTGAGCGGGCCGACCCGACCGGCGAAGCGCGTGGCCGGGTCGCGTTGCGACAGGAAGGCGGCACGCAGCGGATTGCCGACCCATTGCGCCTTCTTGATCACGTTCGGGAAGGCGGTGAAGACACGGTCGGCAACGCCCGCAAGCACCTTGTTGGCAAGGCCCGCGACCGAGTTCTGCTCGTGCAGCACCAGCGGTTTGCCGAGCAGCACGCCCATCATGCCGCCCGGGAAGGTGATGTAGCCGCCGAGGCCGACCACCACATCGGGGCGCACGCGGCGCACCACCGCCATGCTCTGCACGAAGGCGCGCAGCAGGCGCATCGGCAGCAGGGCCAGGGTCAGCGGCCCCTTGCCGCGGACGCCGCCGAACTGCACCGGCTCGAAGGCGAAGCCGCGCGGCGGCACCAGCTTCTCTTCCATGCTGCCCGGAGCGCCGAGCCAGTGGACGCGCCAGCCGCGCTCGCGCAGGGCCTCGGCCACGGCCAGGCCCGGGAAGATGTGTCCTCCCGTTCCGCCCGCCATGACCAGTGCCGTACGGCTCATACGCGGCCTCCGCGCATCAGCGGCGCATTCGCGCCGCAGCGCTTCGCGCTGACTCTGTTTTGGCGAAACCGCGTCCTCATACGCGGCCTCCGCGCATGAGGACGCGGTTTTCGTAGTCGATGCGCAGCACGACGGCCAGTGCCACGACGTTCAACAGGATCGCCGAGCCGCCGAAGCTCATCAGCGGCAAGGTCAGGCCCTTGGTCGGCAATGCGCCCAGGTTCACGCCCATGTTGATGAAGGCCTGGAAGCCGATCCAGATGCCGATGCCCTGCGCCACCAGGCCCGCGAACACACGATCGAGGGCGATCGCCTGGCGGCCGATGTGCATGATCCGGCGCGTGAGCCACAGGAACAGGCCGATCGCGAGCAGCACGCCGACCAAGCCGAACTCCTCGCCGATCACGGCCAGCAGGAAGTCGGTGTGGGCCTCGGGCAGCCAGTGCAGCTTCTCGACGCTGCCGCCGAGGCCGACACCGAAGACCTCGCCACGGCCGATCGCGATCAGCGAGTGCGAGAGCTGGTAGCCCTTGCCGAGCGCATGCTCTTCGCTCCACGGATCGAGGTAGGCGAAGATGCGCTCGCGCCGCCAGGGGCTGGTCGCCACGATGGTACCGAAGGCCACCACCACCAGCGCCGCGATGACGAAGAACATGCGCGCATTGACGCCGCCCAGGAACAGGATGCCCATCGCGATGACCGCGATCACCATGAAGGCGCCCATGTCCGGCTCGGCCATCACCAGCATCCCGACCACCACCACCGCGATGCCCATCGGCAGCACGGCGCGGAAGAAGCGCTCCTTGATCTCCATCTTGCGCACCATGTAGCTGGCGGCGTAGAGCACCATCGCGAGCTTGGCCAGCTCCGAGGGCTGGAAACGCATGAAGCCCAGCGGCAGCCAGCGGCGGGCGCCGTTGACGTTGATGCCGATGTGCGGGATCAGCACCGCCACCAGCAGCAGCAGCGAGGCGACGAAGAGCCAGGGCGCGGTGCGCTCCCAGGTCTTCATCGGCACCTGGAAGGCCAGCAGGCCGGCGATCGCGGCGATCACCAGCGAGGCCGCATGGCGCGTGAGGAAGAAGGTCGGCGTGTAGCCGGCGCGCGCGAAGCGCGGACTGTCGGACAGCGCGATCGAGGCCGAATAGACCATCACCAGCCCCCAGGCCAGCAAGGCCACGGTGACCCAGACCAGCGCCTGGTCGAAGCCGAGCACGCGCACCGGCGCCGCCTTGGTCTGGGTCATGCCGGCGTTGCCGAGCCGCACCGGCAAGTGCATCGGCAGCGCATCGATGCCGCTCCTGGCGCGGCCGAACCAGCCGCCGAAGCGGCCGGATTTCTCGGGCGTGGCGGTGGTCGCGGTGTTCATTCCGCATCCTCCACGGGGTGGGCCGGCAGATCGGCGAGCGCCTCCACGGCCTCGCAGAACACCTGGGCCCGGTGCGCATAGTCGCGGAACATGTCGAAGCTGGCGCAGGCCGGCGACAACAGCACCGCGTCGCCCGGATGGGCGCGCCCGGCCGCCAATGTCACCGCCTCGGACAGCGACGCCGCATGCAGCAGCGCGATGCCGGTGCCGGCCAGGGCGGCCTCGATCTGCGGCGCATCGCGGCCGATCAGCACCACGGCGCGCGCGTACTGCGCGACCGGCGCGGCCAGCGGCCCGAAGTCCTGGCCCTTGCCCTCGCCGCCGAGGATCACGACCAGCCGGCGCTCCTCGCCGAGACCGACCAGGGCCGCGACGGTGGCACCGACGTTGGTCCCCTTGCTGTCGTCGAAGTACTCGACCTCGCCGACGATCGCCACCGGCTCGACCCGGTGCGGCTCGCCGCGGTATTCGCGCAGGCCGTAGAGCATCGGCGCCAGCTGGCAGCCGGCCGCGGTGGCCAATGCCAGCGCGGCCAGCGCGTTGAGCGCGTTGTGGCGGCCGCGGATGCGCAGCGCGTCCGCGGGCATCAGGCGCTGGATGAAGATTTCCTCCTCCTCCACCGCGGCGCCGCGCTTGCGCTTCTGCGTTTCATCGGCCTCGAGGGCGCGCACCAGCCAGGCCATGCCGTTGAGGCGCTCGATGCCGTAGTCGCCCGGACGCAGCGGCATCGCGGCGCCGAAGGTGATGACGCTGCGCGCCACCTGGCCCCGGGCCAGCTTCACCGGCGCCGGCCGCATCGCCATGACGGCGGCGTCCTCGCGGTTGAGCACCATCACGCCTTTGCTGCCGAAGATGCGTGCCTTGGCCGCGGCATAGGCCGCCATGTCGCCATGCCAGTCGAGGTGGTCCTGCGACAGGTTCAGCACGGTGGCGGCGGTCGGCTCGAAGCCCTGGACGCCGTCGAGCTGGAAACTCGACAGCTCGAGCACCCAGACTTCGGGCAGGTCGTCGGCATCCATGCGGGCCGACAAGGTGTCGAGCAACGTCGGGCCGATGTTGCCGGCCACGGCGACCGACTTGCCGGCGCGCTCCACCAGCTGGCCGGTCAGCGCGGTGACGGTGGTCTTGCCGTTGGTGCCGGTGATGGCCAGCACGGCCGGCATGTAGCCCTGCGGCACCGGCGGCGGCAGCACGACTTCCGGCAGCGGGGAGAAGGAATCGTCGTCGTCGTCGGCCAGCGCAGCAGCGATCGCCTCGGCCGGCCGGGCCGACTCGAACTCGGGCGCGTTGGCGGCGGGCGCCTGCGGCTCGAAGTCGGGGGCGTGGAGCTCCCCGTCCGGGGCGGGAAGCGGCTCCGGCGATGCCGGCTCGGTGGCTTCGGCAGCGGGCGCAGCCGCGGGGACTTCCACCACTTCGACCGTGCGCAGATCCGCGAGCGCACGCGCGAACAGGTCCAGCTCGCCACCGACCGGCAGCCCCATGGCCCGCGCGGCATCGACCACCACCGCCACCGAGGCCGGCGACAGGCCCGGCGAGCGGTAGACCGCGCGCACCGGCGTGCCTTCGACCAGCGCGGCCGACAGCGGCCCGCCGACGAACACCGCATCGGGCAGTTCGGCGCGCAGCGTCGCCAGTTGCGGCGGCGCCTCGCGGGTGTCGGCCACCGTGAGCACTGCGCCGTGGCGCGCGCACCAGCGTGCCATCGCCAGGCCGGACGCGCCGAGACCCAGGACGAGGACGTGGAGATCTTTCAAGTGCCGCATGGTGTCAACGCAGCTTCAGGGTGGACAGGCCGACCAGGCACAACAGCATCGTGATGATCCAGAAGCGGACCACGACCTGCGTCTCGCGCCAGCCGCTCTTCTCGAAATGATGGTGCAGCGGCGCCATCTTGAGCACGCGCCGGCCCTCGCCGAAACGCTTCTTGGTGTATTTGAAGTAACTGACCTGCGCCATCACCGAGATCGCCTCGACCACGAAGATGCCGCCCATGATGAAGAACACGATCTCCTGCCGCACGATGACCGCGATGGTGCCGAGCGCGCCGCCGAGCGCGAGCGCGCCGACATCGCCCATGAAGACCTGCGCCGGATGGGTGTTGAACCACAGGAAGGCCAGGCCGGCGCCGGCCATGGCCGAACAGAACACCAGCAGCTCGCCCGAACCCGGGATGTGCGGAAACAGCAGGTAGCGCGAGTACACCGCGCTGCCCGTGACATAGGCGAACACGCCAAGCGCCGAGCCGACCATCACCACCGGCATGATCGCCAGGCCGTCGAGGCCGTCGGTGAGGTTCACCGCGTTGCTGGCACCGACGATCACCAGGTAAGTCAGGATCACGAAGCCGATGCCGCCGAGCGGGTAGCTGATCTCCTTGAAGAAGGGCACCAGCAGGTTGATCTTCGGCGGGAAGTCGAGGTCGAAGCCCGAGCGCATCCAGGTGAAGAACAGCTCGAGCACGCGCCAGTTGGAGCTCTCGGAAATGCTGAACAGCAGGTAGAAGGCGGCCACCAGCCCGACCACCGATTGCCAGAAGTACTTCTCGCGCGAGCGCATGCCCTCGGGGTCCTTGCGCACCACCTTGCGCCAGTCGTCGACCCAGCCGATGGCGCCGAAGCCCAGCGTGACCCACAGCACGATCCAGACGAAGCGGTTCGAGAGCTCGAACCACAGAAAGGTCGAGAAGGCGATCGAGAACAGCACCAGCACGCCGCCCATGGTCGGCGTGCCGCTCTTGGTCAGGTGCGTCTCCATGCCGTAGCTGCGCACCTGCTGGCCGATCTTGAGCGCGGTCAAGCGGCGGATCACGTAGGGGCCGGCGGCCAGGCCGAGCAGCAGCGCGGTCAGCGCCGCCATCAGCGCGCGGAAGGTCAGGTACTGGAAGACCCGCAGGAAGCCGAATTCCGGCGACAGGCCTTGCAGCCACGTGGCGAGGCTCAGCAGCATGGGCGCGGCCTCGTCGGGAAATGATGCATGGGCGAACAGGCCTCGATGCGCGACTCATGCGGCATGACCGGCCTCCTTGTCTTGTTGTCGTGATTCGGCCCAGCCGGTGACGGCCTGGACCACGCGCTCCATCTGCATGAAGCGCGAGCCCTTGACCAGCACGCTCGCAAGCTGCGGCAACTTCGCCTGGACGGCGGCGTTGAGCGAATCGATGTCTTCGAAATGCCGGCCCTCGCCGGCAGGGCCGGCCCCGCCATAGGCGGCGATGCTGTGCGCCGACTCGCGGCCGAGCGCGAACACCGCCTCGATGCCGCGCTCGCGGGCCCGCAAGCCGATCTCGGAATGGAACTGCGGCCCCTGGTCGCCGACCTCGCCCATGTCGCCGATCACCAGCAGGCGCGGGCCCGGCAGCGCGGCGAGGACGTCGATCGCCGCCAGCATGGAGTCGGGATTGGCGTTGTAGGTGTCGTCGACCAGCGTGATCGAGCGCTGGCCCGCGAGCGGCAGTGCGATCGCCCTGGAGCGGCCCTTGACCGGTTCGAAGGCCGACAGGCCGTCGGCGATCCGCTCCAGCGAGACGCCGCCGGCGAGCGCGCAGGCGATCGCCGCCAGCGCATTGACGACGTTGTGCCGGCCGGCGATGCGCAGCGTGAAGCGCAGCTCGCCCAGCGGCGTGCGGGCACCGACCTGCCAGGCGCCGTCGGCCCAGTCGGCCGCCACCAGCGCGATGTCGGCGCCGGCCTGCTCGCCGAAGCTCAGGCAGCGGCGCGATGCACCGCGCTGCGCGATCTCCTTCCACAGGGGCGTGAATGCGTCTGCGTACGGGAAGACCGCGGTGCCCTGCGGCGGCAGCGCCTCGAACACCGCTGCGTTCTCGCGTGCCACGGCCTCGACCGTGGCCATGAACTCCTGGTGCTCGCGCTGCGCGTTGTTGACCAATGCGATGGTCGGCCGCGCGATCCGCGCCAGCCGCTCGATCTCGCCCGGATGGTTCATGCCGAGCTCGACCACCGAGCGCTGGTGCCGCCGACGCAGGCGCAGCAAGGTCAGCGGCACACCGATCTCGTTGTTGAAGTTGCCGGCCGTGGCCAGCGCGCCCTCGCCGCAGGCGGCACGCAGGATCGACGCGATCATCTGCGTCACGGTGGTCTTGCCGTTGCTGCCGGTGACCGCGATCAGCGGCAGTTCGAACTGGGCGCGCCAGCCTGCCGACAGCGCACCGAGCGCGCTCAGGCTGTCGGGGACTTCGAGGCCCGCCAGGCCTGCGGCCTCGAGGCCGCCATGGGCGATCGCGGCGACGGCGCCGCGGGCCCGGGCATCGGCCAGGAACTGGTTGGCATCGAAGCGCTCGCCCTTCAGTGCGACGAACAGGTCACCGGCCGCCAGGGTGCGGGTGTCGGTGTGGACGCGCTGGATCGGCGTCGCGGGGTCGCCGACCAGGCGCGCACCGGGGATCCATGCCAGGGCCTGGCCAAGGGTCATCATGGGCGTCGCTGCGGGCGTGTCGCTCATGCGCCGCTCCTTGCCGTGAGCGCATCGAGCGCATGGATCCGGTCCGAGAACGCGATCCGCTCGCCGGCGATTTCCTGCCAGGCCTCGTGGCCGCGGCCGGCGAGCAGCACGACGTCTTCCGGCCGGGCCTGGGCCAGCGTCTCGGCGATCGCACGCGCACGGTCGGGCTCGACCTGCGCGGCTTCGGGCCGCGCCAGCCCGAGCAGGATCTGGCTGATGATCGCCGACGGCCTCTCGCTGCGGGGGTTGTCGCTGGTCACGACCACGCGGTCGGCCTGCGACTCGGCCACCGCGGCCATCATCGGGCGCTTGGCGCTGTCGCGGTCGCCGCCGCAGCCGAACAGGCACCACAGCGCGCCGCCGCGCTGCCGCGCCAGCGGCCGCAGGCCGGCCAGTGCCTTGTCGAGCGCGTCGGGCGTGTGGGCGTAATCGACCACCGCCAGCGGCCGGCCGGGCAGGCTCAGGCGCTCCATGCGGCCCGGCACGCTCTCGAGCCCGGCGCAGGCCTGCACGGCCGCATCGAGCGGCAGGCCGAGCGCGCGCAGGGCGCCCAGCACGCCGAGCAGGTTGGCAACGTTGTACTGGCCGATCAGCGAGGTCGCGAGGCGCTGCGCCGGCACGCCCTCCTCGATCACCGAAAAATTGAGGCCCCGGGCGTCGTAGCCGATGTCGTCCGCCCGCAGCCGGGCCGGGGCACCCTCGGCCGACACCGTCCAGACATCGAGCGCGCCGACACCGCGCTCGATCAGGTTGGCGACCAGGGCCGCGCCGTGCACGTCGTCGATGTTGACCACCGCGGCGCGCAGGCCGGGCCAGCGGAACAGTTCGGCCTTGGCATCCCAGTAGGCCTCCATGCTGCGGTGGTAGTCCAGGTGGTCCTGGGTGAAATTGGTGAACACCGCCACCGCGATCCGGCTGCCGTCGAGCCGGCGTTCGGCAATGCCGATCGACGAGGCCTCGACCGCGCAGGCGCCGAAACCGCGGTCGACGAAGGTGCGCAGTTCGCGCTGCAGCATGACGGGATCGGGCGTCGTGAGCCCGGTGTAGGTCAGCTCGGGCGGCACGCCGATGCCCAGCGTGCCGACCACGGCACAGGGCGAACGCCCGGCATCGGCCGGCCGCGACGACAGCGCCTGCGCCAGCCACCAGGCGGTCGAAGTCTTGCCGTTGGTGCCGGTGACGGCGATCAGATCGAGTTCGGCCGAGGGCGTGTCGTAGTAGGCGGCCGCGATCGGCCCGGTCGCGGCCTTGAGGCCGGCGTAGGTGGCGATCGCCTCGCCCTCGAAGCCGAAGGCCGCGCTGCCATCCTGCTCGACCAGGCAGGCCGCGGCGCCCTTCGCCAGCGCGCCGGCGACGAAACGCCGGCCGTCGGTCGCGGCCCCGGGCCAGGCGATGAAGCCGTCGCCCGCGCCGACCGCGCGGCTGTCGGCATGCAGCGCCCCGCGCACGCGCGAGCGCAGCCAGGCGGCGGCTTCGGCGGGGTTGTGCAGCGTCGTCACGGCCATCAG
The DNA here is from genome assembly GCF_056402355.1 of Variovorax sp. P4_B11. Lineage (NCBI taxonomy): Bacteria > Pseudomonadati > Pseudomonadota > Betaproteobacteria > Burkholderiales > Comamonadaceae > Variovorax > Variovorax sp. P4_B11. The sequence continues at coordinate 94,056 of NZ_JBFUHO010000012.1, forward strand.
AAACTCTCTTCCACGCCCTTGGTCACGACCAGGGGTTTGACTGCGAGATCGGGCGCCACGTTCATCATGCGCAGGGTCTGCTGCACGACTTCGCTGAACACCGGCGCCGCCACCAGGCCGCCGAAGTACTGGCCGTTGCTCGGCTCGTCGATCATCACCGCGACGATGATGCGCGGCTTCTCGATCGGCGCCATGCCGGTGAACCAGGCACGGTACTTGTTGCTCGCGTAGCCCTTGCCGACCTGCTTGTGCGCCGTGCCCGACTTGCCGCCCACCGAGTAGCCGATGGTCTGCGCCAGCGGTCCGGTGCCGCCCGGGCCGGCCGCCATCTGCAGCATCTTGCGCACCGCCAGCGCGTTCTGGGCCGAGAACACCTTGACGCCGACCGCCGGCTCGCTGCTCTTGAGGATGGTCGCCGGGATGATGTCGCCGTCGTGCGCGAAGGCGGTGTACGAATGCGCCATCTGAAACAGCGAGGCTGACAGGCCGTACCCGTAGGCCATGGTGGCCTGCTCGACCGGCTTCCACGACTTCCAGGGCCGCAGGCGGCCGGTGACCGCACCGGGGAACTGGATCTGCGGCTTCTGGCCGTAGCCGAGCGCGGTGTAGGTGTCCCACATCTCGCGCGGCGTCATCTTCTGCGCGATCTTGAGCGCGCCGATGTTGCTCGACTTCTGGATCACGCCCTCGACCGTCAGCGCGCCGTAGTTGTGGGTGTCGCTGATCGTGAAGCCGCCGATGCTCATGCGCCCGGGCGCGGTGGAGATCACGGTCTGCGGCGTCACGCGGCCGGCTTCCAGCGCCATGCCGATCGTCACCGGTTTCATGGTCGAGCCGGGCTCGAAGACGTCGGTCAGCGCGCGGTTGCGCAGCTGTTCGCCGGTCAGGTTCTGCCGCTTGTCGGGGACGTAGCTCGGGTAGTTGGCCAGCGCCAGCACCTCGCCGGTGACGGCGTCCAGCACCACCACGCTGCCGGCCTTGGCCTTGTGCATGGTCACGGCGTCGCGCAGCTTCTGGTAGGCGAAGAACTGCACCTTGCTGTCGACGCTGAGCTGGATGTCCTTGCCGTCCACCGGCGGCACCTGCTCGCCGACGCCTTCGACCACGCGGCCGAGGCGGTCCTTGATGACGCGGCGCGAGCCTGTCTTGCCGGCCAGGTCCTTGTTGAAGGCCAGCTCGATGCCTTCCTGGCCGTGGTCCTCGACATTGGTGAAGCCGACCACGTGCGCGGCCGCCTCGCCCTCGGGGTACTGGCGCTTGTATTCCTTGCGCTGGTAGATGCCCTTGATATTGAGTGCCGCGATCTGCTTGGCGATCGGCTCGTCAACCTGGCGCTTGACCCAGACGAAGGTCTTGTCCTCGTCCTCGAGCTTCTTGTCGAAGTCCTTCTGTGGCATCTCGAGCAGCCTGGCCACCTGCTTGAGCTTGGCCTTGACCTCCGGGTCGTCGCGCTCGATGTCTTCGGGGATCGCCCAGATGCTCGGTGCCACCACGCTGGAGGCCAGCAGCAGGCCGTTGCGGTCGAGGATGCGGCCGCGGTTGGCGGGCAGCTCGAGCGTGCGCGTGAAGCGGACCTCGCCCTGGCGCTGGAAGAAGTCGTTGTCAAGCACCTGCACGTAGGCCGCGCGGGCCGCCAGCAGCATGAAGCCGCCGGCGATCGCCGCGACGATGAACTTGCTGCGCCAGACCGGCGTCTTGCTGGCAAGCAAGGGGCTGGTCGTGTACTGGACGCTGCGGCGCGGCATCAGTGCGCTCCCTTCGACTGTGCGGCGCGGCTTGGCGGCGTCGCCGACGCAGGCGCCACCACCGCGGGAATCACGGTGCCGTCGGCGCGGACGTACTGCGTGATGGCGGGCGTGGTGGTGCGCATCCTGAGCTGCTCCTTGGCCAGCTTCTCGACCCGCAGCGGCGTCGCCTGGGCCCGCTTCTCGACCTGCAGCCGGTCGCGGTCGAGCTCCAGGCGGCGGGCCTCGAGCTCGATGCGGTGCAGCTCGGTGAAGAGCTGGCGCGACAGGTACTGCGTATGGACGAGGTAGACCGCCGAGCCGAGCACGGCGATCAGGAGCAGCAGGTTGAGCCGCGCCATGTCAGAGCCCGCCCGGCCGCCCGAAGGGCACTGAGCGCCCCCTCGGGGGGCAGCGATACACGAAGTGATGGGCGTGGGGGCGATTCATCCTAAATGCCCTCCCCGGTGCGCTCGGCCACGCGCAGGATCGCGCTGCGCGAGCGCGGATTGCCCTCCACCTCGGCCTTCGAGGGCTTGATGCGCGCCAACGCCTTGAGCTTCATCGCCTTCGGCGCGGCGAAGGGCGCGCGGCGGTCGTAGACCTCCTTCGAGTGCCGGGCGATGAATTGCTTCACGATGCGGTCTTCCAGCGAATGGAAGCTGATCACCGCGAGCCGGCCCTGGGGCTGCAGCACGGTCAGGCTGGCCTCTAGCGCCTGTTGCAGCTCTTCAAGCTCGGCGTTGATGAAAATCCGAAGAGCCTGAAATGTGCGCGTTGCAGGGTTCTGGCCCGGCTCGCGGGTTTTGACCGCGCCAGCCACGAGCTCGGCCAGCTCGGCGGTGGTTGAAATTGGGCCCCGTTCTTGTCGGCGAGCAACAATCGCCTTTGCAATCTGAACAGCAAACCGTTCTTCGCCATAGTCACGAATCACCTCCGCAATCTGCTGAGCCTCGGCTGTGGCCAGCCATTCGGACACGCTCTCGCCGCGCGTGGTGTCCATGCGCATGTCGAGCGGCCCGTCGAAACGAAAAGAAAAACCCCGTGCGGGGTTGTCGATCTGGGGAGAGCTGACACCGAGGTCCATCAGCAGGCCGGCCACACTGGCCGGCGGCAGCTCCCCCAGATCCTTGAAGCCCTGGTGGCGGATGGAAAAACGCGCATCCTCGATGCGCGCTGCTTCGGCCACCGCTTCCGCGTCCTTGTCGAACGCGATCAACCGGCCCGTCGGCCCCAGCCTGGCCAGAATGGCGCGGGAATGGCCGCCGCGTCCGAAAGTCGCATCCACGTAGGTGCCGGTCGCCTGCGAAGCGTCCGGGATCAGCGCCTTCACCGCCTCTTCCAACAAGACGGTCGTGTGGGTCCACGGTTGTTCCACTGCGCGCCTCAGAACGAAAAGTCCTGGAAGACATCCGGCATCTGGCCTTGCGTGGCCTCGGCCTCCTTGGCCTCGTAGCTTGCCTTGTCCCAGAGTTCGAAGTGGTTGCCCATGCCGAGCAGCAGGGCGTCGCGCGAGATGCCAGCGGCGGCGCGCAGTTCGGGCGAGACCAGCACGCGGCCGGTACCGTCCATCTCGACGTCCATCGCATTGCCGAGGAAGACCCGCTTCCACCACTGCGCCGACATCGGCAGCGCGGCGATGCGCTCGCGGAACTTCTCCCATTCGGGACGCGGGAACAGCATCAGGCAGCCATGCGGGTGCTTGGTGATCGTGAGTTGGCCGGCCGCGGTCGCGCTCAGGACGTCACGGTGCCGGGTCGGCACGGAGAGCCGCCCCTTGGCATCCAGACTGAGCGATGAAGCGCCTTGAAACACGACCACGAGACCCCGGTGTTGGGAGGTGTCGCGAGGCCCGAATCAGGCCTTGCTGGACACTTTTTCCCACTTAACTGCACTTTTTTCCACTGTAGCAGGAAACACCTACCGCGCAACCAGGCGTCACGGGTATTTTTTGTAATGGAATCAATGACTTAGCGATGTTTTTGCAAGCTCAAAAACGCCGAATTCCGTTGCAAATGAAGCACTTAGCTCACGCAATGAAAGTAATGCAAGAGATAGGCTCGCCCCCAGGTTGGCTCACTGCGTGTAGCCGCCCACCCCCTGCCGGGGCGCAGTCAGCGGCCCGGCAAAGCCGGTTCCGCGACTGCCCCCGAACAGGCGAGCGCTGCGCGCCGCCGTCGAAGACAGTGCGCCGCTTCTTACTGGCCGGCGCAGCCAGGCCCGTTGGTGAAACACCGCGGATCTGGCTTTGCCAGGCCGCTGGTGTTGCCCCCGGCAGGGGGTGGGCGCCCGGACACGAAGTGCCGGGCAACCTGGGGGCGAGCCACATCTCAAAGGATGAATCGAGAAAGGTCTTCGTCGTGACTGAGTGCCTGAAGGCGCTGATCCACATAGGCGGCATCGATGTGCACTGCTTGGCCGTCCAACCTGGCGGCATCAAAACTGACTTCGTCGAGCAAGCGCTCCATCACGGTCGACAACCGGCGGGCGCCGATGTTCTCGGTCCGTTCGTTGACCTCGAAGGCGATGTTGGCCAATCGCGTGATGCCCTCGGGCGTGAACTCGAGCGTGACGCCCTCCGTGGCCAGCAGCGCCTGGTACTGCTTGACCAGCGAGGCCTGGGTCTGAGTCAGGATGCCCTCGAAATCGGCCACCGACAGCGACTGCAGTTCGACCCGGATCGGGAAACGGCCCTGCAGCTCGGGAATCAGGTCGCTCGGCTTGCTCAGGTGGAAGGCGCCGCTGGCGATGAACAGGATGTGGTCGGTGCGCACCACGCCGTACTTGGTGCTGACCGCAGTGCCCTCGACCAGCGGCAGCAGGTCGCGCTGCACGCCCTGGCGCGAGACATCCGCGCCCTGGGCCTCGTTGCGGCTCGCCACCTTGTCGATCTCGTCAATGAAGACGATGCCGTTCTGCTCGGCATTGTGGATCGCCTGGGTGCGGATCTCGTCCTCGTTGACCAGCTTGGCGGCTTCCTCGTCGATCAGCAGGCGCATCGCCTCGGCGATCTTGAGCTTGCGGTTCTTGCGCTTGGTCTGGCCGAGCTGGCCGAACATGCTGCGCAGCTGCTCGGTCATTTCCTCCATGCCCGCCGGGCCCATGATCTCCAGCGGCTGGCGGGTCTCCGCGAGGTCGATCTCGATCTCCTTGTCGTCGAGCTCGTGCTCGCGCAGCTTCTTGCGGAAGGCCTGGCGGGTCGGGCTGGGGGTGTCGCTCAATGCGCCGTCGGGCAGGCGCGCGGGCGGCAGCAGGACGTCGAGGATGCGTTCTTCGGCGGCATCCTCGGCCCGCATGCGGACCTTGGCGCTCTCGGCCTCGCGGGTCTGCTTGATCGCGATCTCGGCCAGGTCGCGGATGATCGAGTCGACGTCCTTGCCGACGTAGCCGACCTCGGTGAATTTCGTCGCTTCCACCTTGATGAAGGGGGCATCGGCCAGCCGGGCCAGCCGGCGTGCGATCTCGGTCTTGCCGACCCCGGTGGGGCCGATCATGAGGATGTTCTTGGGCGTGATCTCGGCGCGCAGCTTCTCCTCGACCTGCTGGCGACGCCAGCGGTTGCGCAGCGCGATCGCGACCGAACGCTTGGCCTGGGACTGCCCGACGATGTGGCGATCGAGTTCGGAGACGATTTCCTGGGGGGTCATGGACATGAAGGGGCTCGCGCTTCTCAGAGGGTCTCGACCGTGTGGTGCATGTTGGTGTAAATGCAGAGATCGGCGGCGATCTCCAGCGCTTTCTTCACGATCTGCTCGGCCGGCAACTCGGAGTTCTCGACCAGCGCCTTGGCCGCGGCCTGCGCGTAGGCGCCGCCGGATCCGATCGCGATGATGCCGTTCTCGGGTTCCAGCACGTCGCCGTTGCCGGTGATGATCAGCGAGGTGGTGGCGTCGGCCACCGCCAGCATGGCCTCGAGACGGCGCAGCACGCGGTCGGTGCGCCAGTCCTTGGTCAGCTCGATCGCCGCCCGGGCCAGGTGTCCCTGGTGCTTCTCGAGCTTGGCCTCGAAACGCTCGAACAGCGTGAAAGCGTCGGCGGTCGCGCCCGCGAAGCCGGCCAGCACCTTGCCGTGGTAGAGCCGGCGCACCTTGCGCGCCGTGCCCTTGATGACGATGTTGCCGAGCGTGACCTGGCCGTCGCCGCCGATGGCGACCTGGTCGGCGGCCCCGGCCACCTTGCGCCGGACGCTGATAATCGTGGTTCCGTGAAATTGTTCCATCGAAGCAATCTCAGGGCAAAGGCCCGGATCTCAACCCCGGCAGCCGCCGAAGTCAGTCTTTTCTGAGGGCGACCGAGGCGTGGTCGACGATGCCGATGACTTCGAAGAAGGCCGCCACCAGGCGGTGGGCGTCGACGAACTGGAGCTTCTGGCCGCGGCCGTGGTGGTCGGTGACCCAGTTGAGCAGGGTGCCGGCGGCGGCAAAATCGATCCGCACCAGGGCCGCGCAGGAAACGGTGGGCGTCGTCGAATCGGCCAGCTCCGCATCGAGACGCTGCCAAGTCGAGAGCGATTCCCCGACCAGGTCGCCGACCAGCAGGCTGGGGCCCGCGCTCGCCGCGGCCGGCGCTGCGCCGGCGGAATCGATCGAGGCCCCCCTGTCAGCAGGCTTCGCCGCCGGAAAGGCGTCCAGCGACCCATAGTTGCCCTTGGGATCCTCCCAAGGCGGCGGCGACACCTCGTAGGTAATGCAGTAGTTGAGCGCCAGCAATTCGAATTCGTCGGCCCGGTGCATCATGCGCAAGGCCGCCATGTGCAGCTGCCACCAGACCGCATCGACGCCCCGGTCGTTGGCCGGCGTGGCTTCGGCGAGCACCAGCAGGAGACGGTCGGCGGCGCGAAAACGCAGCTGTACCGTGGAATCGGCCCAATGGGTGAACAAGGCCCGCAGCGGCCCGGCGGCATCGGGCTCGATGGCGTCGATCGCGCTCCAGTCGAGCCGCCAGGACGGACCTGCGGCGCCGAGCGCGCGCGTCAGGCCGATCAGGCCCTGGCGCGAGAGCCGCGGCGGGCTGGCCCAGTCGGCATCACTGGCCGCGACCGGTGGCGGCTCGTGCGGGCCCGCCGTCGAGGCACGGGCCGAATTCGCCAGGGCGCGGAACGACATCCACTCGGGCGCCGCCTGCTTCATGCGCTGGGCATAGCGAGTGCTGGCGGCCACGAACTTCTCGGCCTCGCCGATGGCACGGTAGAGGTCGAGCAGCGTCCGCCAGGTGTCGTCGTGTTCGGCGGTCGGGCTGTCGGGCGCCAGCGCCTGCAGCAGGATCGCCTCGGCGCCCGCATCGTCGCCGTGGGCGTAGCGGATCGCGGCTTCCTCGATGCTGCCGTCGTGCGCCGGCAGCTGGACCTGCAGGCCCTGGACCCCGCCCTGCGGCACGCCGGGCACGGTGTCGGCATAGGCGCGCGCGTGCTGCTCGGCCATATGCGAACCGTCGGCGGACGCACCCTCTGCGGCCGTCGCGGCGCGGGGGTCCCGGCCCTTCCACCACTGCTGGGACATCTGCTCTTCGATCTCGTCGATCTTCTTGAGCGTGAGCGCCCTGCCCTCCGATTTGCCGGAGGTGCTGCTGACATTGAAGGAAGACGGCGTGGCCGCCGGGTCGCGCCCGCCGGCCGCCTCGCGCTGGCGCAGCTTGCGCAGCATGTCGAACTCGCGGCGGCGCACGAAGTCGTTGCGCTGCCGCCGCTCGATCATCTCCTTGAGCATTTCACGGCTGTAGCCGTTTTCGAGCGTCGACGACTCGTCGGCGTCGAGCTCGGACCAATCCTTCAGGGGATTGCGAACGAACTTCGCCACCTTCGACAGCAAGCGACCGGAATCTTCCTTGGCCATGCGCAGCGTCTCCGTCCGATTTCTCCCGTGATCAGTCGCCGAACATCTTCTGCTTGAGCTCGCGGCGCTGCTGCGCTTCGAGCGACAGCGTGGCGGTCGGACGGGCCAGCAGGCGGCCGACGCCGATCGGCTCGCCGGTCTCGTCGCAGTAGCCATAGTCGCCGGCATCGATGCGCTGGATCGACTGCTCGATCTTCTTCAGCAGCTTGCGCTCGCGGTCACGGGTGCGCAGTTCGAGCGCATGCTCTTCCTCGATGGTGGCGCGATCAGCCGGATCGGGCACGACCACCGTGTCCTCGCGCAGGTGCTCGGTGGTCTCGCCGGCATTCTCGAGGATGCCGCGCTTGAGTTCCTGCAGCTTGAGGCGGAAGAACGCCATCTGCTTCTCGTTCATGTACTCGGAATCCGGCATGGCGATCACTTCGGCGTCGCTCAGCTCCTCGGCCGACTTGGTCTTCCAGTTGTTGACCAGCTTGGGATCCTTCTTGACCGCGATCGGCGGCGGCGGCACCAGCGCGTTCGAGGTGATCTGGACGAAGCTGGACTTGGCCGCCGTGGAGGCCACCGATTGCGGCATGGAGGGGACCGTGAGCTGGGACAGCCGCGACACGCGGCCGCCGCGGGCGGGTGCGGCGGTCGTTGCGGGCGTCGCCGGGGCGGAAATGGTGGAGGCGGCAGCCGTTTTTTTCATGGGACTCGATGGTGCAGGTGGCGCGGCGGGGGCGCCGGCCGGTTTGGAGGAGGAGGTGCTCGCGGCCGCAGGGGCCGTGCTCCGGGCGGGAGACGGGGACGGCGCGGCATGCTTGGCGGAAACCTTCTTCGCCGCGGGCACAGCCTGCTTGGCAGCCACCGTCTTCTTGACGGTGGGCTTCGTCGCGGGCTTGGCGTGGGCGGCGGGTTTCTTCACGGTGACTGGCTCCTTCGATGGACTCGGACGCGCATTCAGATCATGGGTGCTCGCCGATGGCGAACCCCGGGGTTATACCCCCGAATTCGGCCCCGAAACGCGCCCGGCCCTATGCCGGAAGTCACACTCGCTCAAAGAAGGTCGATCGCAGCCCCCGGAACAGGCGCGCGATTGTATAGAGAACCCCGGGCGCGTGGCCGGAGGATCAGACCAGGCACTGGTCCAGGCCCTGTTCCAGGATCTCGCGCGGCAGGTCGATTCCGATGAACACCATGCGGCTGGTGCGCTTTTCGTCGCCGCCCCAGGCCGGGCCGAGGTCGCTGCCCATGAGCTGGTGCACGCCCTGGAAGATCACCTTGCGCTCGGTGCCCTGCATGTGCAGAACGCCCTTGTAGCGCAGCATCCGCGGACCGTAGATGTTGACGATCGCACCCAGGAAGTCCTCCAGCCGGGCCGGATCGAAGGCCCGGTCGGAGCGATAGACGAAGCTCTTGACGTCGTCATCGTGGTGGTGGTGGTGGCCATGGCCCTCGTGCGCATGCGAGGGATGGTCGCAATGCTCGCCATGGTCATGGTCGTGGTCGTGCGCCTCTTCCTCCTTGAGGAAGTCCGGGTCGATGTCCAGCTTGGCGTTGAGGTTGAAGCCGCGCAGGTCGAACACGTCCTCGATGGGGACTTCGCCGAAATGCACCTTCTGCTGCGGCGCCCGCGGGTTCATGTGCTTGAGCCGGTGGATCAGCGCGTCGGTCTCCTCCTCGGCGACCAGGTCGCTCTTGCTGATGAAGATCTGGTCGGCGAAGCCGACCTGGCGGCGCGCCTCCTGGCGGTCGTTGAGCTGCTGCGGGGCGTGCTTGGCATCGACCAGGGTCAGGATCGAGTCGAGCAAGTAGCTTTCGGCAATCTCGTCGTCCATGAAGAAGGTCTGGGCCACCGGGCCCGGGTCGGCCAGTCCGGTGGTCTCGATCACCACGCGGTCGAAGTCGAGCAGGCCCTTGCGCTTCTTGGCCGCCAGCAGCTGCAGCGCCTCGCGCAGGTCTTCGCGGATGGTGCAGCAGATGCAGCCGTTGCTCATCTGGACGATCTGCTCCTTCGACTCGGTGACCAGGATGTCGTTGTCGATGTTCTCCTCGCCGAACTCGTTCTCGATCACGGCGATCTTCTGGCCATGGGCCTCGCTCAGGATGCGCTTAAGCAGGGTGGTCTTGCCGGAGCCGAGGAAGCCGGTGAGGATGGTGGCGGGGATGAGGGCCATGGGGATGCTCCGGGGAAACGAGGGGAACGGGGGAAACAGGCGAAGGCGGGAAGTTTAGCGACGGCCGCCCGGCCCCGCCGCGGCAGGGACAAAGCCTACTTGCGCACCACCACCAGGCCTTTCAAGTACTCGCCTTCGGGGAACTCGATGGTCATCGGATGGTCGGGCGCGGCGCCCAGGCGCTCGGTGATGTAGCCGTCGACCCCGGCATCGATGCCGGCCGAGGCGACGATCTTGTGGAACAGGTCGGCGCCGATGCCGCCCGAGCACGAGAAGGTCAGCAGATGGCCGCCCGGCGCCAGCAGCTTGAAGGCCTGCCGGTTGAGGTCCTTGTAGGCGCGCGCGGCGCGCTCGGCGTGGGCCACGGTCGGCGCGAACTTCGGCGGATCGAGCACGATGGCGTCGAACTGCCGGCCCTCGTCGACGAAGCGGCGCAGGCTGGCATTGACGTCGGCATCGAGGAATTCGGTGCGGGCCTCGTCGAAACCGTTGAGCGCCACATGGGCCCGCGCGCGCTCCAGCGCCGGCAGCGAGGAATCGATCGAGATCAGCTCGGCGCCCTCGACCGCCCCGGCCGCCTGCAGGCCGGCCAGCGCGGCGACCGTGAAGCCGCCGGTGTAGCAGAAGCAGTTCAGCACGCGGCGAAAGCGCCGCCGGGCGGCCAGTTCGGCGAAACGCCGGCGGCTGTCGCGCTGGTCGAGGTAGAAGCCGGTCTTGTGGCCGGTCGCGATGTCCAGGCCCAGCTGCCAGTCGTGCTCGCGGATCCGCAGTTCGGTCGGGCCGCTGCCGCGCAGCCAGCCGGTCCGCGGCTTCAGGCCCTCGCGCTCGCGGCCGCTGGCGTCGGAGCGCTCGTACAGTTTTTCGAGACCGGTGGCGGCGAGCAGCGCGTCGGCCAGCACGGCCTTCCAGCGCTCGACGCCGGCCGACAGGAACTGCGCCACCAGCGTGTCGCCGTAGCGGTCGACGATCAGGCCCGGCAGGCCGTCGGCCTCGCCGTGCACCAGGCGCACGCCATCGCTCTGCACGTCGAACAGCTGGCGGGCGCGGACCGCCTGCGCGACCCGTGCCGCCAGGAAGTCGGCGTCGATGCGCTGCGCCTCGTCGAAGCTCCAGGCACGGGCCCGAATCTTCGAATGCGGGCTGTACGCGGCCCAGGCCAGGAAGCGGCCATCGTCGGCCTCGATGCGGACCGTCTCGCCGGCATCGCCGCCGCCCTTGGCGATCGCCGATTCGAAGACCCAGGGGTGGCGGCGCAGCAGCGAGCGCTCCTTGCCGGAGCGCAGACGGAGAAGCTTCATGGGTTCCTGCTCTTGTTCTTGCGCAGCCCGCCGCCGATCGGCGGCGGGCCCTCGTCGCGGGCCTGGGCCCGCGGATGGGCGGCATCGTAGGCCTTGGCGAGATGCTGGAAATCCAGCCGGGTGTAGACCTGCGTGGTGGAGATGTTGGCGTGGCCCAGCAGTTCCTGCACCGCCCGCAGGTCGCTGCTGGACTGCAGCAGGTGGCTGGCGAAGGAATGCCGCAGCATGTGCGGGTGCACCGGCGCCGACAAGCCGGACTTGAGGCTGCGTCCGCGCAGCTGCTTCCAGACCGAATGGGCCGAGAAGCGGGTGCCGTTGCGGCCGATGAAGAGCGCCGCTGCGTTGCCGGGGTCGCGCAGCCGGGCGGCCTCGAGCGCCGCGCAGTCGTCGCGCAGCGCCAGCCAGGCCCGCAGCGCCTCCAGCGCCTTGCCGCCCACCGGCACGATGCGGCGCTTGCTGCCCTTGCCGAGCACGTGGGCCTCGGCGGCGTCGAGGTCGATCCAGCCGCGCGCCGTGCCGCTGGCGCGCACGTCCAGGCCGATCAGCTCGCCGACGCGCAGGCCGCAGCCATAGAGCAGCTCGACGATCGCGCGGTCGCGCGCCTCGTCCCAGGGGTCGGCCTCGGCATCGTGAAGGTCGGCCAGCCGCACCGCCTCGTCGACCGCGAGCGCCTTGGGCAGCGGCCGCGCGGCCTTCGGCGCATGGACATCCTGCACCGGGTTCGATCCGACCCAGCCTTCATTGCCGAGCCAGCGGTAGAAGCTGCGCCAGCACGAGAGCACCAGCGCGATGCCGCGCGACGCGTGGCCGGAGCCATGCAGCTGGGCCATCCAGCGCCGCACGTGGGCGGTCTGCACCTGATCGAGCGCCAACCCGGCAGCCGCGGCGTTCTGCGCCAGCGTCGCCAGGTGGATGGCGTAGAGCTCGACCGTGCGCGCCGCCAGCCGGCGCTCCACGCGCACGTGTTCCAGGTACTTCTCGATCCAACCCGAGTTCAAGATGCGGCTCCTGCCAGAAATCCGGAAACCAGCGCCTTCCGGCCGGCGCAGCCAGGCCCCTTCGTGAAACACCGCGGAACCGGCATCGCCGGGCCGCTGGTGTTGCCCCCGGCAGGGGGTGGGCGGCTACACGACGTGAGCCAACCTGGGGGCGAGCTAAAAGTACCTGGCATTGTTCACGATCGCCAGCGGCTCGCGCAACGCGCCCTTGAAGGCCATGCCCCAGCGCTGCCAGCAACTGCTCGGCGCGGCCGCGAACTGGACGTCGAACAGGCGATCGAAACCGGAGGCGCGCGCCAGCCGCTCGACCCGCCACAGGTGGTAGGGCTCGGTCACGATGACCACGCTGCGGATGCCCGCGGCCCGCAGCACGTCGCGCGACATCGACAGGTTCTCGCGGGTCGACTGCGACGCCGGCTCCAGCAGCAACGCACCGGTGTAGCCCATGCTGCGCGCGTGCTGCGCCATCACTTCGGCCTCGATGCGACCATCCTCGCTGTCGACACCGCCGGTGAACACCAGTTGGCGCACCGTGCCGGCCTTCGCCAGCGCCAGGCCGGCATCGACCCGTCCGGTCAGGCAGGGGTTCGGCCGGCCATCCTTGTAGGCCCGGTTGCCGAGGACCAGCGCCGCATCGGCGGGGCGCTGCGGCGGCTCGGCGAGACGCGCGAGCGCATGCCGCCAGACCATCAGGTGGATCGCCGCGTAGCCCGCCACCCCGATCGCCAGCGCGCCCAGGACGCCGCGCCGCAAACGCCGGTTCAAGGCCGCAAACGCGACAGCGCGCCCGAGGCCAGCTCGGCGATGCGCTCCAGGAAGTCGGTGCCCATCTCGGCGTTGAAGCGCTGGGCATCGGGCGAGGCCAGCACCAGCAGGCCGAAGGCCGGCGCCTCGGGCTCGGGCCGCAGCGGGATCAGCGAAATCGACACCGCCGCCTGCGGCTCGGCCAGCCAGCCGGCGGCCTCGAAGCCGGCGTTGAGGCCGCAGTAGGGCGCGGTCAGCGAGGTGGCGAGGGCCTTGACGTCGTCGCTGACCCACTGGGCGTAGGGCTCGCCCTGGTAGGCGCTGTCGCAGTCCCAGACCTTGATGGCGGTCTGCGGAACCATGAACAGGGTCTGCAGCTGGCCGGCGATCTGTGCCGGCAATCCGCGCGGGTCGCGGGTCGTCAGCAGGCCGCGGGTCCAGCGCTGCAGGCGGTCGGCCGTGACGACGTTTTCGGTGCCGTGGCGAACCATGTCCATCACGCGATGCTCGAGCGCCTTGATCTTCTCGCGCAGCATCTCGGCCTGGCGCTCCTGCAGGCTCACGGCGCGGTTGCCGTGCGGGCTGGTCAGTTGCACCTGGCCGAGCAGTTGGGCGTGGCGCTCGAAGAAGTCGGGCGTGTTCGCGAGGTAGTTGGCGATGTCGTCTTCGGTGATCGGATTCATGGGGTTGGTGTTGATGGGGGTCATGACGGGTCCGGCACCTCGATGTCGCCCTCGAAGACGGTGACCGCCGGCCCGGTCATCAGCACCGGGGCGCCGTCGCCGGCCCATTCGATGGTGAGCAGTCCGCCATGGGTCTGAACGTCGACCCGGGCATCGAGCAGGCCGAGCCGGATGCCGGCCACCACCGCCGCGCAGGCGCCGGTCCCGCAGGCCAGGGTCTCGCCGGCGCCGCGCTCGAAAACACGCAGGCGCACCCGGGAGCGGTCGACCACCTGCATGAAGCCGGCATTGACGCGCTGCGGAAAACGGGGATGGTGCTCGATCAGCGGGCCCTGGGCCGCGACCGGCGCGGTATCGACGTCGGCGACGATCTGCACCGCGTGCGGATTGCCCATCGACAGCACGGCGAGGGCGACGATGGCACTGCCGGCATGGGTATCGAGCGCCAGGTGCCAGGTGTGCCACCCGCCTTCAGGCTGCGGGTTGAGCCCGGCGGTGTCGAAGGGCACCCGGGCCGGATCGAAGATCGGGGCGCCCATGTCGACCGTGACCCGGCCGTCGGCGCCCATCCGCGGCTCGATCACGCCGGACAGCGTCTGCACCCGCACCGCGTCCTTGGCCGTCAGCTGGCGCTCGCGCACGAAACGCATGAAGCAGCGCGCGCCGTTGCCGCATTGCTCGACCTCGCCACCGTCGGCGTTGTGGATCACGTACTGGAAGTCGATGCCTTCGGCCGGCGACGGCCGCACCGAGAGGATCTGGTCGGCGCCGACGCCGAAGTGGCGGTCGGCCAGGAAGCGGTACTGCGCGGCGTCGAGGCCGAGCGGCGCGCGGGTTTCGTCCAGCACGACGAAGTCGTTGCCGGCGCCCTGCATCTTGGTGAAGCGGATTCGCATCGGGGGATTATCCGCTGCCCCGATGCGCCCTCGGGGTCGAATCGGGTGCAGTCCCGGGCCAGGGATACCGCGGAACCGGCTTTGCCGGGCCGCTGGTATCGCCCCCTGGAGGGGGAGCGCCGCAGGCGCTTCGGGGGTGGTCTCAGAACTTGCGGTTGTAGGTGAAGATGAGGCCGGCGGTCCCGAGCGTCCCGACCTGCAAGGCGTCGTCCTTGGTCAGCCGCCAGCCGATCGCGGGAATGATGCCGAGGCCGAAGCCGTTGTGGTTGAACGGCACCTTGTCCTCGTACTCGTCCTTGTAGCCGTAGATGATGCCGGCCGACAGCTTGGCGTAGAACGCGGGGTTGCCGAACAGCCCGTCCCAGCGATAGCCGTAATAGCCGTAGCCGGAGGCCTGGCCGAACGAATTCCGGAACGCCGAGAAACCCCACATCCAGCCGTCCTCCCGGTTGCGCTCGATGCCCAGCAGGTAGACGTGCTTGTGATCGTTCTCGTTGCTGAAGTGGACCGCGAAGGGTCCGATGACCGCTTCCCACCACCCGGAACCGGATGAATCCTGAACGTCCGTCGATTGGCCGAATGCGGCGGGCGAGGCCAGGGAGAGCAAGGTGATACCAAGTAGGGCGCCGGTCCGTAATTTCATCTGGCGGGATTCTGCCCGGAAGATCATCCAAATTCCACCTTTCCAATTAGGGCCATATTTTGTAAGTACTTGCATCGTCTCGCTGTGTCCAAGGCCTGGGTCCGCAGCCGCGTCGTGCCCCGGGCCAGGAAAGCCCGGGCCAGCGCCAGCGACTGGCTGGCCGCGTCATGGCCGCTGGCGTGGCGAAAGGCACGGCGCCTTGCCCAGGGGGCGAACGTTGCGGATCAGGAGGGCATGGGGCAGGGACATGGAAGGCCTCGGCGAGCGGAAAACGAAGCCACGATGGCACGAGCGGCACCGACCCCGAACCGCATGCTGCACCCCGAATGCGGAGACATCTTGAAGGCCTGGCGCGGCGGGCCGATGTTGTTGCGCCAGCGCCTCAGCCAGGGACTAATGCGCGGCATCGCAACTGAATTTTTCACTTTCCGATGAACCCCATCCCCGCCTGCTTCGCCCTCCTCCTCGCGCTGCTGCTCTGCCTGCCCTGGCGCCTGCTGCGACCGCGGGCCGCCGCCGCCCGACCGGCCATCGCGCGCCTTGCCCATGCGGCCGGGCCGCGCAGCCGCACCGACATCCGCCAGCTGCTGCACCAGATGTCGGAGTCGCTGCGCGGCCGGCTGCAGGCGGCCGGCATGGCGCTCGAACTGAAGCTGCCGGCCGATCCGCTGCCGGTGGTGCTCGACCTCCCGGGCATGCAGGAGGTGCTGGCCCACATCGTCGAGCTGGCGTGCCGCGCGATGCATGCCGGCAGCACGCTGCAGGTGCTCGGCCGCATCGACGGCGCCCATGCCGTCGTCAATTTCATCGATGCCGCCCCCGGCCTCGACGAGCCGCGCCTCGCGCGCTGCTTCGATGCCGCCGCCGCCCGCAGTCCGCGCTGGCGCAGCGATCTCGACACCATCGCGAGCGTCGCGCTCTGCGAACAGATCGTGAGCGATCACCGCGGGCGGATCTATGCCGCTCCGTCGCCGCTCGGCAGCCTCGGCATCACGCTGAGACTGCCGCTGGAACGCCAGGCCGCCGGCGCCCCGCGCCTCCAGGGCCTGTGACTGCACACGATTTCTCCCAGATCGTGGCGCACAGTCGCAGCCGCGCAAGTTCCGCGCAGGAGGAAACACACATGCCCGATTCCCTGTCCCCGATGCCCGCAGCCGGCCGCCGCCAGGCGCTTGGCGCGCTCGGCTCCCTGGGCCTGCTGACGCTGGCCGGCTGCGGCGGCGGAGGCGCTGCCGGCAGTACCGGCACGTCGACCCTGTCGACGGCCCTGGCAACGAGCGCCAGCACCGCCACGGACAGCGCCACGGCGGCCGAAACGGCGGCAGCCACGACGTCCGCCACCACCAGCAGCTGCCAGGTCGTGCCCGAGGAAACGGCCGGCCCCTACCCCGCGGACGGCTCGACGGCCAGCAACAACAACTACAACGTGCTGGCACTCGCCGGCATCGTGCGCTCGGACATCCGCACCAACGTCGGCAGCAGCGTCCAGGTGGGGGGCGCACCGCTGACGCTCTCGATCACGCTGACCAACACGCAGTCCGCCTGCGCGCCGCTGGCGGGCTATGCGATCTACCTGTGGCATTGCACCCGCGAAGGCACCTATTCCGTCTACACCACCCAGAGCCTGGCCGACAACCACCTGCGGGGCGTGCAGGAAACCGACACCAACGGCAATGTGCGCTTCGTCACGGTGGTGCCCGGCTGCTACGCCGGCCGCATGCCTCACATGCACCTGGAGATCTACCGCAGCCTGTCGACGGCCAACTCGGCCGGCAACAAGCTCCGGACCACGCAGCTCGCGTTCCCGACCGACACCCTGCGCGCCATCTATGGCAGCGCGGCAGGCTATTCGCAGAGCGTCGCCAACCTCAATGGGATCAGCTTCGCCACCGACAACGTCTTCAGCGACGGCACTTCCCTCGAGATGGTGGACTTCAGCGGCGACGCGACCAACGGCTACAGCGCGAGCATCGCGATCTCGATCGCCGTCTAGGGGCCCGTTCACCCTGGGCCATGCCGCAAAATGCGGTTCGCCCTTCGCCGCCATGCCTCGACTGACGCTCTTCCGAAAGATATTCCTCGCGCTCGCCGTGCTGCTGCTGGCCCTGCTGCTGATCTTCACGGGCTTCTCGTGGCTCGGCCTGCAGCGCGGACTCGGTCCCTACGTGGCCGAGGTGGAGCTCCGGCGCATGGACTGGTTCGCCGAGATCCTGAAAAAGAGCCACGCGGCCGAGGGCAACTGGGACGCCTTGCGCCACGACGAGGAGGCCTGGTTCCGCCTGCAGATGGAACCCTTCCGTCGCCAGGGTCCGCCCCACAGCAAGATGCCGCCCCCCGGTCCCGACGGCGGCGGCATGCGCACCATCCCGCCCTGGCCGCCCGAGGACTTCCGCCCGCCGCCCTGGCAGGACGGTCCGCCGTTTGCCAGCCCGGGCGGACCGCGGCCGCTGCCGCCCGAACTGCTGCCGCCGCGCCTGAACCTGCCGCTGCCGCCACCGGGTGCGATGCGGGACCCTCGCAACCGTCCGGACTCGGTCTACCAGCGGCTGGGCCTGGTCGACGCCGCCGACCACTGGATCGCCGGCGCCCGGGTCGACCCTGCCACCGCGGCCCGGCTGCCGTTGCGCGACGGCGATCGCGTCATCGGCGTGCTGCTGCTGGCGCCGCTCGAAGGCCTCGAGACCGAGGCCGACCGCGCTTTCGTCGCCCGGCAGGCGGGCTTCGTGGTCTGGACCGGCATCGCCGGCCTGGCGATCGCGCTGCTGCTTTCGTGGCTGCTGGCGCGGCGCTGGTTCGCCCCCATCGAGGCGCTGACGCAGGGCGCCGAACGCATCGCGCAAGGTCGGCTGGACGCCCGCGTGCCGGTGCGCGGGCAGGACGAGCTGGCCTTGCTCGGCCGCACCTTCAACGGAATGGCCGAACGCCTCGACGGCATCGAGTCCTCGCGCCGGGCCTGGCTGGCCGACGTCGCCCACGAGCTGCGAACGCCGCTGGCCGCGATGCGGGCCGAGATCGAGGCACTGCAGGACGGTGTGCGCCGCTTCGACGACAAGACCGCGCTGCGCCTGCACCGGCAGGTGATGCGGCTGAGCCAACTGGTCGACGACCTGCGCAGCAGCATGCACGAGCGCGCCGATGCGCCGGCGCCCTTCGTCGCGCTGGACCCGCTGGCCCTGCTCGAGGAGGCTCTGGCCCTGACGCGCGAGCGCTTCGCGCAGCGACACATCGCCATCGATGCCACCGAGCTCGAACAGCTGTCGGCCCGGCGCCGGCCCGCGCTGCAGGGCGATCCCCACCGCCTGCACCTGGTCTTCATGAACCTGCTGGAAAACACGCTGTGCTACACCGACGCTGGCGGCCGCCTGCGCATCGGCGCGCGGATCGAGGGCTCGGCGGACAGCGAGCGGCTGGAGCTTCGATTCGACGACAGCGCGCCCGGCGTCACGGCCGCCGAGCTGCCGCGGCTGTTCGAGCGGCTGTTCCGCGGCGAAGCCTCTCGCAACCGGGCCCTCGGCGGCTCCGGACTCGGGCTGGCGATCTGCCGCGCGACCGTCGAGGCGCACGGCGGCGGCATCGAGGCGGCGGCGTCGCCGCTGGGCGGGGTGGGTATCGTGCTGACCCTGCCGCTGACGCACACGGAGCCGTTGCCATGAGGAGCTTCCAATGAACAGAATCCTGGTCGTCGAGGACGAGGACGACATCGCGTCGGTGCTGGTCGACTACCTGCAGCACGCCGGCTACCAGACCGAGCGTGCCGCCGATGGCGAGCGCGCACTCGAGCGGATGCTGCACGAGCCGCCCGATCTCACGCTGCTCGACATCATGTTGCCGCGGCTGGATGGCATCGAGGTGCTGCGGCGCGCCCGCCTGAACAGCACGCACCCGGTGATCATGCTCACCGCGCGCATCGAGGAGGTCGACCGCCTGCTCGGCCTGGAGCTCGGTGCCGACGACTACATCTGCAAGCCCTTCTCGCCGCGCGAAGTCGTGGCGCGGGTGCGCGCCGTCCTGCGCCGCAGCGCGGGCGCCGGTGCGACGACCTCGGCAGCCCGGCGCCTGCAGCTCGACGACACGCACTGGCGCGCCAGCTTCGACGGCGTCGCGCTGAACCTGACCCGGCTCGAGTTCCGCCTGCTCCAGGCGCTGTCGCGGCAGCCGGGGCGCATCTTCTCGCGTGCGCAGCTGCTGGACCTGGCCTACGAGGACACGGTCGACGTGGCCGAGCGCGCGATCGACAGCCACATCAAGAACCTGCGCCGCAAGCTGGCCGCCGCGGCGCCAGCATCCGACGCGATCCGCTCGGTCTACGGCGTCGGCTTCGCCTTCGAGGAGCCGGAAGCCTGAGGCCGCGCCGAGCGCCTCGGCGTCTCGACCGCCCGGCCCGCACCCTGGGCAAGGCGGATCAGAGCCCGCTCATGCCGCCGTCGACGATGATCTCGGTGCCCACGACGAAGGCCGATTCGGGCGCCGCCAGGTGCAGCACGGTGGCGGCGAGTTCCTCCGGCGTGCCGAAGCGCCCGAGCGGAATCTGCGCCTGGATCTGCGCCGCCGTGGCGTCCAGCGCCGCCGCATCCAGTCCGAGCTTGCCGTAGAGCGGCGTGCGGATCGGGCCCGGGCTGACCACGTTGACGCGCGCGCCGCCCGGCAGCAGCTCGGCCGACAGCGTCTTCGCGAGCGAGATCACCGCCGCCTTGCTGGCGGCATAGACCGCGGTGTTGGGCATGCCGATGTGGGCATTGATCGAGCCGTTGATCACGATCGAGGCACCCTTTTCGAGCAGCGGCGCGAGCGCCTGGACCTGGAAGAACACGCCCTTGACGTTGATGTCGAAGGCTTCGTCCCAGAAGGCCTCGGTGACATCGGCGAGGCCCGCGAACTTCGCGATGCCGGCATTGAGGAAGACGGCGTCCAGCGTCAAGCCCCGGCCGGCGATCGCCGCCGCGAGCTCCTTCGCCGCCGCGGGCACGCCGGCGTCGTTGCGGATGGCGATGGCATCGGCGCCGAGTTCGGTGCGCGCCCGGTCGAGCGCCGCGGCGTCGCGGCCGGTGACGACGACGCGCGCGCCTTCGGCGGCGAAGGCCTTGGCGGTCGCGAGGCCGATGCCGCTGGTGCCGCCGGTGACCAGGACTGTCTTGTGTTGAAAGCGATTCATGAGGAACTCCTGAGGGGTTGCGGTGAAAGGACCGTGAGGCAATGATCGTCCCGCAGGACCTTCTTGACGTCCCGTGCCGCCGATGGAAACGTTCGGTTCTGTCGAACATGTTCGCCATCCATGCGATGATTTCGGCCCGCCTTCCCCAAGGAGCGCCGATGCTGTCCGACGACGAGATCGCCTTGCTCGAAGCCATCCGCGAGAGCGGCAGCCTGTCGCGTGCCGCCGCCCGCCTGGGCAAGGCGCCGTCCACCCTCTCGCACGCCGCGCGCCAGCTCGAGGAGCGCTTCGACGCCCTGCTGTTCGACCGCCGCCGCTACCGGCTCCAGCTGACTGCCGCCGGGCAACTGCTGGCCCAGGAGGCCGCGCGGCTGGCGCTGGACGTGGCGCGGCTGTCGCAGCGCGTGCGGCAGGTCGCCAGCGGCTGGGAGGACCGGCTTCGGATCGTCACCGACGAGGTGATCGAATTCGAGGCCCTGCTGCCGGTGATCGCCGCTTTCGACGCCCTGAAGTCGGGCGTGCGCCTGCGGCTGACGCACGAGGTCCTCAAGGGCACCTGGGAGGCGCTGCGCGACGGCCGTGCCGACCTGGTCGTCGGCGCGACCAACGAGCCGCCGGCGATTCCGGGGCTGCGCTGGTTCGAGCTCGGGGTCATGGAGTGGGTGTTCGCGGTCTCGCCGCGCCATCCGCTGGCCAAGGCCGCCGAACCGCTCGACCGCGACCTGCTGGCCCGCCAGCGCGCCGTGGTGGTGGCCGACAGCTCGCGCGCCAGCGAAGGCAGCGCCTACGGCCTGCTCGGCGGCCAGTCGACGCTGGCGGTGCCGAGCATGCACGCCAAGGCGCTGGCGCAGCGCGAGGCGCTGGGCGTGGGCTGGCTGCCGCGCCATCGCGTGGCCTCGCTGCTGGCACGCGGCGAGCTGGTCGAGAAGAAGACCGCCGACCCGCGCGAGCCCAACATCCTGTACGTCGCCTGGCGCGGCGAGCACGAGGGCCGGGCCCTCGAATGGTGGCTCGATCAGTTCCGCCAGCCGCGGCTGGCGAAGCGGCTGGTGCGCGGCATCGACCTGTTCGGCCGCTGAGCGGTGTCAGCCGCCGGGTGCCCGCGGAGGCGTTTCCAGCCGCCGCAGCAGCGCCCCGAGCAGTTCCAGCGGCAGCGGGAACACGATGGTCGAATTCTTGTCGGCACCGATCACCGTGAGGGTCTCCAGGTAGCGCAGCTGCAGCGCCTGCGGATGGCGGCCCAGGATCTCGGCCGCCTCGGCCAGCTTGGCCGCGGCCTGCAGCTCGCCTTCGGCATGGATCACCTTGGCCCGCCGCTCGCGCTCGGCCTCGGCCTGCCTGGCGATCGCCCGCACCATGTTGTCGTTGAGGTCGACGTGCTTGATCTCGACATTGGTCACCTTGATGCCCCATTGGTCGGTCTGGGCCGCGAGGATCTTCTGGATGTCGAGGTTGAGCCGCTCGCGCTCGGCCAGCAGGTCGTCGAGCTCGTGCTTGCCGAGCACCGCGCGCAGCGTGGTCTGCGCCAGCTGGCTGGTGGCCTCGAAGTACTTCTCCACCTGGATCACCGCCTTCTCGGCATCGACGACGCGGAAGTACAGCACCGCATTGACCTTGACCGAGACGTTGTCGCGCGTGATCACGTCCTGGCTCGGGATGTCCAGCACCATCACGCGCAGCCCGACCCGCACCATCTGCTGCAGGCCGGGGATCAGGATCACCAGCCCCGGCCCCTTGACCTTCCAGAAGCGGCCGAGCTGGAACACCACGCCGCGCTCGTACTCGCGCAGGATGCGCAGCGAGGCCGCCGCCAGCATCGCCAGCAGCAAGACGAAGAGCCCCGACAGCACCACATTGAAATTGAAGAACATGTCTCAAGCCCGTGCCGGGCCCTCCGTGTTGTCCTCCGCCACCTGCAGGGCCAGCCCCTGCACGCGCGTCACGCGGATGCGGCGGCCCGCGCGCAGGCCGTCCGCGCCCCGGACCTTCCAGTAGTCGCCCTGGATCTGTGCCCAGCCTTCGCCATCGGCGAACTCGACCAGCTCGCCGGTGGCGCCGACCAGTGTCGCGACGCCGAGCACCTGCGGCCGCCGCCGGGTCTTCGCGGCGATGCCCGCGACCAGCAGGATGAAGGCCGCCGAGACCACGGCCAGCAGGGCCACCAGCCACAGCGGCACGCCGAAACCCGGGGTGTCGTTGTCGATCAGCAGCACCGCGCCGATCGAGAAGGCAATGATGCCGCCGACCCCGAGCGCGCCGAAGCTCGGCAGGAAGGCCTCGGCAACGAGGAAGGCCACGCCGAGGAAGATCAGTCCCAGCCCGGCATAGTTGACCGGCAGCATCTGCAGTCCGAAGAGTGCCAGCATCAGGCTG
Source organism: Variovorax sp. P4_B11 (assembly GCF_056402355.1). Classification (NCBI taxonomy): domain Bacteria; kingdom Pseudomonadati; phylum Pseudomonadota; class Betaproteobacteria; order Burkholderiales; family Comamonadaceae; genus Variovorax; species Variovorax sp. P4_B11. The sequence goes on from NZ_JBFUHO010000012.1 coordinate 116,557, forward strand.
ATCGCACCCACCACGCCGGGCAGCACGAAGCCCGGGTTGGAGAACTCGAACAGCAGCCCGTAGATGCCCAGCATCATCAGCACCAGGGCCAGGCTCGGTTCGGTGATCACCGACAGCACCCGGCTGCGCCAGTCGGCATCGAACACCAGCACCTGCGCATGCTGCGTCGCCAGCCGCTGCGTGCCGAGCGCGGTTCGCACCTCACGGCCATCCACCTGCCGCAGCAGGTCGGCCACATCCTGCGCGATCAGCGTGATGACGTTCTTCTGCAGCGCTTCCGACGCCGACAGGCTGGCCGATTCGCGCACCGCCTGCTCGCCCCAGTCGGCGTTGCGCCCGCGCAGCTGCGCCAGGCTGCGGAGATAGGCCGAGGCGTCGGCCAGGCGCTTGGCGGCCATCGCGTCCGGCGCTGCCGGCACCGGCATCGGCGCCGGCGCCCCGATCGCCACCGGCGTCGCGGCGCCGAGGTTGCTGGCCGGTGCCATGGCGGCGATATGGCTGGCGTAGAGGATATAGGTGCCGGCACTGGCGGCACGGGCCCCGTCGGGCGCCACGAAGGTCGCCACCGGGATCGGCGAGGCCAGGATGTCCTTGACGATGCTGCGCATCGAGGTGTCGAGCCCGCCGGGCGTGTCGAGCTGGATCACCAGCAACCGGGCCTGTTCGCGGGCCGCCAGCCGAAGCCCGCGCCGCACATGGTCGACCGCGGCGGGGCCGATGGCGCCGTCGAGTTCCATCAGGACCACGGTGCCGGCAGAATTGGATGCGGGTGCCGCGGCAGGCACGGCTTGGTCGCCGGCCGCTCCCGCCGCGTGGGCGAGGAGGACCAGTGCCATCAGCCATGTCGCGGCGGACCCCATCCGCTCATTCTAGGGACCACGCGCGGCGCTGTCACACGGCGGCTGCCGCACGCGGCCCGCGCGATCTCCCGATAATCGCGACCCATGGTACGCCCCACCCAACTTCTCCATCCCCAGCGCGAACCGGCGCCCGTGCGCGCCGCCGCCACCGTGCTGCTGCTGCGCGACACGCCCGAAGGCATCGAGGTGCTGATGACGCGGCGCTCCGCGAACGCCAGCTTCGCGCCCGGCGCCTATGTCTTCCCGGGTGGCCGCATCGATGAGGGCGACACCACGGCACGCGCCATCGCGACACGCCGCCGCACCCAGAGCCGGGTGCAGCTCACGCAGGCCATCGCTGCCGTGCGCGAGAGCTTCGAGGAACTCGGCGTGCTGCTGGCCCATCACGCCGACGGCCGGCCCGTGAGCGCCGAGGAGGTCGCCTCGATGGACCGCAGCACCGCCGGCACCACGGTGGCCTTCGCCGACCAGTGCGCGGAACGCGGCCTGCGGCTGTCGACCGACAAGATCTTCACCTTCGCGCACTGGATCACCGATCGCGACCTGCCCAAACGCTTCGACGTGCCCTTCCTGGCGGCGCGCATGCCCGAAGGCCAGACGCCGACCGCCGACGAGACCGAACAGTTCGAGCCCTGCTGGGTGCGGCCGGCCGACGCGCTGGCGCGCCACGCCGCCGGCAGCTTCTTCATGATCTTCCCGACCGTGCGCACGCTGGAACGCATGGTCGCGTATCCGACGGTCGATGCGGTGCTCGATGCCTGCGCCCAGCGCGCGGCCGGCGAGGGCCCGCTGTGGACCAGCTGTCCGCGCGCGGGCCGGCTGGCCGGGAAGGAGGCCCGCTACATGGAACACGAATCGCCCTTCGGCGAGCTGGCCATGGTCAGCCCCGATGGCCAGATCGTCCACACCCTCGACTGGCAGAGCGAGCACCCCGTGCCGCTGCTGAAGAACGTGCAGCGCCTGACCGCCCCGAACCCGGGCGCGATGACCGGTCCCGGCACCAACAGCTACATCGTCGGCGACGCCGACGGCGGCTACATCGTGATCGACCCGGGCCCCAACGACTTCGACCACATCGGCCGGCTGTGGCGCGCGACCCAGGGCGACATCCGGATGATCGTTTGCACCCACTCGCACGCCGACCATTCGCCCGGCGCCCTGCCGTTGCAGAAGCTGTGCAAGACCCCGCCTCCGATCCTCGGCCTGGCCTCGGCGCCGACGGCGCGCTCAAGCGCCCGCTTCACGCCCGAGCGCGTGCTGCACGACGGCGAGCGCCTGGTGCTGACCGCGCCGGCGATCAGCGACAGCGGCGAGACCCGGGTGCCGGCCCACACGCTGCGCGCGATCCACACGCCCGGCCACGCGGCCAACCACCTGTGCCTGCTGCTGGAGGAGGACGGCCTGCTGTTCTCGGGCGACCACATCCTGAACGGCAGCACCACCGTGGTCGATCCACCGGACGGCAACATGAACGCCTACCTCGACTCGCTCGACAAGCTCGACACCGCCTGCGCCGAGGGCGGCGTCGGCTTCATCCTGCCCGCGCACGGCTACGTGATGGGCGAGGCCCGGGCCGCCATCGCCCACCTGAAGGCGCACCGCCTGAAGCGCGAGGCGAAGATCGCCGCCGTGATGCGAAAGTTGCCGACGGGAACGCCCGAGGAGTGGCTGCCGCTGGCTTACGACGACGTGCCCGAACGCATGTGGCCGGTGGCCGCGCGTTCGCTCGCGGCGCATGTCGAGCGCATCCAGCAGGCGGTCAAGCCATGAAGGATGCCGACGACGAAGGTATCCGGCTGGCCAAGCGGGTCGCCGCACTGGCAGGCTGTTCGCGGCGCGAGGCCGAACTGCTGATCGAGAACGGCGCGGTGCGCGTCGACGGCGTGCCGGTGCTGGTCCCGCAGGCGCGCGTGCACGCGCATCAGCAGGTCGAGATCGAATCCGGCGCCCGGCCCGAGCCCGTGGTGCCGGTCACGCTGCTGCTGCACAAGCCGGCCGGCATGGCGACCGAGGCGTCGCACCGGCTGCTGGTGGCGGCCAATCACCACGAGCCCGAGCGCGCCGGCCTGCGCTTCCTGCCGCGGCACGTGGCGGCCCAGCGCTGCATGACCCCGCTCGAGACCGGCGCCAGCGGCCTGGTGGTCTTCACGCAGGAATTCCGGGTCGAGCGCAAGCTGCAGGAAGACGCCGCCATCCTCGAGCACGAGGTGATGGTCGATGTCGCCGGGCCGGTCGGGCCCGAGACGCTGGCCCGCCTGGAGCGCTCGCCGGCCCGCGTCAGCATCGGCCAGCAGGCCGAGGGCCACACCGGCCTGCGCTTCGCGCTGAAAGGCGCCCGCCCGGGCCAGATCGCCCACATCTGCGACGACGCCGGCCTGCAGATCCTGGCGATGAAGCGCATCCGGATCGGCCGCGTGCCGCTGTCGGGACTGCTGCCGAGCCAGTGGCGTTACCTGACGCCCAACGAACGGTTCTGATGCGTCGAGGCGCGCTCCCTTCGTGGGGCCCGCCGCGCCGGGCCGCTCCCAAGCGGCCGGGCCGCCCCCGGTCGGGGGTGGGCGGCTACGCGAAGTGAGCCAACCTGGGGGCGAGCGAAAAAAGTGTGAAGCACGCCTGTAAGCCGGATTCTGTGCACTGAAGTCTCTTGCGAGACCCCAGCGTGACCGCCATTACTCTGGGCCGTTTGTCGCCAAACGGCTCGATGCCACCTACCCGCCAGCCATCCGCGGAACCACGGGATTCGGAAGTCGCGGCGAACCGCGCTCCGTGCGCTGGCCTACTTGGTGTTGCTGCGCGCAGAGATTGCCCGTTTCACCCGGCCCGGGTTGCCCCGGGCCGACTCGTCTCTGTTGCTCTGATCCTCACCTCGCGGTGGGGAGCCGTTAGCTCCTGCGCTGTCCTGTGCAGTCCGGACGTTCCTCCAGTGCGCTCTTTCGAGACTTGCACCAGCGGCGGTCCAGCGTGCTTCACCGGTGGATTATCGCCACAATGGCCGATCCTCTTTTTTCAGCCAGGCACCGCCCCCAAGGAGACCGCATGAAAGCCGACACGATCCTGCAAACCATCGGCAAGACGCCCCACGTCCGCATCCAGCGCCTGTTCGGCCACGCGACGCAGCAGATCTGGATCAAGTGCGAGCGCGCCAACCCCGGCGGCTCGATCAAGGACCGCATCGCGCTCTCGATGGTCGAGGACGCCGAGCGCTCGGGCGCGCTGAAGCCCGGCGGCACCATCGTCGAGCCGACCTCCGGCAACACCGGCATCGGCCTGGCGATGGTGGCCGCGGTCAAGGGCTACAAGCTGGTGCTGGTGATGCCCGACAGCATGTCGGTCGAGCGCCGCCGGCTGATGCTGGCCTACGGCGCCACCTTCGACCTGACGCCGCGCGAGAAGGGCATGAAGGGATCGATCGCGCGGGCCGAGGAGATCGTCGCCGGCACGCCCGGCGCCTGGATGCCGCAGCAGTTCGACAACCCGGCCAACATCGCGGTGCACGAGCACACCACGGCCGAGGAGATCGCGGCCGATTTCCCCGACGGCGTCGACGTGCTGATCACCGGCGTCGGCACCGGCGGCCACATCACGGGCTGCGCCCGCGTGCTCAAGAAGAAGTGGCCCCAGCTGAAGGTCTTCGCGGTCGAGCCGGTGGCCTCGCCGGTGATCTCCGGCGGCCAGCCCTCGCCGCACCCGATCCAGGGCATCGGCGCCGGCTTCATCCCGAAGAACCTCGACACCGCCCTGCTCGACGGCGTGCTGCAGGTCGACGCCGAACCGGCGCGAGAGATGGCGCGCCGCTGCGCCCGCGAGGAAGGCATGCTGGTTGGCATCTCGTCGGGCGCGACCTTGGTGGCCATCGCCCAGAAGCTGCCCTCGCTGCCGGCCCACGCGGTGGTGCTGGGCTTCAACTACGACACCGGCGAGCGCTACCTGTCGGTGGACGGCTTCCTGCCCTCGTGAGACCTGGCGGGACAGATCAAGAAACCGCGCAGCGGTTTTTGCTCTGTCCCCAACTGACCAGAAGCAGCGCACCACGGCACCCGGCCAGCGTTGCGATAATCGGCATCCCTGCTTGATAAACACAAGCCACGACATGCTGAGAATCTCCGAAATCAAACTCCCCCTCGCGCACGACGAGGCGGCCCTGCCCCAGGCCATCGCCGCCACCCTCGGCATCGCCGTCGAGGCCATGTCCGGCCACCAGGTCTTCAAGCGCAGCTTCGACGCCCGCAAGGCCGAGCTGCTGCAGGTCTACATCGTCGACGTGGCTTTCGCCGATCCGGCGCTCGAAGCCCGCCTGCTGGCCAAGTTCGCCGAGAACCCGCGCATCGGCCCGACGCCCGACATGGCCTGGCAGCCGCCGGTGCAGGCGCCGGCCGCGCTGCCGCTGCGCCCGGTGGTGGTGGGCTTCGGGCCCTGCGGCATCTTCTGCGCGCTGATGCTGGCGCAGATGGGTTTCAGGCCGATCGTGCTGGAGCGCGGCAAGACCGTGCGCCAGCGCACCAAAGACACCTGGGGCCTGTGGCGCAAGAGCGTGCTGAACCCGGAGTCGAACGTGCAGTTCGGCGAGGGCGGCGCCGGCACCTTCTCCGACGGCAAGCTCTACAGCCAGATCAAGGACCCGCGCTTCCTCGGCCGCAAGGTGATGGAGGAGTTCGTCAAGGCCGGCGCGCCGCCCGAGATCCTCTACGTCGCGCACCCGCACATCGGCACCTTCAAGCTGGTCAAGGTGGTCGAGAACATGCGCGAGCAGATCGTCCGGCTCGGCGGCGAGATCCGCTTCGAGCAGCGCGTGACCGACGTGCTGCTCGAGGACGGGCCGGACGGCGGCAAGACGCTGCGCGGCCTGGTCGTGCGCGACCAGCGCACGGGCGAAACCCACGAACTGCGCGCCGACCACGTGGTGATGGCACTGGGCCACAGCGCGCGCGACAGCTTCGAGATGCTGCACGCACGCGGCGTGCACATCGAAGCCAAGTCCTTCTCGATCGGCTTCCGGGTCGAGCATCCGCAGGGGCTGATCGACCGCGCCCGGTGGGGCCGCCACGCCGGCCATCCGCTGCTCGGCGCCGCCGACTACAAGCTGGTGCACCACGCGGGCAACGGCCGCTCGGTCTACAGCTTCTGCATGTGCCCGGGCGGCACCGTGGTGGCCGCGACCAGCGAGCCGGGCCGGGTCGTGACCAACGGCATGAGCCAGTACTCGCGCAACGAGCGCAACGCCAATGCGGGGATCGTCGTCGGCATCGAGCCGCGCGACTTTCCGGGCTGGGAGGAAGGCCGCACGGGCTCTGCGCTGGCCGGCATCGAACTGCAGCGCGCGTTGGAGTCGAATGCCTTCGTGCTCGGCGGCGGCGACTACCGGGCGCCGGGCCAGCTGGTGGGCGACTTCGTCGCCGGCCGGCCCTCGACCGCGCTCGGCAGCGTCGAGCCGTCGTACAAGCCGGGCGTGACGCCAGCCGACCTGCATGCCGCGCTGCCCGGCTACGCGATCGAGGCCATGCGCGAGGCTTTCCCGGCCTTCGGCCGCAAGATCAAGGGCTTCGACCTGCACGACGCGGTGCTGACCGGGGTCGAGACCCGGACCTCGTCGCCGATCCGGATCACGCGCGGCGAAGATTTCCAGAGCCTCAACGTGCGCGGCCTGTACCCGGCCGGCGAAGGCGCGAGCTATGCCGGCGGGATCCTTTCAGCCGGCGTTGACGGGATCAAGGTCGCCGAGGCCGTGGCGCGCGACGTCGCCGGAGCCTAGGGCACAGAGTTCCGGCCGGCGCAGCCAGGCCCGTTGGTGGAACACCGCGGAACCGGCTTTGCCGGGCCGCTGGTGTTGCCCCCGGCAGGGGGTGGGCGGGCTACACGAAGTGAGCCCAACCTGGGGGTGAGCTCAGTGCCACCGCGGAACCGGCTCTGCCGGGCCGCTGGTGTTGCCCCCGGCAGGGGGTGGGCGGGCTACACGAAGTGAGCCCAACCTGGGGGCGAGCTCAGCTATTCTGCAGCGCGGCAATCCGCTCCTCGATCGGCGGGTGGGTGGCGAACAGGCTGCCGAGCTTGCCGGTGATGCCCATGGCCTCGACCGACTTCGGCAGCTCGCCGGGCGTCAGGCCACCCAGGCGGGCCAGCGCGTTCATCATCGGCTGCTTGCGGCCCATCAACTGGGCGGCGCCGGCGTCGGCACGGTATTCGCGCTGGCGCGAGAACCAGGCCACCACGATGGCGGCGGCAAAGCCGAGCACGATGTCGAGCACGATCGTGGTCACGAAGTAGCCGATGCCGGGCCCCGAGGAGCGCTCGTCGTTGCGGCGCAGGAAGCTGTCGACCGCATAGCCGATCACGCGCGACAGGAACACCACGAAGGTGTTCATCACGCCCTGGATCAGGGTCATGGTCACCATGTCGCCGTTGGCGACGTGCGCCACTTCGTGGCCGATCACGGCCTCGACCTCTTCGCGCGTCATGTTCTGCAGCAGGCCGGTCGACACCGCCACGAGCGACGAATTCTTGAAGGCACCGGTGGCGAAGGCGTTCGGGTCGCCCTCGAAGATGCCGACCTCGGGCATGCCGATGCCGGCCTTGTCGGCGAAGTTGCGCACGGTCTGCACGATCCAGGCTTCGTCGGGCGACTGCGGGTCGTTGATGATCCGCACGCCGGCCGACCACTTGGCCATCGGCTTGCTGATCAAGAGCGAGATGATCGCGCCGCCGAAGCCCATGATCAGGGCGAAACCGAGCAGCGCCCCGAGGTTGAGCCCGTTGGCCGTGAGGAAGCGGTTGACGCCCAGCAGGCTGGCAACCACGCCCAGGACCGCGACCACCAAGACGTTGGTCAGGACGAAAAGAAGGATGCGTTTCAAGTTGGATTCTCCGTGGGAAAACAGGCGGTGTCCGCCCCTGGACATGAGGGTTGCGACCCGGGTTGCAAGGATTCGGACGCCATCATAGGAGCAGGAATGGGAAGCAAGATTACGTCCCGCAGCGCCACCAACGCCCCGAATACCAACCGGAATCAGAAGGAAATCGCGCGCCGGGCCCGCGGCCCCCTGAAGACGAACGGGTCGTCGTAGAAGGCCGGCGCTTCGTTGGGCGCCCACCAGCCCGGCACGCCCAGCACCGGCAGCGGCACGAAAGGCTTGTTGGTGAGCCAGGCGGGATCCAGCGCCGCCGCGATGGCGGCGTCGTCCAGGAAGAGCGACGGGCTGCCGCCCGGCGCCAGCAGCACATGGGCCGTGGCCGCCTTGCGCGGCGCGACCAGCTTCTCGAGCAGCGCGTGGCCGAACACCTGCAGCCGGACGTCGCGCCACAGGTCCCGCCGCGTGACGAAGAGCCGTTGCCAGTCACGCGCGAGCAGCGCCTCCCACAGGGCTGCCGGGGCGTCGAGCAGCGCACCGTTCTCGTCGAAGAGTGTCAGCGCGTCGCGCAGCGGCCCGCGCGTGGCGCCGATGCCGGCGCGCGCGATCTCCGCCGCCTGCAGTTCGTTCAGGCGCCGCTTGGCGCGCGGAAAGCGCAGCCACACCAGGCCGTTGAAGAGATCGTGCAGGTTGTCGCGCGTTGGCACGCCGGCGGTACGGAAGATGAATGCCTCGTAGGCTTCGGCGCCCGCGCTGTCGCCCGGCACGAAGCGCAGCGGCCCGGCGGCCAGGTCGATGGGCGGCGGCTCGCTCGCCAGCGCCTCGGCCACGCCGACGCCGGACGCGGTTCTGGCGGCCACCCGTTGCGCACCGGGCCCAAAGGGCGCCAGCCAGGGCGTTGTGGCGTCGACGGCCAGGCCGGCAGCCATCGCCGACTCAGGCCGGCATCGGGCCGATGTACTGCACCTTGTTGGGCGTCTTCTCGGGGGTCAGCAGGAACAGCTCGGGGTACTTCTTGAACAGCTTCGGCGAACTGGCGCTCCTGCCGAGCAGCCTGGCGGCACGCAGCCGCTCGGCGGCGACGTTGAGCTCGACCTTGTTGCCCATGCCCAGCTCGGCCACGGCCTCGAGGATGTGCAGCACGTCGTCGGGCAGCGCGGGCGGCCGCGCGACCGGCGCGGGCGCCTCGGCCTTGGTTCGCCGGGGGGCACGGGCGGCGCGCTTGGCCGCAGGCTTGGGCGCGGGCGCGGCCTTGGCGGCCGGCTTGGCTGCGGGCCGGGCGGCGGCCGCCTTCGACGACGCCGAATGGTGCTGCAGGTCGACGAAGCTGTCGTAGATCGCGACGGTCTCGTCGCCGGTCTTGCCCTGCTGTCCGATGCCGCAGACGCGGCAGCCCTTTTCGCGCAGCCGGATCACCAGCGGCGCGAAATCGGAATCCGAGGACACCAGCACCACGAGGTCCGGCCGTTCGGCGATGACCAGGTCGATGGCATCGACCGCCAGCGCGATGTCGGTGCTGTTCTTGCCGGCCGACAGGTTGACCATCGGCCGCATCGACAGCCGCTTGAAGAGCGACTGCTGCTTGAGGGCAGTCTCGGCATTGCAGTAGGCGCGGCGCACATGCACCGCGCCGTGCTCGGCCAGGGTGCGTTCGAGGGCCTGCTCGATCACGTCGGCCGACACGTTGTCGGCGTCGACCAGCAGCATCACGCGAGGGGCGCTCTTCACACCAGCCTCCAGGCCACGGTCTCGCCGCCGCGCAGGGGCTTCAGCGTGGCGTCGCCGTAGGGCACGGTCTCGGGCACGGTCCAGCTTTCGCGCCGCAGGGTCACGCGGTCGGTGTTGCGCGGCAGGCCGTAGAAGTCGGGGCCGTAGAAGCTCGCGAAGCCCTCGAGCTTGTCGAGCGCGCCCGCGTTGTCGAAGGCCTCGGCGTAGAGCTCGATCGCGGTCAGCGCGGTGTAGCAGCCGGCGCAGCCGAGCGCATGCTCCTTGAGCGCGGCCGGGTGCGGCGCGCTGTCGGTGCCGAGGAAGAAGCGGTCGCTGCCGCTGGTGGCGGCCTCGACCAGCGCCACGCGATGGGTCTCGCGCTTGAGCACCGGCAGGCAGTAGTAGTGCGGCCGGATGCCGCCGGTGAAGATCGCGTTGCGGTTGTAGAGCAGGTGGTGCGCCGTGATGGTGGCGGCGGTGAAGCGATTCGCATCGCGCACGTAGTGGGCGCCTTCCTTCGTCGTCAGGTGCTCGAACACCACCTTGAGCTCGGGGAAGTCGCGGCGCAGCGGGATCAGCACGCGGTCGATGAAGACCGCCTCGCGATCGAACAGGTCGACCGCCGGGTCGGTCACCTCGCCATGCACCAGCAGCAGCAGGCCGTGCTTCTGCATCGCCTCCAGGGTGGCGTAGGTCTTGCGGATGTCGGTCACGCCGGCATCGCTGTTGGTGGTGGCGCCCGCGGGGTAGAGCTTCAGGGCGCGCACGCCGGCCGCGGCGGCGCGCTCGATCTCGTCGGGCGGCAGCCTGTCGGTCAGGTAGAGCGACATCACCGGCTGGAAGCGGGAACCGGCGGGCAGCGCCTCGAGGATGCGGGCGCGGTAGTCGAGCGCCTGCTGCGCGGTGGTCACGGGCGGGCGCAGGTTCGGCATGATCAGCGCGCGGCCGAACTGCTGCGCCGAATGCGGCAGCACGGCCTGGAGCGCGGCGCCGTCGCGCACATGCAGGTGCCAGTCGTCGGGGCGGGTGATCGTGAGGGTGTCGGCGGGGGTGGTCATGGCGCCGATTGTCCCATCGGGGCCGCCGCCCCCCGCACCCGCTCCAGAATGAAATCGATGAAGGTCCGGATCGCCCGCGTGTGCTGCCGGTTCGGCATGTAGAGCATGTACATCCCGGTGCCGAAGATGCTGAGCCGCCAGTCGTCCAGCGTGGTCACCACATCCCCGCGCCGGACGTCGTCCAGCACCACGTAGTCGGGCACCAGCCCGATGCCCAGCCCGGCCAGGATCGCCTGGCGCAGAAACAGGAAGTTCTCCGAGATCAGCGTCGGCTCGAGGATCACCTCGCGCCGCTCCTCGCCCTGGTAGGCCGACACGCGCAGCTGGCGCCCGACGACGGCCGAGGTCACCACCGGCGCGCCCTGCAACTGGTCGAGCTGGGTCGGCAGCCCGTTCGCCTCGGCATAGCCGCGCGATGCGCAGGCCACGTAGCGCACCGGCCCGAGCTCGCGCGCCACCAGGTTCTGCGGCGGCTCGGGTATCACGCGGATCGCGATGTCGACCTCGTCGCGCAGCAGGTCCTCGATGCGGTTCTCGAACAGCACGTCGAGCACGATGCCCGGGTACATCCGCTTGAAGTCGATCAGCCAGCCCGACATCACGAGCTGGCCGTAGCCGCTCGGCACGCTGAGCCGCACCCGGCCCTGCAGGCTCTGGCCCAGCGTGGTGACCGACTCCCGGGCCGCCAGCAGCTCGCCCTGGATCGCCAGGCCGTGCTGGTACAGGCGCAGGCCGATCTCGGTCGGCTCGGCGCGCCGCGTGGTCCGGCGCACCAGCTGGGCGCCGACCGAGCGCTCGAGCTGGTTCAGGTGGTAGCTGACGTTGGCGCGGCTCATCTTGAGCCGGCGCGCGGCCGCGCTCAGGTTGCCGGCGTCGAGGATCTCGACCAGCAGGGTCAGCGATTGCAGGTCCATGGCGCCCGATTGTGTCAAAAATTCTTTGACAGTCTGTCAATGACCAATGGAATTGTCAAAGGCGGGAGCCGGATCAAGAATGCTGGGTTCATCCCGGGATGAACCGTCCTCTCAAGCATTCGGAGACACACCATGGCCCAGACCTCCCCCTCTTCCGCCTCCCCCGTGAGTTTCACGCGCCAAGCCGACGTGCTGGTCGTGACCATCGACAACCCGCCGGTGAACGCGCTGGGCGTCGACGTCCGGCGCGGCCTCGCCGCGGCAATCGCGGCGGCCGAGGCCGACGGCGAGGCCAAGGCCGTGCTGATCGTCGGTGCCGGACGCAACTTCATCGCCGGCGCCGACATCCGCGAGTTCGGCCAGACGCCGCAGCCGCCGTCGCTGCCCGAGGTCTGCGCCGCGATCGAGAACTGCAGCAAGCCCGTGGTGGCCGCGATCCAGGGCGCCGCGCTGGGCGGCGGGCTCGAGATCGCGCTGTCCGCCCACTATCGCCTGGCCGTTCCCTCGGCCAAGCTCGGCCTGCCGGAAGTCGCGCTGGGCCTGCTGCCCGGCTCGGGCGGCACGCAACGCGCGCCGCGCCTGATCGGCGCCAAGGCCGCGCTCGACCTGATTCTCAGCGGCCGCCACGCCGGCGCCAGGGAAGCACTCGCCCTCGGCCTCATCGACCGCCTGGGCGAAGGCAGCGAGGCCTTGCCCGAAGGCCTGGCCTATGCACGCGAACTGATCGCCGCCAAGGCACCAGTGCGCCGCACGCGCGACGCCCAGGCGCTGGCCGACACCGAAGCCAGCCGCGCCGCCCTCGAAGCCGCACGCGCCGACACCGCGAAGAAGAGCCGCGGCCTGTTCTCGCCGATGAAGATCATCGAAGCCGTCGAGGCCGCGCTCACGAAGCCCTTCGACGAAGGCATGGCGCTCGAGCGCCAGCTGTTCCTGCAGTGCATAGCCAGCCCGCAGCGCGCCGGCCTGATCCATGCCTTCTTCGCCGAGCGCGAAGTGCTCAAGGCCCCCGAGACCAAGAACGCCAAGCCGCGCGCCCTCGATTCGGCAGGCATCATCGGCGGCGGCACCATGGGCGCCGGCATCGCGGTGGCGATGCTCGACGCCGGCATGCCGGTCACGATGATCGAGCGCGACGATGCGCAACTCGCGCGCGGCCGCGCCAACGTCGAGAAGGTCTACGACGGCCTGGTCAAGAAGGGCCGCATGACGCCCGAGGCCAAGGACGCCGTGTTGGCGCGCTTCTCGGGCTCCACCTCCTACGATGCGCTCGCCCAGGCCGACATCGCGGTCGAGGCGGTGTTCGAGGACATGGCGGTCAAGAAGGCCGTGTTCGCCGAACTCGACCGCGTCTGCAAGCCCGGCGCGGTGCTGGCCACCAACACCTCCTACCTCGACATCGACGAGATCGCGGCCAGCGTCTCGCGTCCCGGCGACGTGGTCGGCCTGCACTTCTTCTCGCCTGCCAACATCATGAAGCTGCTCGAGATCGTGGTGCCGGCCCAGGTCAGCGCCGACGTGGTCGCGACCGGCTTCGAACTGGCGAAGAAGCTCAAGAAGGTGCCGGTGCGCGCGGGCGTGTGCGACGGCTTCATCGGCAACCGCATCCTGGCCGTGTACCGCCAGGCGGCCGACCACATGATGGAAGACGGCGCCTCGCCCTACCAGATCGACGAAGCGGTGCGGAACTTCGGCTACCCGATGGGCCCGTTCCAGGTCTCGGACCTGGCCGGCGGCGACATCGGCTGGGCCACGCGCAAGCGCAAGGCCGCCACGCGCGACCCGAAGGCGCGCTACGTGCAGGTGGCCGACCGCATCTGCGAGCGCGGCTGGTTCGGCCAGAAGACCCAGCGCGGCTACTACCTCTACCCCGAAGGCGCACGCACCGGCCAGCCCGACCCCGAGGTGCTGGCGATCATCGACGCCGAGCGCCAGCGCGCCGGCATCACGCCGCGCAGCTTCAGCGAGGACGAGATCATGCGCCGCTACATGGCGGCCATGATCAACGAGGGCGCCAACGTCGTGCACCAGCGCATCGCGCTCAGGCCGCTCGACGTCGACGTCACCTTCCTGTACGGCTACGGCTTCCCGCGCTTCCGCGGCGGGCCCATGAAGTACGCCGACATGGTGGGCCTGCCGAAGGTGCTGGCCGACATCCAGGAGTTCGCCAAGCAGGACCCGGTGTTCTGGAAGCCATCGCCGCTGTTGGTCGAACTGGTCGAGCGCGGCGCCGATTTCTCGAGTCTGAATCAATCCGAATAAGGAGACCCACCATGCGCGAAGCCGTCATCGTTTCCACCGCCCGCACCCCACTCACCAAGGCGCACCGCGGCGAGTTCAACATCACCTCCGGCGCCACGCTGGCCGCCTTCGCGGTGCGCGCCGCGGTCGAGCGCTCGGGCCTGGACCCGGCGCTGATCGAGGACGCGATCCTCGGCTGCGGCTATCCCGAAGGCACGACCGGGCGCAACATCGCGCGCCAGAGCATCATCCGCGCCGGCCTGCCGATCTCGATCGCCGGCACCACGGTCAACCGCTTCTGCGCCTCGGGCCTGCAGGCGATCGCGATGGCGGCGGGCCGCATCGTGGTCGACGGCGCACCGGCCATGATCGCGGGCGGCGTGGAGAGCATCTCGCAGATCCGCACCCGAAGCGCCACCGACAGCGGCGACAACGGCATGGACCCATGGATCGTCGAACACAAGCCCGCGCTCTACATGGCGATGATCGAGACCGCCGACATCGTGGCCCAGCGCTACGGCATCGGCCGCGAGGCGCAGGACCGCTTCTCCGCCGAGAGCCAGCGCAAGACCGAAGAGGCCCAACTGGCCGGCCGCTACAAGGAAGAGATCGTGGCCTGCACCACGACGATGGCCGTGACCGACAAGGAGACCAAGGCCGTCACGCAGCGCGAAGTGACCGCCACCGAGGACAACTGCAACCGCCGCGGCACCACCTACGAGGCACTCGCCAAGCTGCAGCCCGTGATGGGCGCCGACAAGTTCGTCACCGCGGGCAACGCCTCGCAGCTGTCCGATGGCGCCTCGGCCTGCGTGCTGATGGAAGCCAGGGACGCCGAACGCGCCAACCTGAAGCCGCTCGGCGCCTTCCGCGGCCTTGCGGTGGCCGGCTGCGAGCCCGACGAGATGGGCATCGGCCCGGTGTTCGCGGTGCCCAAGCTGCTGGCGCGCCACGGCCTCAAGGTCGACGACATCGACCTGTGGGAGCTCAACGAGGCCTTCGCCTCACAGTCGATCTACTGCCAGGAGAAGCTCGGCATCCCGGCCGAGCGGCTCAACGTCGACGGTGGCGCGATCTCGATCGGCCATCCCTTCGGCATGACCGGCGCGCGGCTCGCGGGCCACGTGCTGATCGAAGGCAAGCGGCGCGGCGCCAAGTACGCGGTGGTGACGATGTGCATCGCGGGCGGAATGGGTGCAGCCGGCTTGTTTGAAATCTACTGAGGGATCGGCGATGGACCTGAACTTCACTCCCGAAGAGGAAGCCTTCCGCAGCGAGGTGCGCGCCTTCCTGGCCGACACGCTGCCGACCCGCCTTTCCGACAAGGTCGCCACCGGCAAGCATTTGTCCAAGGCCGACATGCAGGAATGGCACGCCATCCTCAACGCCCGCGGCTGGCTCGCCAACCACTGGCCCGAACAGTACGGCGGGCCCGGCTGGACCGCCGTCCAGAAGTTCATCTTCGAGAACGAATGCGCGCTGGCCCATGCGCCGCGCATCCTGCCCTTCGGCGTCAACATGCTCGGCCCGGTGCTGATCAAGTACGGCAACGAGGCGCAGAAGCGCCACTGGCTGCCGCGCATCCTCGACGGCTCCGACTGGTGGTGCCAGGGCTACTCGGAGCCCGGCGCGGGTTCCGACCTGGCCTCGGTCAAGACCCAGGCGGTGCGCGGCGTCGACGCCCAGGGCGACCACTACATCGTCAATGGCCAGAAGACCTGGACCACGCTCGGCCAGCACGCCGACATGATCTTCTGCCTGGTGCGCACCAACCGCGAGGCCAAGAAGCAGGAGGGCATCAGCTTCCTCCTGATCGACATGAAGTCGCCCGGCGTCGAGGTGCGACCGATCATCACGCTCGATGGGGAGCACGAGGTCAACGAGGTGTTCTTCTCGGACGTGCGGGTGCCGGCCGGGAACCTGGTCGGCGAGGAAGACAAGGGCTGGACCTGCGCCAAGTACCTGCTGACCTACGAGCGCACCAACATCGCGGGCGTCGGCTTCTCGGTGGCCGCGATGGCGCAGCTCAAGGCGATCGCCGCAAGGCAACGCAAGAACGGCCGCCCGCTGGCCGAGGACCCGGCCTTCGCCGCCCGAATGGCCAAGGTCGAGATCGACCTCGAGAACATGAAGACCACCAACCTGCGCGTGATCGCGGCCGTGGCCGGCGGCGGCGTGCCGGGCGCCGAGAGCTCGATGCTCAAGATCCGCGGCACCGAGATCCGCCAGGAGATCTCCTCGCTGGCGCGGCGCGCGATGGGCCCGCAGGCGCGGCCTTTTGTCGCCGAGGCGCTCGAGGAAGGCTTCGACGGGCAGCCCTTCGGCCCGCCTTATGCCGCGGCTGCGGCGGCGCGCTACTTCAACAACCGCAAGCTGTCGATCTTCGGCGGCTCGAACGAGATCCAGAAGAACATCATTTCGAAAATGATCCTGGGACTCTGAAAGTAAAGCCATGAACTTCGAACACAGCGAAGACCGGCGCATGCTCGCCGACAGCCTGAACCGCTTCATCGCGGAACAGTACGCCTTCGAGACCCGCGACCGCATCGCGAAGTCGCCCGAGGGCTTCAGCGACCACATCTGGCGCCAGTTCGCCGAACTCGGCGTGATCGGCGCGCTGTTCAGCGAGGCCAACGGCGGCTTCGGCGGCGCCGGCTTCGACATCGCGGTGGTCTTCGAAGCACTGGGCCGCGGCCTGGTGGTCGAGCCGCTGCTCGGCGCCGTGATGGCCGGCGAGGCAATCTCCGCTTCGGGCAGCGCGGCGCAAAAAGCCCTGCTCGCCGAGATCATCGGCGGCACCACGATCGCGGCCCTCGCGCACGACGAAGCCGAAAGCCACTACGAGCTCTCGCGCGTGCAGACCCGTGCCGAACGCAGCGGCGACGGCTGGATGCTCGATGGCGCCAAGGCCGTGGTGCAGCATGGCGCGCAGGCGAACCTGTTCGTGGTCTCGGCACGCAGCGCGGGCGCGGTCGACGACGAAGCCGGCATCTCGCTGTTCCTGGTGCCCGCCAGGACGCCGGGCCTCTCGGTGCGCGACTGCCCCGCGATCGACGGCGGCCGCGTGGCGGAACTCGCTTTCGACAAGCTCAAGCTCGGCGCCGGGGCGCTGCTCGGGACCGAAGGCCAGGGCCACGCCACGCTGGAACGCGCCGTCGCCCGCGGCCTGCTGGCTCTCTGCGCCGAATCGCTCGGCGCCATGGAAGCGGCCAAGACCGCGACACTGGAGTACCTTCGCACGCGCAAGCAGTTCGGCCTGCTGATCGGCAGCTTCCAGGCGCTGCAGCACCGCATGGCCGACCTGCTGCTCGAGATCGAGCAGGCCCGCTCGGCCGTGATCAACGCCGCGGCCGCGCTCGACGCCGATCGACTGACGCGCGAACGCGCACTGTCGGCGGCCAAGTACAGCATCGGCCGCATCGGCGCGCGGGTCGCCGAGGAAAGCATCCAGCTGCACGGCGGCATCGGCATGACCTGGGAACTGCCGCTGGCCCATTACGCCAAGCGCCTGGTCATGATCGACCACCAGCTCGGCGACGAGGACCACCACCTGCAGCGCTACATCGCGCTCGGCAAGGAGGTCCAGGGATGAACGGCGCGCTGCCGCTCGCGGGCGTCCGCGTGCTCGACCTCTCTCGCATCCTGGCCGGCCCCTGGTGCGGCATGGTGCTGGCCGATTTCGGCGCCGAGGTGATCAAGGTCGAGCATCCCGAGCGCGGCGACGACACGCGCGACTGGGGCCTGCGGGTCGGCAACACCGAGACCGCCTACTTCAACAGCGTCAACCGCAACAAGCGCTCGGTCGGCATCGACCTGCAGACGCCGGAGGGCCAGGAGATCGTGCGCGAGCTGGTCAAGAAGAGCGACGTGCTGATCCAGAACTTCAAGTTCGGCGGCATCGACAAGCTCGGCCTCGGCTACGAGGCGCTGCGCGAGATCAATCCCGGGCTGGTCTACTGCTCGATCTCGGGCTACGACCGCACTGGCCCCGAGGCCGCGCGCCCCGGCTACGACCTGGTGGTGCAGGGCGAGGCCGGCCTGATGGCGCTCAACGGCGAGGCCGACCAGCCGCCGCTCAAGTTCGGCGTCGCCGCGGTCGACCTGTTCACCGGCATGTACTCGGCGCAGGCCATCCTGGCCGCGCTGTTCGAACGCCAGAAGACCGGCAGGGGCCGGCACATCGAGATGGCGCTGTTCGACTGCGGCCTGATGATCACGGCCTACTACGGCCTCGAGGCACTGCTGATGGGCGAGGACCCGCCGCGCTACGGCAACGCCCATCCGTCGATCGTCCCCTATGGGGTGTTCGACGCCGAGGACGGCCCGCTGGTGATCACGGTCGGCAACAACAGCCAGTTCGCGCGCTTCTGCTCCGAGGTGATCGAGCGCCCCGACCTGGCGGCCGACGAGCGCTTCAAGACCAACATCCTGCGTTCCGCGAACCGCGAGATGCTGATGCCGGAGATCAATCGCGAGCTCGGCAAGCGCAAGCGCCGCGCCCTGCTCGAGCAGCTGACCCGTTCGGGCATCCCCTGCGGCGAAGTGCTCGGACTGCTCGAGGCGCTGCAATCGAAGCGCGCCACCGATGCCGGCCTGGTGACCACGCAGCCGCATCCGGTGGCCGGCAAGGTCAACGTGCTGGCGCCGCCCTACCGCTTCGACGGCGAGCGGCTACCGGTGCGCAGCGCGCCGCCGCAGCTCGGCGAAGGCACGCACGAGGTGCTGCAGTCGCTGCTCGGGCTGTCCGACGACAAGCTCTCCCAACTGAAATCCAACGGTGTCCTTTGACACCATCGAACCGCACCCCATGTCCTTTCGCTTTTCCGCTTCCGTTCGCAATCCGGCGCGCCGCGCGCTGCTCGCCCTCGCACTGCCACTGATCGCGGGCAGCGCCATTGCCCAGGCCTTTCCGACCAAGCCGATCACGATCATCGTGCCCTTCCCGGCCGGCGGTCCGACCGACGTCGCGACGCGCATCATCGGCCAGAAGATCGCCGAAGGGCTCAAGCAGCCGGTGCTGATCGACAACCGCGGCGGCGCTTCGGGCACCATCGGCGCGGCCGCCGCGGCCAAGGCGGCGCCGGACGGCTACACGCTCGTGATGCTGGCCACGCCGACGCTGCTGGCCGGCCACCTCTACGGCCCCACCAGCTACGACATCTTCAAGAACTTCACGCCGGTCGGCACCACCTACGACCTGCCGATCGTGATGGTCGTCAACCCCAAGGCGCTGCCCGAGGTCACGGGCCTGCAGCAGCTGATCGCCAAGGCCAAAGCCGACGGCGGCAAGTTCAACTACACCACCGCGGGCGCCGGCAGCTTCGGCCACCTGACGACCGAGAGCCTCAAGAACGTGGGCAAGTTCGAGATGCAGCACGTGCCCTACCGCGGCAGCGCGCCGGCCGTGACCGACCTGATCGGCGGCCAGGTGCCGATGATGTTCTCGGACCTGATCGCAGTGCTGCCGCACATCCGCTCGGGCACCTTGCGCCCGATCGCGGTCGGGTCGTCCAGGCGTCTGAGCCTGCTGCCCGAGGTGAAGACCGTGGCCGAGCAGGGCTTCCCCGGCTTCGATGCCACCTCGTGGGGCGGTATGCTGGCGCCGGCCGACACGCCCAAGGAGGTGGTCGCCCGCCTGAATGCCGAGCTCAAGAAGGCGCTGTCCGACAAGGACGTGCAGCAGAAGCTCGAAGGCGTCGGCACCTTCGCGGCCTTCCAGACGCCCGAGCAGATGGCCAGCCGCATGCGCCAGGACTACGAGCGCTGGGGCAAGGTGATCCGCGACAACGACATCAAGAACCAGTAGCCGCGGTAGTCGCCGGGACCGACCCGGCGCATGATGGCAGTCAGAAAAACGCAGGAGACAGGACCCATGAGCCGCCACAGCGAACCCCGGGCCGCAGCGCCCTTCAGCGCATCGTTTCCGATTCACAGCCTCGACGACATCCGCCGGCTCGAGGCCACGCCGCTGGCCGAGGCGCTCACGGTGCGCAGCACCTACGAGATCTTCCGCAATGCCGGGGCAGCCTTCGGCGACCAGACGGCGCTGACCTTCCTGCGCACCGGCGATCCGGACGACGAACCGATCCGCTGGTCCTACGCCCAGCTGCTGGCCGGCATCCACCAGACCGCGAACCTGCTGCACCGGCTCGGCGTCGGCCCCGAGGACGCGGTGGCCGTGCTGCTGCCCGGCTGCCTGGACTACCACCTGGCGTTGTGGGGCGGCGAGGCGGCCGGCATCGTGCAGCCGCTCAACCCGCTGCTGACCGACGACAAGCTGGTCGCGCTGATGACCGCGGGCCGGGCCAAGGTGCTGATCGCCTACGGCTCCGATGCCGATTCGGGCATGTGGGCCAAGGCGATGCGGTTGCGCGGCCAGGTGCCGACGCTGACGACGGTGCTGCGCGTGGCGCCGCACGACGAGGCGCCGGGCAGCGCGGGCGAACTGCCCGCCGGCGTGGCCGACTTCGGCGCCCTGCGCGCCGCCGAGCCCGACGACCGGCTCGTGAGCGGCCGCGACATCGCGCCGGGCGACATCGCGGCCTATTTCCACACCGGCGGCACCACCGGCGCGCCCAAGCTGGCGCGCCACAGCCACGGCGCGCAGGTCTTCACCGCCTGGGCCAGCGTCAACATGACCGGCCAGGGCCCGAAGGACGCATCCATCAACGGCTACCCGCTGTTCCACGTCGCCGGCGTGCTGCCGGCGTCCCTGGCCTCGCTGTCGGCCGGCGTCGAAGTGATCATTCCGACCACCGCCTTGCTGCGCAACAAGCAGGTGCTGGCCAACTACTGGCGGCTGGTCGAGAAGTACCGGCCGACCTCGCTGTCGGCGGTGCCCACGGTGCTGGCGGCGCTGGCCAACGTGCCGCTGGCGGGCGCCGACATCTCCTCGATCCACTACTGCCGCACCGGCGCCGCGGTGCTCGCGCCCGAGCTCGCCGCGCGCTTCGAGCGGCTGTTCGGCCTGCATGTGCACGAGAGCCTGGGCATGACCGAGATGGCCGGCATCTCGACCATCACGCCGCCGGGCGTGGTCGGCCCCGCGGGCTGCGTCGGCTTCCGGCTGCCCTATTCGCAACTGCGCATCGTGGCGCTCGACGACAACGGCAACGCCAGCGACCGCGAGCTGCCCGTGGGCGAGCAGGGCATGGTGCTGTTCAAGTCGCCGAACCTGTTCTCGGGCTTCGTCGACCCGGCCGACAACGCGAAAGCCTTCACGGCCGACGGCTGGCTGGCCACCGGCGACCTCGGCTGGCTCGACGCCGAGGGCCGGCTCAACCTCAGCGGCCGCTCGAAGGACCTGATCATCCGCAGCGGCCACAACATCGATCCGAAGGTGATCGAGGACGCGCTCGGCGCCCACCCGGCGGTGCAGCTCTGTGCCGCGGTCGGCGCGCCCGATGCCTACGCCGGCGAGCTGCCCGTGGTGTTCGCGACGCTGATTCCCGGCGCCTCGGCGAGCGAGGCCGAACTGCTCGACTTCACGGCCGCGCGGGTCGACGAGGCGCCCGCCAAGCCGCGTTCGGTGATCGTGATCGAGACCATGCCGATGACCAATGTCGGCAAGATCTACAAGCCCGAACTGCGCGCGCTGGCCGCGCGCAAGGTGGCCGAGGCGCTTGTCGACGAGGCCTGCACCGCGCTCGGCGTCTCCGACTCGGCACGGCCGCAGGTACTGGCCGATGGCGACAGCGCCCTCAAGGTGATTGTCGATGCCGCCGGCGCGCAGGCCGAAACACTGCGGCTGCAACTGCACGACACGCTGGGTCGGCTGCCGTTCAAGACGCAAGTAATCCTGAAATAGCCCATTGAACACCCGAACCGGAGACATCCCTTGACCCCCGTACTCTCGAGCCGCCGCGCGTGGCTCTGCGCCGCCGCCCTCTGCGCCATCGCGCCTGCCCACGCGCAGCAAAGCTACCCGAACAAGCCGATCAAGATGGTGGTGCCCTTCGCCGCCGGCGGTGCCACCGACGTGCTGGCACGCGTGATCGGCGAGAAGATGGCGGCCGGCCTCGGCCAGCCGGTGATCATCGACAACAAACCCGGCGCCGCCGGCATCATCGGCACCGACGCGGTCGCCAAGGCGGCGCCGGACGGCTACACCCTCGTGCTGTCGCTGAGCAATTCGCTGCTGACCAACCAGTTCCTGTACGAGAAGCTGCCCTACGACACGCAGCGCGACCTCACGCTGGTCTACCAGATCGCGATGGCGCCGCTGGTGCTGGTGGTGCATCCGAGCGTGCCGGTCAAGACCGGCCCCGAGCTGCTCAAGTACGCGAGCGAGAACAAGGGCAAGCTGGCCTACGGCTCCTACGGCGTCGGCGCCTATCCGCACCTGGCCGGCGCCCACATGAGCCTGACGCAGAAGGCCGACATGAACCACGTCGCCTACAAGGGCGAGGCGCCGATGCTGCAGGACCTGATCGGCGGCCAGATCCAGATGGCCTATGCCAGCGCGCTGGTCGCCAAGCCGCACATCGAGGCCGGCAAGCTGAAGGCGATCGGGGTCACCGGCGAGCGCCGCATGAGCACGCTGCCCAACGTGCCGACACTGGCCGAGCAGGGGCTCAAGGACGAGGCCTACCGCGTCACCGGCTGGCTGGCCATCGCGGCGCCCGCCAACACGCCGAAGCCCATCGTGCAGCGCATCGCCGACGAGGTGCGCAAGGCAACGCAGCAGCCCGACGTGCAGGCCAAGGTCGCGGGGATGGGCTTCGAGATCAAGGACAGTTCGCCCGAGGCCTTCGCCGCCGCCTACAAGCAGGAGCGCCCGGTCTGGGAGCGCCTGATCAAGCAATCGGGCGCCAAGCTCGAATGAATTCAAATCAAGACTGAAGGAGTGCCAACCGTGAAGATTCTTGTCCCCGTCAAGCGGGTCGTCGACTACAACGTCAAGGTGCGCGTGAAGAGCGACGGCACCGGTGTCGACATTGCCAACGTGAAGATGAGCATGAACCCCTTCGACGAGATCGCGGTCGAAGAGGCGGTGCGCCTGAAGGARAAGGGCGCGGCCACCGAGATCATCGCGGTGTCCTGCGGCGACGCGAAGTGCCAGGAGACGCTGCGCACGGCGATGGCCATTGGTGCGGATCGCGGCATCCTGGTCGAGACCACCGAGGAGCTGCAGCCGCTGGCGGTGGCCAAGCTGCTGAAGGCGCTGGTCGACAAGGAGCAGCCGGGCCTGATCATCCTGGGCAAGCAGGCGATCGACGACGACGCCAACCAGACCGGCCAGATGCTGGCGGCGCTGGCCGACCTGCCGCAAGCCACCTTCGCCTCGAAAGTCGAAGTGGCCGGTGACAAGGTCAACGTGACGCGCGAAGTCGACGGCGGCCTGGAAACCATCTCGCTGTCGCTGCCCGCGGTGATCACCACCGACCTGCGCCTGAACGAGCCGCGCTACGTGACCTTGCCGAACATCATGAAGGCGAAGAAGAAGCAGCTCGATGTGGTGAAGMCTGAAGACCTGGGTGTGGATGTCAAGCCGCGCCTGAAGACCTTGAAGGTGTCCGAGCCGCCCAAGCGCGGCGCGGGCATCAAGGTGCCTGATGTCGCCACCTTGGTGGACAAGCTGAAGAACGAAGCGAAGGTAATCTGAAGAGCTTGCGGGACAGACCGCAGCGCGCAGCGCAAGCTCTGTCCCCAACTGACTAGAAAGAACGACATGACCGTACTTGTTATTGCCGAACACGACCACGCCACGCTCAAGCCGGCGACCCTCAACACCGTGACCGCGGGCCTCGCCTGCGCCAGCGGCGATGTCCACGTGCTGGTGGCCGGCGCCAACGCCGCCGAAGCCGCCAAGGCCGCGAGCCAGGTCGCGGGCGTCGCCGACAGCCCGTCTCTCGCTGAAAACCTCGCCGAGAACGTGGCCGCCCAGGTCCTGGCGATCGCCAGCAACTACAGCCACATCCTGTTCCCCTCGACCGCCAACGGCAAGAACGTCGCGCCGCGCGTGGCCGCCAAGCTCGATGTGGCGCAGATCAGCGCTGTCACCAAGGTCGACAGCCCCGACACCTTCGAGCGGCCGATCTACGCCGGCAACGCGATCGCCATCGTGCAGAGCTCGGATGCGATCAAGGTGGTGACGGTGCGCACCACGGGCTTCGATGCGGCGGCGGCCACCGGCGGCAGCGCGGCCATTGAAACCGTCGACGGCGTGGCCGACAGCGGCAAGTCGAGCTTCGTCGGCCGCGAAGTGACCAAGAGCGAACGCCCCGAACTGACGGCCGCCAAGATCATCGTCAGCGGCGGCCGGGCCCTGGGCAGCGCCGAGAAGTTCCAGGAAGTGATGGCGCCCTTGGCCGACACGCTCAACGCCGGCCTGGGCGCCAGCCGCGCCGCGGTCGACGCGGGCTACGCCCCGAACGACTGGCAAGTGGGCCAGACCGGCAAGATCGTGGCCCCGCAGCTSTACATCGCCTGCGGCATCTCGGGCGCGATCCAGCATCTGGCCGGCATGAAGGACTCCAAGGTGATCGTGGCGATCAACAAGGACGAGGAGGCGCCGATCTTCTCGGTGGCCGACTACGGCCTGGTCGCCGACCTGTTCACGGCCGTGCCGGAATTCACCCGCGAACTCAGCTAACCCGGACCACCTGGCACAACGATGCAGGCACTACCCATCACGGAGACAAGATGAAACCCCTGAAACGCATCCTCGGCGTGCTGACCGCAGCCGCCCTCCCCGTCGCCGCACAGGCCGCCTATCCCGACAAGCCAATTCGCCTGGTCGTGCCCTATGCCGCGGGCGGCCCCACCGACGCGATGGCGCGCATCCTCCAGGCGCCCCTGCAAAAGGCGCTTGGCGGCGCCACAGTGATCGTCGACAACGTGCCGGGCGTCGGGGGCGCACTCGGCGCGCAGCAGGTCCTGCGCGCACCGGCGGACGGCTACACGCTCTTCCTCGGCAACAACGGGCCCAGTGCAGTCACGCCGCTTTTGCAGAAGAACGCGGGCTTCGATCCGGTCAAGGACTTCGCGCCAGTCTCGATGGTCGCGAAGTCGACGATGGTACTCACGGTTGGCGCCGGCGTGCCGGCGAACAACATGAAATCCTTCCTCGACTGGGCGAAGAAGAACGGCGGCAGCGCCAACTATGCCAGCGCGGGCATCGGCTCGCTCGGCCACCTGGGCACTGAACTTCTGCTCAAACAGGCGGGGCTGAAGATGACGCACGTGCCCTACAAGGGCCAGGCGCCAACGCTCAATGCCCTGCTCGGCGGCGAGGTGCAGGTGCTGTTGACCACACCGACCGAGGCCATGCGCGGCCAGGTCGCCGCCGGCAAGATCAAGCTCGTCGGTGTGACCTCCGAAATTCCCTCCCCCCATGACCCGAACGCCGATGTGATCGCGAAGTCCGTTCCAGGCTTCACGCTCTATTCTTGGTTCGCCATCCTGGTCAAGGCCGGAACGCCGCCCGAGATCATCGAGCGACTGCACAACGCCATCGTCACCGCCGTCGCGTCAGACGACGTGCGCATGCGCTTTGATTCCCTCGGCGTCGACGCCGAGAGCAGCGCCCCAGCCAAGGTGATGGACTACGTGAAGCAGGACGTGTCGCGCTGGAGCGCCATCATTCGCGAGCAGAACATTCAGCCCGAATGAACGCGAGCGACCCAGCTCTCACGCACTGAGTCCACCGATCGCAATTCGCCTGGCGAAGCAGTCGCTCCATCGCGGCGAGCGCGGCGACTTGCGCGATGCGCTCGGCCGCGAGGCTGCCGCCTTCAACGTCTGCTTCGAGACCGAAGACGCAGTCGAGGGCGTTGCTGCCTTCTTCGAGAAGCGCCCGCCCCACTTCAGGGGCCGCTGACCACCGGGATGCCCGCAGTGCGCGACGCCGCGATCGTGATTCGCGGGCGCGTTGACGAGCGTGAGCCTCACCCCTTCGAGCGCGATCAGGTTGTCTGCGAGCTTGTGCTGGATCGCCCGGAGGCGGCCGCACCGAATGCAGTCCCCGCGCACGCATGGCCCATCGTCAATCGGTCCTGATCCACACGGATTTCGTCTGCATGTATTCCTCCATGTGCTGGGCACCCGACTCGCGACCATAGCCGCTCTTCTTGTAGCCGCCGAAAGGCACCGCCGGGTCCATCACCTGATAGCAATTGACCCACACCGAGCCGGCCCGAAGGCCCTTGGCGACGCGGTGCACCTTGCTCACGTCGCGCGTCCACACGCCGCTGGCCAGGCCGTAGTCGGTGTCGTTGGCGCGCCGCAGCACATCGTCGATGTCGTCGAACGGGAGCGCCGAGATCACGGGGCCGAAAATCTCCTCGCGCGCGATCTTCATCTCGTCGCTGACGCCGGCAAACACCGTCGGCTCGACGAAATAGCCGTTCGCGAGACCGTCGCGCTGGATACGCTGGCCACCGGCCACGGCCTTGGCGCCCTCTTCCTTGCCGGCCGCGAGGTAGCCGCAGACGCGGTCGAGCTGCTCCTTCGAGACCAGAGGGCCGAGTTGCGTGTCGGCATCGAGCGGATTGCCCACGCGCAGCGCGCGCGCGAATTCGGCCACCTTGTGCACGAACTCGTCGTAAACCTTGCGCTCCACGAAGAGCCGCGTGCCGGCGCTGCAGATCTGACCCGAATTGCCGAACACGGCCATCGCCGCGCCAGGCACCGCGGCATCGAGATCCGCATCGGCGAACACGATGTTGGGCGACTTTCCGCCCAGCTCCAGCGAGACGCGCTTGATGTTGCCGGCAGAGGCACGGATGATCTTCTGCCCCACCTCGGTCGAGCCGGTGAACGCCACCTTGTCCACGCCGGGGTGCGCGGCGAGCGCGGCGCCTGCGGCTCCAAGCCCGGTGACGACGTTGACCACGCCCGGCGGAATGCCCGCCTCGGCGCACAACTCGGCCAGGCGCAGCGGCGACAGCGGCGCCTGCTCGGCCGGCTTGAGCACGATGGTGCAGCCGGAGGCCAGCACGGGGCAGAGCTTCCAGATCGCGAGGCCGATCGGCCCGTTCCATGGATTGATCGCGCCGACCACGCCGACCGGCTCCTTGAGCGTGTAGCTGAAGACTTCCCCGGGGACCGAGTTCTCGATCGTCTCGCCATGGGTCGAGGTCGCCAGCCCCGCGTAGAAGCGCAGCAGTCCCACGGCGCGGCGCCGGCCGAGGAGGGTGCGCGAGATCGGCCCGCCCATGTCGAGCGTATCGAGCATCGCCAGCTCGTCGTAGTGCTGGTCGACGAGCTCCGCGAGACGCAGCATCACCTGCTGGCGGTCGAAGGGCTTGAACTTGCTCCATGGGCCGGCGAAGGCGCGGCGTGCCGCCGTCACGGCGATCGCGATGTCCTGCTCGTCGGCTTCGGCCACCTCGGCCAGCACTTCGCCGGTGCTGGGATTGAGGGTCTTGAAGGTGCGACCCGAGACTGCGGCGGCATGCTTGCCGTCGATGAACATCCGCTTGACGTTGCCGTCGAGAAAAGCCGGCAGCGCAGACTTGGCTTGCTGTTGCATGGTCGTATGCCTTTTTGAAATCGGGTTCGGAGGGGCGAAGGTCAACCGGCCTCGGCGGCGATGCCATTGTGCGCAGGCTGCGCGTCGGGCATGGCGGATGTCTTGCTGGCGGCCGACGCCGTGCCTCCACGCAGGAAGGCGGCGGCACGCTCGCCGATCATGGTGGCTGGAGCGCTGGTGTTGCCGCCCACGATGTTGGGCATGATCGAGGCGTCCGCGACGCGCAACCCCTGCACGCCATGCACACGCAGCGCCGCATCCACAACCGCCATCGGATCACTGGCAGGCCCCATCTTGCAGGTGCCCACCGGGTGGTAGGCCGTATTGACCTGGGCCCGCAACGCAGCTTCGAGACGCGCATCGTCCTGAACCTGTGCGCCGGGCTCGATCTCACCGCCCGAGAAGGGCGCCAGTGCCGAGGTGCCGAAGATGCGGCGCGCCTCGCGCACGCCGCGCACCAGGGTTGCCATGTCGGCCGCATCCTCGAGGAAGTCCGGATGCATCACGGGCTTGGCCGCCGGATCGGCCGACGCGAGCTCCAGATGACCGCGCGAGACGGGCCGCAGCAGTTGCACCAGCACCATGAAGCCATGGTCGCGCGGGATGACGCGGGCATTGCCCTTGAGCCCGACGAGGAAAGTCATCTGCACGTCGGGCCGGTCGAGGCCGGGCAGCGTGCGCACGAAGCCGCCGGCCTCCGCCGCGTTCGAAGACAGCATGCCGGTGCGGCCGAACAGGTAGCGCAGCGGACTCCACGCCATGCGCGGCCAGGACTTCATCGACAGCGCGTACGACTCGCCGCCCGGGTTGCTGTGCGAGACGAACACGGTGGGATGGTCCTGCAGGTTGTGGCCCACGCCGGGCAAGGCGTGCTTGACCGATATGCCCATGCGCCGCAGGTGCGCCTCGGGGCCGATGCCCGAGAGCATCAGCAGCTGCGGCGAGTTCACCGCGCCGCCGCAGAGCACCACCTCGGACGACGCGCGCAGCAGGCGCCGCTGGCCCTCGTGCACGATGCGCGCGCCCACCGCGCGGCCGCCTTCCAGTTCGATCTTCTCCACCAGCGCATCGGCGAACACCGTGAGGTTGGGCCGGCCCAGCGCGGGATGGAGGAAGGCGCGCGAGTTGCTGAGCCTGACGCCGTCGCGCTGGTTGAGCTCATAGATGCCGAAGCCGTCCTGCTCGGCCCCATTGAAATCGTCTCTGCGGCGGTGGCCGGCTTCGACGGCGGCATCGACGAAAGCCCGCGAGAGCACGTTGGGCGAGCGCGGCAGGCTCACATCGAGCTCGCCGCCGGTGCCGTGATACGCCGAGCCGCCTGCGTGACGCTTCTCGTGTTGGCGAAACACGGGCAACACGTCGTCGTAGCCCCAGCCCGGATTGCCGAGCGCTGCCCATTCGTCGTAGTCCAGGCGGTGGCCGCGGATGTAGACCGAGCCGTTGACCGAGCTGCAGCCGCCGAACAGCTTGCCACGCGGGCAGCCAATGGTGCGGTGGTCGACGGCAGCGCCGCCCGTGAACGAGTGCTGCCAGTTGTAGCGCGCATGCGGCAGCAGGAAGACATTGCCGATCGGCAGCGCGGTCTTGAGGTTGACCGGAAACCGCCGGTCCGACGGCCCGGCCTCGATCAGCGCGACGCGAACGGACGGGTCGGCCGTCAACCGGTTCGCAACCACGCAGCCGGCCGAGCCGGCGCCGATCACGACGTAGTCGAAGCCCTGGGGTACGCGCGTCATGCGGTCAGTCTCCTTTTTGTGGAATGCTTGCGGTCACAGACCCGTCGACGGGTCAAAGCGCGATCCGCCCATGCGGATGCGTGCTGCTCACCCCGCCATCGACCGCATACCACTGGCCGGTGACGAAGGAGCTGTCGTCGCTCGCAAGGAAAGCGGCCATGGCGGCGATCTCTTCCGGCCGGCCGGCGCGCTTCATCGGCGTCATGTGGCCGATCCGCGCTTGCACGCCGCGCTCGCGCGCCTGCTCGAACACCTTGCGCGTCATCTGGGTCTCGACCAGCCCGGGCAGGATCGCGTTGACCCGCACGCCCGTGCCGGCGAAGGCATTGGCCGCCGTCTGCGTCAGGCTGTTGACCGCCGCCCTGCTCGCGCTGTAGGAGATGGCGCCCGCATTGGCCCGCAACGACGCCGCCGAGGAGGTCAGGATGATCGAGCCGCTGCCCTGTGCCGTCATGTGCCGGCCCGCGTGCTTGACGGCGAGGAAGCAGCTGACGGTGTTGATGCGCCAGACTTCGTTCCACTCGTCGACGGACTGCTCGAGCAGCGGGGTGTTGGTGCCGGGCGTCGCCGCATTGGCGAAGAAGATGTCGAGCCCGCCGAACTCGGCCACGCAGCGCGCCACCATCGCCTCGACCATCGCCTCCTGCGTGGCGTCGGCCACCATCGCGAGGGCCCGGCCGCCGGCCGCGCGTATCAGGGCGACCGTCTCCTCGGTGTTTGCGCTGCTGCGGCCGACGACCAGCACCGAGGCGCCTTCCTGCGCGAAGCGCAGCGCGCTGGCGCGGCCGATGCCGCTGCCCGCGCCGGTGATCACGGCACGCTTGCCGTCGAGTCTGTTCATGGGTGTCTCCCGCGAATGTGTGGGGGTGGCGTTCAGCGCGCGGCGATGGTCCAGCCGCCATCGGCGACGATCTCCGCGCCCTGCACGTATCGGCTGTCGTCGCTCGCCAGGAAGGCGGCGACCGCGGCGATCTCCTGCGGCTCGCCGAAACGGCCCAGCGGCATCGCGGACAGGCGCGTGGCGAGGGTCGCGTGGTCGAACTGTGCGATCGATGCCGGCGTGCCGATCATGCCGGGCACGATCGCGTTCACCCGGATGCGGTGCGGGCTCAGCTCGACCGCCGACGCCCGGGTCAGGCCGAGCACGCCGGCCTTCATGGCCGCATAAGCCATCGAATGCGTCATCGCCTGCAGGGCGGAGGTGGAGCTGAGGTTGATGATCGCGCCGGCGCCGCGGCGCTTCATCTGCGGCACCGCGGCCTGCGTGGTCCAGATCAGGCCCTTGAGCCCGACATCGAACATGCGCGCGACGGCTTCCTCGTCGACCTCCGCCAGCGGCTGGAAGCGCGCCCAGACCGCGTTGTTGACCAGCACACCGACCGGTGCCGCGAAGTCGCGCTCGACCGCCTCGAAGGCCGCGGCGACGGCTTCGCGCCGACCGACGTCGGCCGCATAGCCGCGCGCCTCGATGCCGCGCTCGACCAGGCCGGCCACGGTTTCCCGCAGGCGCGCCGCGCCGACATCCAGGCAGGCGATGCGGCCGCCTTCGGCCGCGAAGCGCTCGACGATGGCGAGGCCGATGCCGCGCGCCGCGCCGGTCACGACGCACACGGTGCCGGCCAGCCGGCGCGCGGCGGCGGGGTCTGCGGCGMCGGTCATCGCCGGGCGGCCTCGCCCTGCAGCAT
>NZ_JBFUHO010000013.1:0-139956 GCF_056402355.1 Variovorax sp. P4_B11
GAGCGGCCCGGCGCCGAGGACGGCCGCGGCGGTGGCGGCGCCGGCCTGCAGGAAACAGCGTCGGTCGAAGCAGGTGCCTTGGTTCATGGGTGCGTCCTTGTGGGTTGGCGCGTGCTGCACGGGGTCAGGCCGAAAGCGCCAGGCCGGCGCGCGGCCAGCGCGCGGCCAGGAGTTGGCCGTGGCCCGAGAGGGTGATGAAGGCGGTGCGCCGGTCCGCGCCGCCGAAGCAGATGTTGGTGCAATAGCCTTCGGGTGCCTCGTGGAACTCGAGCAGATCCCCGGCCGGCGAGAACACGCTGATGCCGCCGCGCACCAGGGTCGCGACGCAGATGTTGCCGCCCCCCTCCACCGCCAACGAATCGAATCGCTGGAAGCCGGGCAGGCCATGCACCAGCCGGCCGCCGTTCGGAGACGGCCAGGCTTCGTGCCCGAGCTGTCCGCGCCCGGTGACGGGGTAGGACCAGAGCCGGCTGGTCTCGGTCTCGCTCACGTACAGCGTGCGGCCGTCCGGAGACAGGCCGACGCCGTTGGGCGTCAGCACCGGGTGCGCGGCCCGGCGGATGAAGCTGCCGTCGGCGCGGGCGTAGTACACCGCGCCGCGCAGCATGCGGTCCTCGAAGGTCTTGCCGAAATCGCTGAACCAGAAGCCGCCGTCGGCGTCGAACACGATGTCGTTCGGGCCGTGCAGCGCCACGCCATCGCAGTGGGTGTAGAGCATCTGCACCGCGCCAGTGGCGAGGTTCACGCGCTGGATCGCGCCGCCCTCGTAGTCGGCGGCCGGGCCGGTTGGCCGCGTGAAGCCGTCGTCCGTGCGCCAACTGAAGCCGCCGTTGTTGCAGACGTAGCAGTGGCCGTCCGGTCCCATCGCCGCACCGTTGGGACCGCCGCCCAGCGTCGCCACCACGCTCAGCTCGCCCGAGGGCAGGACGCGGGTCAGCCGGCCGGCGGCGATCTCGACCACCAGCACGCTGCCGTCGGGCAGCGCGACGGGGCCTTCGGGAAACTGCAACCCGGTGGCGATCAACTCGCCTTGCAACTTCAGCGTCACGGGCTCTCCTTGTTTCATGCGTGGGCCGCCTCGTCCTGCCGTGCGCCCAGGTAGGCCTCGATGGCCTGCTGCCGCCCTTCGCGGGTGCGCAGCGCCCGGGCGTCGAGCTCGCCCACGATGTGGCCGTGCCGCATCACCCAGGCGCGCGCCGCCAGCTTGGCCGCGGCGTGGAAACTCTGCTCGACCAGCAGCGCGGCCAGTTTCTGCTCCCGCTGGATCACGGCCAGCCGCTCGTAGACGCGGGCGACCAGCAGCGGCGCCAGTCCGAGTGAAGGCTCGTCCAGCAGCAGCAGGCGCGGCGCCGACATCAACCCGCGGCCGATGGCCAGCATCTGCTGCTCGCCGCCGCTCAACAGGCCCGCGGGCGACTTCAGGCGGTTGGCGATTTCTGGGAAGAAGTCGAGCACGACCTGGCGCCGCCGCGCGCGCGTGGCGGCATCGACGAAGTAGGAGCCGAGCGTGAGGTTGTCGGCGACCGAGAGGTCGGCCACGATCGCCCGGCCCTCGGGCACGTAGGCGATGCCGGCGCGAAAGCGCCTGGCCGACGACCAGCCGCTGATGTCCTGGCCTTCGAACAGCACCCGCCCCTGCGCCGGCTCCAGGCCGGCGATCGCCCGCAGCGTGCTCGACTTGCCGGCGCCGTTGGCGCCCAGCAGCGCCGCCACCGTCGCCCTCGGCACGCCCAGGGCGATGCCGTGCACCACCGGGCCGGCGCCGTAGCGCACCGTCAGCTCCTCGACCTGCAGCAGGTCCATGGCGGCCTCACTCATCGTCGTCTCCGAGATAGACGCGCACCACGTCCGGGTTGGCGCGAACCTGCGCCGGGCTGCCCGAGGCCAGCAGCCGGCCCACGTTGAGCACGTGGATGGTGTCGCACACCTCCATGATCAGGTCCATGTCGTGCTCCACCACCACCATCACCAGCTTCGGCGAGCGCAAGCGCATGAGCGCGGTCGACAGGTCGCGCGTCTCGACCGAGTTGAGTCCGGCCGCGGGCTCGTCGAGCAGCAGCACGCGCGGCGCGCCGGCGATGGCGCGGGCGATCTCGGCGAGCCGCAGCACGCCCGGCGGCAGGTTGGCGGGCGCCTCGTCGGCCACCTGCGCGATGCCGAGCCGGGCCAGCGCCGCCAGCGCGAGTTCGCGATGCAGCGTGCGCTCGCGGCGGCCGCGCGGCAGCGGCAGGAAGGCATCGAGCCAGCCCGCGGCCGATTGGCGGTCCAGCCCGATCATCACGTTCTCGACGATGCTGAGCTCCGGGCACAGCGCCACGTGCTGGAAGCTGCGCGAGAAGCCGAGCGCGGCGCGGCCCGTCGGCGCGAGGCCCTCGAGGGCGATGTCGCCCAGGCGCATGCGGCCCTGCTGCGGCGCGTACAGCCCGGTCAGGCAGTTGAAGAAGCTGGTCTTGCCGGCGCCGTTGGGGCCGATCAGGCCCGTGATCTCGCCGGGCTGCATCTGCAGCGCGATGCCCTGCAGCACCTGGATGCCGCCGAAGGACAGCGCCAGCGCGTCGACGACCAGCGGGAGCGTCGAATCCATGGCCACGGCGACGCTCATGAATGGCCTCCCTCGAGACGCGCCCGCACGGACGCCGGCAGCGCGTTGACGCCGAGCACCACCGCCAGCAGCGCGCCGCCGTAGAGGATCGGCACCCAGTCGCCGGCACCGGCGAGCAGCAAGGGGACCAGCGTCAGGAAGATGCCGCCCACCAGGCTGCCGGCGAAGGACATCGCGTGCAGGCACACCACCGAGCCGACCAGCAGGAAGATCGACGTCCACAGCGTGAAGCTGTTGGGCGAGACGGTGGAGGAGCTGAAGGACAGCAGCGCGCCGCCGATGGCGGCGATCGCGGCGCTCAGCGCCATGCACGACAGGCGGGCCCAGCTGCGGCGCACGCCGAAGGATTCGGCCGCATGCGCCGAGGTGCGGATCAGCAGCAGCGCCATCGCCTGCCGCGAGCGGCGGAAGTGGCGCAGCAACAGGGCCACGGCAACCAGTCCGGCCAGCGGCAGGTAGTAGCGCTGCAGGTTCTTGGGAACGCCCGGCAGTGCGTCGAGCTTCACGTAGAGCCCCTCGTAGCCGCCGGACACGCTGGAGAAATGCAGCAGCAGTTCCGGCAGTGCCAGCGCCAACGCCATGGTCGTCACCGCGAGGTAGATGCCGGACATGTTGCGCGACGGAAAGGCGAACACCACGCCGAGCAGCGCGCCGAGGACCGCGGCCAGCGGCAGGCTGGCGAGCAGCGAGAGGCCCAGGTACTTCTCGACCAGGGCGACCGTGTAGGCGCCGGCCGCGACGAACACGCCATGGCCGATCGAGACCTCGCCGCCATAGCGCACCAGGAAGCTCACCGAGATGATCGCGATCGCGTTGGCGAAGCAGACGCCGAGCGTGAAGGTCCAGTAGCCGCCGGACACCAGCGGCAGCAGCAGCAGCACCAGCAGGCCGAGCGCGCTGCCGGTCTTGCGCGCCCAGCCGCTGCCGGCGGCCCGGGCCTCGGGGCCGGACGGCGCCGCGGCGGCGGAGGCGAGGGTCGGACGGATCGGCAGGCTAGACACGGGCACCCCCTCGAATGGCGAGCACGCCCTTGGGAAACACGTTGAGCACGAGCAGGATCGTCACCAGCAGGTAGCTGTTGTTGAACTCCGCCGAGACGTAGAACGACAGCAGGTTCATCAGCACGCCGATGAAGATGCCGCCCACCACCGCGCCCGCCAGGCTGCTGAAGCCACCGACCACCGCGGCCGCGAAGGACTGCAGCATGAAGGAGGCGACGCTGGTGGACGACAGGAAGGTGGTCGGCACGATCAGCAGCGACGCGACCAGCCCGAGCAGGCCGGCCACCACCCACGAGAACACATGCACCCCGCGCAGGTTCAGCCCGCAGACCCGGCTGGCGAACGGATTCGCCGACACGGCCCGAAAGGCGATGCCGATGCGGGTGCGCTCGATCAGCAGGTAGAGCAGCCCGATCGCCAGGGCCGTCACGACCAGCACCGCCAGGTCGTAGGACGACACCTGGAGCGGCCCCAGGTGCAGGCGCCAGCGCGGCAGGGGCAGCTCCATCGACACCACGTTGGAGCCGAACATCAGCTGCGTCAGGCCCTGCACGACCAGGCCGACGCCCAGCGTCGCGATGGTGCTGATCAGGTCGGACTTGAACACCAGCGGCGCGATCAGCAGGTAGCTCAGCGCCATCACGGCGACCATGATCGCCAGCGTCAGCAGCACGCCCGCGAGCCACGGCATGTCGGCGAAGGTGCCGGCCGTGAAGCCGAACACCAGGAAGGCGGCGAACCCGGCGAGGTTGCCGTGCGCGAAATTCACGACGTTCGAGCTCTTGTAGATGAGCACGATGCCGATCGCGCCCATCGCGTACAAGGAGCCGCTGATGATGCCCGCCCAGACCAGGCCGATGAAGTCGGACATGGGGTCAGGCGTTGTCGGCGGCCGCGGCGGGCGCCGGACCGAGGTTGCGGTCGATCAGCTCGATCACCGCCGGGAAGTAGCGCCCGCTCCAGCCCTGGCTCGCGGTCGCCGCGTAGTAGCGCTGCGCCAGTTCGGTGACATGCGCCGAGGTGCCCACCTGCTTCGCCAGCTCGAGCATGTAGCCGATGTCCTTGAGCGCGTATTCGGGCGGGAAGGCCTTCTCGGGGAACTGGCGCGGCAGCATCGCCTTGCGGCCGTGGTTGCGCAGCACGAAGCTGTCGCCGGAGCCCTTCGAGACGGCGTCGAGCAGCACGCCCGGCTGCACCCCGGCGCGCTCGCCGATCACCATCATCTCGGCCAGCGCCATCGTGTGCTCGAAGACCAGCGCGTTGTTGATCAGCTTCACGACCTGGCCGCAGCCCAGCGCGCCGCAGCGCGTCACGTCCGAGCCGATGTAGCGCAGCAGCGGCTCGATCCGTGCGAACAGCGATTCGCTCGCGCCGACCATGATGCTCAGCTCGCCGCGCTGCGCGGCTTCGCGGGTGCGCGCCACCGGGGCGTCGGCGAAATCGACGTCGCGCTGGCCGAGCGCGGCGCCGACACGGCGGGCGCTCTCGACCGTGGTGGTGCTCAGGTCGACGATGACCGAGGGACGGCGCCCACCGGCAGCAAGACCTTGCGGCCCGAGGCAGACCTGCTCGACCTGCGGGCCGCCGGGCAGCGAGAGGAAGACCACGTCGGCCTGCGCCGCCACCTCGGCCGGCGTGCCGGCGCGGCGCGCCCGTGTGCCTTCCAGCACCTCGAACGCATTCGGATTCATGTCGAAGGCAATGAGCTCGCCCGCGTGCTTGACGGCCATGTTGCGGCACATCGGCCCGCCCATCACGCCGAGGCCGATGAAGCCGATCACGGTTGCTGCGTCGTTTGCCATGCGCTGTTCCTCGTCAGTCCATCCACATGCCGCCGCTGATGTCCAGCGACGTGCCCGTGATCCAGTTGGAGGCCGGCGAGCACAGGAACAGCGCCGCCTGCGCGATGTCCTCCGCGTTGCCGTAGCGGCCGAGCGGCACCGTGGCGTTGGCCGACGGCGCCACGCTGCCGCCCGTGACCTTGGCCCACATCGCCGTTTCCACCGGGCCGGGGGCCAGCACGTTGGCGTAGACGCCGTGCGGCGCGCCGGCCTTCGCGACCCAGCGCATCATTCCGTGGACCGCGGCCTTCGAGGCCACGTAGGCCGGGCCGGAGGCGACGCCACCGTTCTTGGCGGCGATCGACCCGGCCGCGAGGATCTTGCCGAAGCCGCGCTGGCACATCAGCGGGAACAGCTTGCGCGTCGGGTTGACCACGCCGCGCAGGTTCACCGACATGATCGCGTCCCATTCTTCATCGGTGCTGTCGGCCAGCGGCGTGCGCGCGATGATGCCGGCGCACAGCACCAGGATGTCCACCTTGCCATGCTCGGCGATCACCTCGTCGACCACCCGGTCGGTCTCGGTGCGGGACACCACGTCGTAGCGGCGATACGCGATGCCGGGGCCGATGTCCTCGTGCTCCGCCCGGTCGGTGGCGACCACGTGCGCGCCGGCCGCCTTGAAGGCCTGCGCGATGGCGCGGCCCATGCCGCCTGCGCCGCCGGTGATCAGCGCGACCTGGCCTTCGAGGCTCGCCGGTCCGCTCAAGTGCTGTGCCATGTCTCTTGTCTCCTGCTTCGATGATGTGAATGTCTGGGTGCGCGCGCCGGCTTCAGTCGAAGGCCGCGGTGGCCGACATCGCCAGTTCGCCGTCGGGGCCGCGCGCCCACAGCGCCAGGCTGCCGTCGGCCAGGGCCTGCCCCTCGAGGCGGAACGCACGGTCGACGAACAGCGGACTGACACCGCGGAAGTCGAACTGCGCCAGCCGCCTGCCGCCGCCGTGTTCGACCGCCAACTGCTGCAGCAGGGTCGCGGTCAGCGGGCCATGCACCACCAGGCCGGGGTAGCCTTCCTCGTCGCGCGCATAGGCGGGGTCGTAGTGGATGCGGTGGCCGTTGAAGGTCAGCGCCGAATAGCGGAACAGCAAGGTCGTGTCGGGCTGGAACGCCCGGCCCCACTGGGCCTCGCCGTCGTGGCGCTGCGGCGCCGGCGCCGGCGCGGCGCCCGGCGGGGTCGCCTCGCGATAGACGATGTCCTGTTCCTCGACGATGCACGGACGGCCTTCGCTGGCGATGGTGTGCGCCACCGTCACGAACCAGAGCGAGCCGCGCTTGCCGACCTTGTTCTCCACCCTCAGGATGCGGCTGCGCCGGCTCGCCTCGGCATCGACCGGCAGGTCGGCCAGGTAGCGCACCCGGCTGCCGGCCCACATCCGGCGCGGCAGCGCGATCGGCGGCAGGAAGCCGCCGCGCTTCGGATGGCCGTCGAGCCCGAGTTCGCTGCGCCGCGCCGCCGGGTTGAAGAACAGCCACTGCCATCCCGGTGGCAGCGGGTCGCCGGCGGCAGGTGCGGTGTCGAGGTCCAGCGTGGCGGCCATGGCCTGCACCGCGGGCGCGAGGATGCGCTGCGTGCGCTCTTCCTCGCGGCCGATCCAGTCGTCGTATGCAGTGCTCAAGTCAGGTCCTCAAGACAGTTTGGCGTCGAACACTTCGGCCGGGAAGGGCCGGAACTCGCGCAGCAGCTTGAAGCTGCCGTCGGGCATCGCCTGGATGATCCCCTCCTGGCGCACGCCACGGTGGTCGCCGGGCCTGAAGCTCACGTTGCGCGCACCGCCGATGGTCTGGTTGGTCATCGTCTCCATCACGTCCACGAGGTTCTCCCGCGTCAAGGGCTTGCCGCTCGCCAGCAGGGCCTGGAAGCCCTTGACGAACAGCGCGCCGTTGCTCCAGCCGTTGAGGCCGAAGACGCCGATCGGGTCGCTGGGGTAGTACTTGGCGACGTTGTCGCGGTAGGCCTTGACCTCGGGTTCGTCGGAGGTGACAGGCAGCAGCCACGAGGAGAAGCAGGCCCCGTCGAGCAGCGGGCCGGCCAGCTTGCGGGTGGTCGGGTCGGCCGTGAAGAAGGGGCCCATCCACTTGGCCTCGTAGCCGATGCGCTCGGCAGCCTTGAGCGCCGCCGCCAGGTTGGCGTTGGAGCCGAACAGGATCACGACCTCGGCCTTCGCGTTGGCGAGCCGGCGCACATGCGGCGTGAAGTCGGTGCTGCGGACCTCGAACGGAATCGACTCGGCCGGCTGCTTCTTGCGCGCTTCCATGTACAGGTCGAAGCCGCGCTTGGCCGAGCGGCCCAGCTCGTCGTTCTCCCACAGCAGCGCGACGCGGCTGGCGTTGAGGCCGCTCCAGGCGTAGTCGAGATTGGACGCCGCCGACCAGCCGTAGTCCGGCAGCAGGGGGAAGACCAGCCGCTCGGAGAACAGGGCACTGGCGCCGCCGATCGGCCCGATCATCGGCAAGCCCACCTCCTTGGCATAGGGAATGACGGCCACCGACTGGGCGGTGCCTGTTGCGGCGGTGAGCGCGAAGATCTTGTTCTCCTCGACCAGGCGGCGCGTCACGGCCACGCTGCGCGCCGGCTCGTAGCCGTCGTCGTAGGTGACGAAGTTGATCTTCCAGCCACTCAGCGCGTTGGTGTCGTTGGCCCACTTGAAACACGAGTCCGCCGCATGCGTGAGGATCGTATAGAAGGGCACCGGCCCCGTGATCGGGGTGAACGCCCCCACGGTGACGGTCTTGCTCGCCAGGTCGATGCCGGGCGACACCTGCTGCGCCTGGGCCCAGCCCGGCAAGGCGACCGAGGCGGCGGCGGCGGCGGCGCCGCTGTAGAGAAATGTCCTTCTGCGCATGACGTTGTCTCCTGGATGTTCTTGAGGTCTGGTGGGCGAGTCACAGCTCGTAGAATGCATTGTATAAGTTGCATCCTTGGCCAGAATCCGGGTTTGCCCCAGGTTAAGCAAGTGTTTTTGGCTTTTCTGTGCTCACTACTAAAATATACAATGCATTCTAATTCAGGAGACATCACCCATGGAGCAATCCGTTCTGGCGGGACGCCGTGTGATCGAGCTGGGCACCATGCTCGCCGC
Organism: Variovorax sp. P4_B11; assembly: GCF_056402355.1. Taxonomy (NCBI): domain Bacteria; kingdom Pseudomonadati; phylum Pseudomonadota; class Betaproteobacteria; order Burkholderiales; family Comamonadaceae; genus Variovorax; species Variovorax sp. P4_B11. The sequence goes on from NZ_JBFUHO010000013.1 coordinate 8,525, forward strand.
ACCCTTTGCCGCGCACATCCTTTCGCAGCTCGGCGCCGAGGTCATCAAGGTCGAACCGCCGCGCGGCGACCCGACGAGAAGCCTGGTTCGAGGCGGCCCGAGCGGCACCTTCATCGCGTACAGCCACGGCAAGAAAAGCGTCTGCATCGACCTGTCCGACCCGGAAGGACATGCCGCGTTCTGCAAGCTGCTGGCAACGGCCGACATCTTCATCCACAACCTGGCGCCGAAAGCGGCGCGCAAGCTCAAGCTGACGCGTGCGGACTGTGAAGCGGTGAATCCCCGCCTGGCTTACTGCCACATCCGCGGCTACGCGGCGGGCCCGCAGCAAGACGATCTGGCCTCGAACCCGGTCGCCGAAGCCTCCTCCGGCGTGATGGAATCCAACCGCATCGACGGCCGGCCCAGCCGGCTCGGCCCCTCCTACCATGACCAGTTCGCCGGCGCCTACGCGGTGATCGGCATCCTGGCCTCGATGCTGGGATCGAAGGCGGGCCGGCCCGTGCGGCCCGTCGAAGTGGGTCTCTACGAGACAGGCCTCCATGTCGCCTCGCGTGACCTGACTGGTGCTCAACTGAAGCTGCAACTGCTGGGCCGGCCGGAGCGCGAACCCAACGGCGAGTTCAGCATGCCGGGCTACGGGGCCTACGCCACCCGCGACGAGCGCTGGATCTATCTGTTGATGCTGACGGACGCCCATTGGCTCAAGTTCTGCCGCGCCATGGCCCTGCCGCAGGCCGGCGACGCCTCCCTGGCCAGCCTGCGCCAGCGCAAGAAGGCGCGCGAGCAGGTGGAGGACATCGTGAGATCCGCCGTGGCGGCCTGCACCTTCGACCAGGCCGCCGAGCGCCTGAAGGCCGGGGATGTCGGGTTCACGGAGGTACTGCCGCTCGAGCACGTGCTCGACGCGCCGCAGGCACGCCAGCCGGGCAAGCTGCGGCGGGTTCACTATCGCGGACTCGGATTCGACGTGCCCGAGTTCCCGCGGCTGGACGCGGCGACCGACAAGGTCGCCACCCTGCCCCCGCCCGAGCTCGGCGAACACACGCTGGAGCTGCTGAAATCCGCGGGGGTGGCAGCGCAGAAATGCGACGAACTGCTCGCCCACGGCGTCATCGGCTCGGCCAAGCCCGACGATTTCGCCTGGGCCGCGGTGCGACACGCGGCCTGATGCACAAGCGAACGGCTGCAAGCCGATCCGACCGAACACCCGATACTGGAGCGAATCGAGATGATCCACCCCGCCGCGCGAAAGGTCCTCGTTGCATGCCTGTTGTGCGTTGCCGCCGCGGCCCACGCGGCGGACTATCCTGCGCGCCCGATCCGCCTGCTGGTGGGCTTCCTCCCGGGAGGCGGGGCCGATTTCGTCGCCCGGCAGGTCGCGCAGCATCTCTCGCAGGCGCTGGGCACCAGCGTCGTCGTCGACAACAAGCCGGGCGCCAACGGCACCCTCGCAGCCGCGGACGTGGCGCGCATGCCCGCCGATGGCTACACGCTCCTGCTGGGTGTCAGTGCCAGTCAGTCGATCAGCCCGGTTCTCATGCCCAAACTGGCCTACGACCCGCTGCGCGACTTCACGCCGATCACCCAGATCGGCTACACCCCCCTGGTGCTTGTCGTCAACAACCGCACACCCGTCAACAGCGTGGATGAGTTTGTGAAGTACGTGAACGCGCGCAGCGAGCCGGTTGCCTACGGCTCGGCGGGCACGGGCAACATCACCCATATGGCCGCCGAGCTCTTCGCGCAATCGACCGGCACGACCAGACTGCGGCATATCCCCTACAAGGGGAGCAGCCAGGTCATCACCGACCTGATCGGCGGCCACATCGCCGCCTACTTCGACACCTTGCCTTCGTCGCTCCCATTCATCCAGAGCGGCCAGCTCAGGGCGCTGGGCGTCACCAGTGGCCGACGGTCCGGCGCCGCGCCCGAGATCCCGACCCTGCGCGAGGCGGGTGTGCCCGACTACGAAGCCACGACCTGGTTCGGCGTCTTCGCGCCGCCCGGTCTCAGCGCCGAATTGACCAACCGCCTCTACGAGGCGATTCACGACAGCATGGACACGCCCGCAGCCCGCCAAGCGATGACGATGCGCGGCGTCGAGCCTGTTCTCGAACCACCGGCGCGCTTCCGATCGGAACTGGAGGCCGATATTGCCCGCTGGCGCGAGGTCACCCGCAAGGCGAAAGTCAGCTTGGACTGACCATGCTGAACTGGCTCCGGCATGTCGGATCGGTTGTTCATCGACTCGTCGTCGCGTCGGGTGCATTGGTCGGCGCCGCCTACATTGCGCCGGCCGATACGCCGCCGGATGCAGTGCCATCGTGCGACATCGCCGACCGGTCTTCGCAGGGCGGCGCGGACCCTCTCAACCCTTGAGAATTCGCATGATGGCTTGGGCCACCAGCACTGCCTTGCGTGAAGACGAGCCCAGGCGTGCGGCGGATACCCTTCCCCGCGCTTCCACCAGCATCCGCTGCTAGTCGGCGCGCATGCCTGTCTTCTGAATCAGCGGGCCCCACTTGCCGCGCTCCGCGCGCGCGAACCGCCCAAGTTCCTCCGGCGTACCGCCTCCGACATCGAACCCAAGCTCCAGGAAGCGCGCCTTGGTTTCAGGCTGCGCAAGGATCTTGTTCACCTCCGCATTGAGCCGCGCGATCACGGCGGGAGGCGTACCCTTCGGCGCGTACAGCGCATTCCACGCGATGACCTCGAAACCAGGCACGCCTTGCTCGGCCACTGTCGGAACGTCGGGAAGAAGCGAGGTCCGCTTCCCGGAGGTCACCGCCAAGGCCTTGAGCTTGCCGGCCTCCACCTGCGGCCGTACCGCTGTGACCGTGTCGATCATCAAAGGGATCTGTCCGCCCAAGACGTCCGTCAAGACTGCCGTGGACCCCTTGTAGGGAACGCCGAAGAGAGGGCTGGCGGTCTTCTCTTTCAGGAATTCGAACACCAGGCGCGCCGTCGTGCTGGGAATGCCGATGTCGGCGGACTTCGGGCCGGTCTTGGCGCCATTGAGGACGTCCTGCAGCGAACCCAGCGGCGAGCCGGCCTGTGCGAGCAGGACCATTGGAAAAGTCCCGATGAGGATGATTGGATCGAATCCCGTCTCGGCATTGAAGCCGGAGGACGCATACATGAACTGATTGAGGACATGCGTCCCATTGGTCCCCATGGTCAAGGTGTAGCCGTCGGGCGCGGCGCGAGCGACCAACTCGGTGCCGATGTTGCCACCTGCCCCGCCCCGGTTCTCGACATAGAACGTTTTTCCCGTCGCCACGCTCAGCCGATCCGCGATGTAGCGCGTCGCCACGTCCGTACCCTGGCCGGCCTGGTAGGCGACGACGATCTTCACGGGCTTCGAGGGGTAGTCGTCGGCATGGGCCGCGCCCGCCAGCGCCACCACTGCGGCGAGAAAAGCCATCTTCACTGCGTACTTCATCTTTGTCTCCTTCTTGGTTTCACCCGACACCTCGTCTGCCACGGATCGTCTCGACTGGGACGGCTCTGGGTTGTGCATCAGGCGGCTAGCGCTGCGGTTGACCCGGGAGCACGCCACTGTCACGAAGCGCGGCGACCTCTCTGGCGGGAATTCCGGCCTCCGCCATGACCTCGTCCGTGTGCTGGGCGTAGCTTGGCGGGGTTGAACTGGGCGCTCCAGGGGTCCGCGACAGCCGAATCGGCAGGCCGACGCCCCGGTACCCCTCTCGTTCGACGACCATCTTGCGGTGCAGCGCGTGGTCTTGACCGAAGGCTTCGGCGACAGTGTTCACCGGCCCGGCCGGCACGCCACACTGCATCAGCCTCTGGCACAGCACTTGGCGCGAGCAGGCGCTCAATGCCTCCTCGATCCGAGCCCGCAACGCGGGCCGATGGGCGAGGCGAAGCGAATTGTTGATGAATCGAGGGTCGGTGGCCAACTCGGGGCGACCGACGCTTTCGCAGAATCGACGGAACTGCCCGTCGTTCAGGATGCCGAGAAAGATCTCGCCATCGCCGCACATGAACTTGTCATAGGGTGCGATGTTGGGATGCGCGCTGCCCAGCAGTCCGGGTGTCTGGGCTGAGCTCAACCAGTTGGCTGCGTGCGGCACCAGCAGGCTCAGTGCGGCGTCGAACAGTGTCGCCTCGACCGCTTGACCGCGGCCGGTACGGTGGCGCTCATGCAAGGCCATCAGAATCCCGGAAAGCGCGGTGTATCCGGTCAGATGATCGACGATCGGTACGCCGATACGAGTGGCTCCTGATCCGGGCTCGCCGTTGATGCTCATCAGTCCGCAGATGGCCTGAAGCACCGCGTCGTAGCCGGGCAACGCGCCCAGCGGCCCGTCGGCGCCGAAGCCGCTGATGCTGCAGTAGACAAGCCGGGGGAACCGATCCGACAGCTTCGTCTCGAAATCCAGTCCCCATCGCTTCATCGTGCCTGGAATGAAGTTCTCCACCAGGACGTCTGCCTGCTCGAGCAGGTGAAAGAGGACGGCCTTTCCCTCGGGCTTGGCAAGATCCAGTCCGATCGCGCGCTTGCCGCGATTGACAGCCGAGAAGTACGCCGCGTCGCCCGAGGCGTCGAACGGCGGGCCCAGCCATCGCGTGTCATCTCCAGCCGGAGGCTCGATCTTGACGACATCGGCGCCGTGATCGGCGAGCATCTGCGTGCACAGCGGACCTGCCAATACCCGGGACAGGTCGAGCACGCGGATGCCGTCCAATGAGCCTCGAGCTTGATTCGTCCGTTCAGTGGTCGGGTTCGAAGGGGTCCGCATACGGCTCCGCCGGAAAAAAAAGGGCAGCTCGGTGGCTGGGGCGTGCCGACCAGGCGGTCGAGCACGTCGTCAGGCTCGCAGGACGGAACCGAAGGGCCCCGTCCCGCCGAGGGTGGTCAGGACCGCGAGGGCAGCTCGACGATGCCGGAACCCACCACGGACAGCTCGTCGTCCTGGTTGCGCGCTTCCTGCGCGATCTCGACCAGATGGCGCCCGCCTTCCACGAACTTGCGCTTCACATGGCCCTTGATGAAGAGCATGTCGCCTTCGGGGTTGTGGCGGCGAATCTTGCAGCTGGCCTTGGCCAGGAAGCCGTCGTCGCCGGCCCAGTTCGTCAAGTGGTGCGTCAGCCACGACGTCCGCTCGGGACCGTAGTCGTAGGCGCCGGGCGCGCCGACTTCGAGTGCGAAGTCCTCTTCCCAGTGCACGCGCTCGGGAACGTCAGGAATGCCGAAGCGGTTGGTGATGCCGACGCCCGGGTGGGCGTCGATCAGCTTCCACGCCAGCTTGTTGGCCCGGATGTAGAGCCCCCCCCATCCCTGGGCATAGGCGATGAAGCCGGTGACCGTCATCGGGCCCTTCATCATGACGGGCAGCGCCTCGCCTTCCTTGACATCCTCCCAGTACCGAGGCGTCGCGCCGCGCACGGGCTCGTCGCGATAGAGCTTGAAGGCTTCGCCGATCTCTTCGGGCGTGTAGCGGCGGGGCTCGCGCGCACGAACTTCCTTGTACTTCGTGCCCTGCTCACGCGCGTGGTCGCGCTCGGTGCGGAAGCACCAGCTGTCCGCCTCCGCCACCTTGTCGCCCTTCTGGTTGAAGAAATCGACGTGGTAGATCTGTTGAACGGCGCGACCGGCAAACTTGGTCTGGTGTTCGACCAGATCCTTGAGATAGGCCTCGGTCGAGATCTCGTCGTTGCGCAGCACCGGCTTGTGCCAGGTCCAGTCGGAACCGGACCACATCGCGTGCACGCCGGGCAGACCGCCGACGTAGCCCGACACGATCCGGCTGGTCGAGAAGAGGAAGCTGGGCAGCGCCACGATGCCGCCGTACTTGGTCTTCGCCGCATAGTCCGGCTCGCACCACAGGGGATTGTCATCGCCGATGCCGTGGGCGTAGTGCCGGATGTTGTCGCGTGTCGCTTCGTGGCACCACGGCTCCGCTGTCGCGCCGATCGGCTTGCCGATGCGCTCCCTCAATTCGTCTAGGCCGCTCTCCGTGATCTTGGGGAAGCTTCGTTCGGTCTGCGTGGACATCAATGTCTCCTTTGCTTTACTTCAGTGGATTGCGGCGAGCGCCGCGGTTGAATTCGCAAGCTCTCGCTCACGGAGAATCTTTCGGTGGACCTTGCCGGCGGGCGTCTTGGGAAGCTCCGCCACGAACGCCACCTGGCGCGGATACTCGTGCTGGCTGAGGCGGCTGCGCACGAGTTCCTGGATCTCACCCAGGAAGGCGTCGTCCCCGGCCCGGCCGGAGACCACGAAAGCCTTCACCACCTGGCCGCGGAGCTCGTCGGGCACACCGATCGCAGCGGCCTCGAGCACATCGGGGTGCTTGAGAATCGCGTCCTCGATCTCGACGGCGCTCATCGTCCAGCCGGCGGAGATGATCACGTCGTCGGCACGCCCACCGTGATAGAAGTAGCCGTCGTCATCGATCCGGCCAAGGTCCTTGGTGGGCACCCAGCCGTCCTTCCGCCAAAGCTTCAGCTCACCCGTGACACCGGGCGCACACGGCGCACCGTGGATGTCCTGCACCTCGACCCGCGTGCCGGGGATCGCCTTGCCCAGCGAACCCGGTTTGACCACGAAATCCGCCGCGCCCGGGTAGTTCACGAGGATGACCCCGATCTCGGTGGTTCCGTACATGCTGCAGACCGGTCGGCCGAAGGTCGCCTCGGCGAAGGCTGAGGTTTCGCTGTCGATCGGCTCGCCCGTGAAAGAGAGCTTCTCGAGGAAGTAGTCGTACTTCGAGGCAGCGCCCGAGTGCCGCATCATCCGGTAGTGGGTGGCGGCCGCGGAGATGTTCGTGAACCGCCCGCCGTGCAGTGCTTGAAGCAGACGCTCGGCGTTGAACTTCCCGGCGTAGGCGCCGATCGTCACGCCCAGCGCCAGCGGCGCCAGGGTGCCATGCCAGAGCCCGTGGCCCCAGGCCGGCGACGAAGGACAGAAGAAGCGATCTCCCGGGCGAATGCCCGTTCCGTAGAGCGCCGCGAGCATGAGCGTGACGATGGATTTGTGCGTGTGACGCACCGCGGCCGGCAACTCCCGCGTGGTGCCGGAGGTGTACTGGAAGATGGCGAAATCGTCGCCCCTGGTTTGCGGCTCGAACTGGCTCGGGTAGCCCTCGAGGGCGGCGAGGAACTCGTTCGAGGCCACGACGACTTCGACGTTCTCGATGCCGCTCGCCATCGGCGACTTCTCTGCGTTCGTGATCAGCAGCTTGGGATTGCAGTCGTTCACCCGAAGCCGGATGCCGTCGGGTCCGAACAGCGTGAACAGCGGCACGGCAACGGCCCCGGCCTTCATGGCGCCAAAGATGGACACATAGAAGGCGCGGGACGGCTCGAGCATCACGGCCACCCGGTCGCCGCGCTGGATTCCCTTGTCGACGAGGTAGTTCGCGAAGCGCGAGGAAGCGTCGGCGAGTTCGGCGAAGGCCAACGTCTCCTCGCTGCCGTCCGCATGCGCCACGATGACCGCCTGCCGCGAACCGTTGGCGTGCCGGTCGATGCACTCGTGCGAAATGTTCAGGGAGTCACGGTCTCCGTCGAACAGTTCCCACAGCTTGTCTGTTGAACAGAGGCGCTGGGCATCCGCATAGGAGGTGAAGTCTGTGAGCTTCCTCATGGTGTCTGTTGTCTCTGCGTTGTGAATCGGATTGATGCAACTATGCGTGCCAGTTCACTTATTGTCAATCGCATTATGTAATTGTACTAAGACAATCACTGTCGACGCTCTTGTCATGCTGCCCAAGGGCCTGCGCGACGCCTGGCCTCCAGCGACAAGTCACGGCTCCGGCTCACGAGTTCCGCGCATCGTTTCTGGTAAAACGCGTCCAACCCTCCCCAACGCCATGCCACCTGATATCTCAAAGTCGCGTTCGCCTGCGCCACCCGCGCCGAAGGCGCGTCGCGTTCGTCCCGTTCCCGCAGTCACGCGCTCGATCGCCATCCTTCGCCTTCTGGGAGAGTCGCCGCCCATGGGCGTCAAATCCATCGCGGAACACCTCGGGCTGGTACCCAGCACCTGCCTGCACATCGTTCGCGTGCTGGTGGATGAGCAGCTCCTGAAGGTCGATGAGGGAAGCAAGCGCTACTCGCTCGGCATCGGCATGCTCAGCCTCGCGCGCAGCGTGGTGAAGAACAGCACCTTCTCCAGTCTGGCTCAGCCGATGCTTGACGACTTGTCGAAGGAATGGGGCGTGACGACGATGGGGGTCGAGACCGCGGGCGCCGAGCACATGGCGGTCGTCGCGCTGTCGAGAGCGCAGGCGCCTTTCGGACTCCACGTGGACATCGGGAGCCGTTTCCCCGCCCTGGTCAGCGCCACAGGCCGACTCGTGGCGGCATTCGGCCAGGCGTCGTGGCCGCAGTTGCAGAAGCGCTTCAAGACCGTACGCTGGGACAAGCCGATCGAGTTCGCGGCGTGGAAGAAAGAGGTCGAGCTCGCGCGCAAGAACGGCTACAGCATCGACCGCGGCAACTACATCAACGGCGTCACGATCGTCGCCGTTCCGGTGCTGGATGAAGGGCAGCGCATGAGTCACTCCCTCGTTGCGGCTGGCCTCTCGGATCAACTGAACGGACCGACCGGGACGGCGATCGCCAAGGCGATGCTGGAGGTTGCCGACTCGCTCTCGACAATGCTCCCCTACAAGCGCTGAGCAGCCTCGGCGAAGGAACACCCAATGAACAAACCTGTCGATGCGGCGAGCGACCTGTCCGCGGAGCCGGAGGTCGTCCTTCGCGTCATCCCCATGCCGGCGGACACGGTTCTGGAGAATCTGATCTCCGGCGGCTGGGTCATGGGCAAGCTCGATGCCGCCGGCAGCGTTCTGCCCATGAGGATCTCCGGACGACTGGTCGCGCTGGTTGCTGTCGACAAGCTCGTCTTCGCGCAGCCGATACTTCTGGGGGAATTGGTGACCTTCCTTGCCACCGTCGTGAGCATCGGAACGACCTCCGTCACGGTCCACGTCGAAGCGGTGACCGAACGGCGAGGCGGCGGCGTACCGACCAAGGTGACTGAATGCCGGATGACCTATGTGGCGCTCGACGATGACCGCCGACCGACGAAGGTGCGGTAGCGAGCTGCATCGGACCAGATCGCGCGGTCACGCCGGGTCGAAATCGGTGCCGCGGCTCACGGCTTCCCAAGCCGCAGTCTCCGCAAGCAGCGCTTCGGAGTGGGCGCGGATCGCATCGACGGCATCGCCGCCAAGTTGCAGCCGCAATGGCGTGCGCTCGGCATTCAGCGCCGCTTCGATCGCCGCGCCAGCCTTGCGCGGGTCGCCCGGCTGCGTGTTGTGCATCGCATGCGCGAACTCGCGCGTCGGTCCGACGATGGGCTGGTAGGCCTCGATCACCGGCATGTGGCGCATGCCGCTGCCGCCCAGCTGGGTGCGGAACTGGCCGGGCTCGACGATCAGCACCTTGATGCCGAAGGGCGCGACCTCCTGCGCCAGCGCTTCGGACGCGCCTTCGAGCGCGAACTTCGAGGCCGAGTAGGCGCTGAACCCCGAAAACGAGAGCTGGCCGCCCAGGCTCGAGATGTTGACGATGGCGCCCGATCGCTGCGCGCGCAGCACCGGCAGCGCGGCGCGCGTGACGGCCATGGCGCCGAAGAAGTTGGTGTTCATGAGCGCGCGCAGGTCGGCGTCGGAGGTCTCTTCGAGCGCACCCACCACGCCGTAGCCCGCGTTGTTGATGAGCACGTCGATGCGGCCGAAGCGCGCGACCGCGGCTTGCACGGCGACTTCGGCGGCGCCGGGCGCGTCGACGTCGAGCAAGGCGGCGAGCACGCGGCCGGGGGCGAGGGCGACGAGCCCGGCGAGGCGGTCGGTGTCGCGCGCGGTGGCGACCACGTTGTGGCCTTGCGCCAGCGCATGCTCGGCGAAGGCACGGCCGAAGCCCGAGGCGGCGCCGGTGATGAACCAGGTCTGAGGGGTGGCTGCGGTCATGGTGGATCTCCTTCGGTGCGTTGTGGGTGCGACGGGTTTCATCGGGGCATGGCCTGACTTTCGCAGCAATTCGATTCGGCGAATAGATCGTTTTGATCGAAAGCACTGTGCGATACGATGCATGAATGGATCGAACGCTTCTGCCCCATCTCGCGATCGTTCTCGCGGTGCATCGCCGCGGCGGCTTCGCGGCGGCGGCGGCCGAACTGGGCATGAGCGCATCGGCCGTGAGCCATGCGGTGCGCACGGTCGAAGAGCAGCTCGGCCAGCCGCTGTTCGCGCGCACCACGCGCAGCGTCCGGCTCACCGAGGCCGGCACGGCCTTCATCGGCCTGCTGGCGCCTGCGATGGACGAGATCTCGGACGCGGTCGATGCTTTCGGCGCCGAGAGCGGGCGCGTGGGCGGCCTGCTGCGCATCAACGCACCGTATGTGGCGCTGCCGCTCGCCATCACGCCGCTGGTGGCGGAAATGGCGCGTCGCCATCCCGAACTCGTGGTCGAGGTCGCCTCCGACGATGGCCTGACCGACATCGTCGCCGCCGGCTACGACGCCGGCGTGCGCCTCGGCCACACGGTGGCTCAGGACATGGTGGCGGTGCGGCTCACGCCGCCGTTCGACGCCATCATGGTGGCGTCGCCGGCGTACCTCTCGCGCGCCGGCGAACCGCGAAGCATCGCGGCGCTCGCGAAGCACAACTGCATCGGCTATCGCTTCGTGAGTTCCGGCGGCGTGTACGCGTGGGACCTGCGCGAGCGGGGCGCGCAGGTGTCCGTCGAGGTGCCGGGCTCGGTGCGCGTGACCGATGCGTTGTACGCCAAAGAGCTCGCGCTGGCCGGCGTGGGCATCGCGTACCTGTTCGAACCGCTGGTGCGCGCGGAGATTCGGGGTGGACAGCTCCGGCAGTTGGTTCCCAGGTCGGCCTTCGAGGAGCCGGGTCTGTTCTTGTACTTTCCGAGGCGCGCGTCACAGGCGCCCAAGCTGCGCGCGTTCGTCGATCTGGCGCGGGAACTGAGAATTCACAGCTAGGGCTTCCAGTTCGACAAGACGCGGTCCCGTTCCGTCCGCACCGCGGGCGGCGGTGCAGCAACGATCGTTCCGATGCTGACGAACCCGGCCAGCGTCTCCGCAGGGGCGATGCCAAGCGCCTCGCGGAGGATCGCGTCCCTGCAGCGCTCCCCGCTGAGCACGATGGCGCCGAAGCCCATCGCATGGGCCGCCAGCAGCAATTGGCCCAGCGCCGCGCCCGCGCCCAGCCACTGTTCATGGACAGGCACCTTGGCATCGGACTCGGGCCGCACGACGAAGGCCAGCATGGTCGGCGTCTGCGTCGCATGCGCGCGGGCGCGCTCGATGTCCTGGGGTGTCGCATCCGGCGTCCGGCGGCGCTTCTCGTCCTCGAACAGCTGCGCCAGCTCCTCCCGCTGCGCGGCCGCGAAATCGATCAGTCGCCAGGGCAGCATGCGCCCGTGGTCCGGCGCGCGAAGCGCCGCATCCACCATCAGTCCGAGCTGCGCCGCGCTCGGCCCCGGCAGCCCCAGGCGCCGCGGCGAAACCGAGCGCCGCGCCAGCATCGTCCGCAGCAGCGCATCCGCAGTCATGGCGCGCTCCGGCCCGACATGGTCGCCGCCATCCGACCGAGCTCGATCACCGGCGCCTCGATCTCCGGCGAGCACCGATAGCTGTCGTTGAGCCGCATGAAGTGCCCGTAGGTGTTTGAGGTCGAGAACATCCGGCCGGGCCCGATCGTCAGGCCGCGCTCCAGCGCCGCGCGAACCCCAGGCCAGCTTCGGTCAGGGCCGCCGCCACATTCTGATCCTGCGACCGACAGTGGGCCTCTCGAAACCCGGAGCCGCCCCGAACACATTTCGATACACCCGCGGTAGGATGCGGGGCGTCAGCCCCCGGTCGATACCGGACCTCCCACGGATCACAAGGCAAATGAAGAAGTCCTGGCTTCAAGAGTTCACTCTGCGAGGTCGACTCGGTCGAGCCTCGTTCTGGCTTCGAGTCGGCACGCTCCTGCCGCTCGGTCTCTGGCTGTGCATCGGGGTGCGGCAGCACCTCGGCCCACCCTTCGACCTGATCCCGGTGCTGGCCCTCGTGGTGCACATGGTCTCGGTATGGGGCCGCCGGCTTCATGACCGGGGCCGGTCGGCGGCGTGGCTCCTGCTTGCCGCCGTTCCTGTCGCCGGCGCCATCGTCCTCCTCGTGGAGTGCGGATTTCGCGGCACGGCCGCCGGCGCCGAACGCTACGGATCGCCTGCCGATCTGCGAGCCGACTACCTTCGCGTGACCTCTCCTGCCGACGCTTCCCTGCAATGACCAACCATCACATCGTCAACGACGTCACGCAACTGAACCCGGTGCGGGTCATGGCCATCGTCGCACCCAGTTGCACCGGGGATGTCGTCGAGGCCTTGCGCCGGACCTCCGGACCGGTCTCCATCGGCGGCGGCCGCTTCAGCATGGGCGGGCAGACGGCGAGCCCCGGCAGCCTGCACTTCGACATGCGTTCGATGAATCGAATCGTCGCTTTCTCGCCCGGCGACAAGACGATCCGCGTGCAACCCGGCGTGCGCTGGTGCGACATCCAGAAGTTCGTCGATCCGCATGGCATGGCGGTCAAGATCATGCAGACCTATGCCAACTTCACAGTCGGCGGCGCGCTGAGCGTCAACTGCCACGGTCGATACGTGGGGCTGGGACCCCTGGTGCTGTCGGTGCGAAGCATCGAGGTGGCCCTGCATGACGGCGAGCTGCGGCACGCGAGCCGGGAGCTCGACCCGGACCTGTTCTTCGGTGTCATCGGCGGCTACGGCGGCCTGGGCGTGGTGGTCGAGATCGAACTCGACCTGGCCGAGAACAAGCGCGTTCAGCGCGTCGACAAGGTCATGCCGCTGGCCGACTATTGGACGCATTTCAAGAACGAGATCCGGAACAACCCCAAGGCGGTGTTCCACAACGCCGACCTGTACGCGCCGCACTACGCCACGGTGCGCTCGGTGACCTGGGTCGAGACCGAAGCACCGGCGACGACGACGGCGCGGCTGCAGCCACTTGCGACGTCGTACCCGCTGCACCAGTACTTCCTCTGGGCTGTCTCCGAGACGCCTTTCGGCAAGGAGCGCCGCGAGAAGTTCATCGACCCCCTGCTGTACCTCCGGAAGAAGGTGCATTGGCGCAACTACGAGGCCGGCTACGACGTCGCGGAGCTGGAGCCGCCCTCGCGCAAGGACCGCACCTACGTCCTGCAGGAGTACTTCGTGCCGGTCGAGAAGCTGGAGCAATTCGTGCCCCTGATGGCCGCCGTCCTTCGGCGCCACCGGGTGAATGCGCTGAACGTCTCGATCCGGCATGCCATGCCCGACCCCCACACGCTCTTGAGCTGGGCACCGAGGGAGACCTTCGCCTTTGTGCTCTACCACAAGCAGCGCACCCGCGAGAACGCGAAGAGCCGGGTGGGCGTCTGGACGCGCGAGCTGATCGACGCCGTGCTGTCGGTCGGCGGCACCTACTACCTGCCCTACCAGCCCCATGGCACGCCGGAGCAGTTCCATCGCGCCTACCCGCGGGCGAAGGAGTACCTCGCGCTCAAGGAGAAGCTGGATCCGGACTTCAGGTTCACCAATGTCCTCTGGAACAAGTACCACCGGACGGGCTTGGTCGGCAGCGGCACGGCAAGTACGCCAGCTTTGCCACACCGTTCCGAATTCCATCGGGTCTTCGGCGACGTGCGGCAGTCCGATGCCTTCTATCGCTTTCTCCAGAGCGTGTTCCGAACCGTCCCGGAGGACCGGTTCCACCAGCTCATTCGCGAGGCGTGCCAGCTGCACCCCGACGAGGAGAGCGTCTACCGCTACATCCAGCGCGAGCTCAAGGGCATCAAGCCGCTGCTCGCCGACCTGACCCATGCCCTGCCCTCGCTGTTCAAGCAGAAGGCGGAGATGACGCGCCAGACCCTGCAGGTCCTCGGGGGCCGCGACCGCTTCGAAGGCTACGCCGAGATCGGCTCCAAGGGCCGGTACTTCCGCGGGCTCGATGCCGCGCTCCAGATCAGCGGGCCCCGGTTCTTCATCGACGACAAGGCGCCCACCTTTTCGCCCGTCGACATCATGGAGCGGGGACAGCTGCGCAAGCTCGGCGGCGTGCACCTCCCGCTGGCCGACTACGCCCCGCTGCCACCCGACGCGATTGCCGACCAGAGCCTCGACCTCGTGGCCTGCTACGTCGGGCTTCATCACATGACGGTGCAGCGCCTGGAAGGGTTCCTGGCGTCGATCCATCGGGCGTTGCGCCCGGGCGGCGCCTTCATCGTTCGCGATCACGATGTGCGCTGCGAAGAGCTGCGCGCGATGGTGTCGCTCGCCCACACGGTCTTCAACGCCGGTCTCGGCGAGACCTGGGAGACGAACCAGGCGGAGCTTCGCTTCTTCGAGCCGGTGTCGACGTGGGTCGAGCGGCTGGCACTCGCCGGTTTCTCGGACACCGGTGCGCGCGTTCTTCAGGAGAACGACCCGACCGACAACGTGCTGCTGTGCTTCGTGAAGCAAGCCCCGGCGACTCGGCAGCTGGCCGCATGAAGCGCCTTCGCACGTTCAGCCTCGCCGCGGCGATCTGGGCCGGCGCACTGGCCGCGGGCGCGGCCCCCGTCACGCCGGCAGCGCATCGGCGCACGCCCGACCAGACCTTCCTGACCTTCCCCGAGTGGTACCTGGTGCACAGCCCCGCGGAGTACGCCGCCTACTTGTCCAGCGGCGCGACGCCGAGCGCCTTTCCGCTCTTTGCCCACATCGGGCAGTTCTGGCAGGGCTACGGCGCGGTCAATGGCGAGCTCGGCAAGTACCCCTTCAACGGCGGCTACCACCTGATGGTGATGGTGATCGGCACCAGCACCACCGTCGAGTACGCCTTGAAAGGCATCTACGAGCACACCGTGGGCCGGCTGGCGGAAGCCACCAAGTCCGGCCCGGCCGGCGTCCCCGAGGAGAAGTTCGCCGCCCGCTATGCGCAGGCCTACGTGAACTTCATCCGCGTCGACCCCTGGTACCTGTTCGACTTCTGGGGCCAACTCCAGCAGTTGTGGGCGGCCCAGCTCCCGCTCACCGGTCCCGACCTGATCCGGCGATGGGAGCGCCGCTTCGCGCTCACCACCGAGTTGCTCGTGAAGGCCGGCTATGCCCAGGCCATCCAGCTCGGCACGCATGCCATCTATGACGCCCCCTTGCCGGTCACCGCGGTGGTCCTCAGCAAGGAGCCCGTCAAGGACGGCGCACACCCGGACTACAAGGTCCTGAGCGGCACGGCGCCCGATGGGCTGGCGACGATCCCGCGCTATGAGGGATTCACGAGCTACAGCCGCTGGCTCGCGGGCCAGGGCATCGACTTCAAGGAGATCGCCGGCAACAGCGGCGAGATCGTGGTCAGCCTGCGGGTGCCGGAGAACTGGTCGGCCGCAGACCCTCGGACGCGCTTGCTCTTCAAGCAGCCCGTCCTGACTCGGCCGGGGACGGTGCGTGTGGTGCTCGCCGCGCCCGTCGCCCGGCTCGGCGCGCTTGTGCGCCAGGTCGAAGCCGATCTGGGCGCCGGTGCGATCGAACATGTCTACGACTTCTAGGCCATGAGCGGACCGAAGGCCAGCGCGGGCGGCTCGGCCGCGAAGCGTGGCGCCACCGTGCTGCTGCTCCTCCTTGGCGCTGTCCTGGCGGCCATCCTGGGATGGACCGCCTGCGCACAGGTGGCTCGCGCCATGCGGGAGACGAAGACCGTCGAGCAGATCGTCGCCGGGAAGGGCCGATGGGTGCGCGCGGGAGACGCGCAGCTGTACCTGCAGGAGTGGGGCGACCCCCAGCGCCCGACCGTTCTCCTTCTGCACGGCACCGGCGCCTGGAGCGGGACCTGGTTCGAACTGCCCCGGACGCTCGGCGAAGCGGGCTGGCACGTGGTGGCGGTGGACCTGCCTCCGTTCGGTCTGTCGAAGGCCGCGGGGCAGGATGCGGGACTGGACTATTCGCGTTCGGCGCAAGCCCGGCGCGTGTTGAGTCTCGTCGACAGCCTGGGGGGTTCGGTCACCCTCGTGGGGCATTCGTTCGGCTCGGGCCCGGCGCTCGAGGCTGCGATGCTCGCAGGCGGGCGTGTTCGCAAGCTCGTGCTCGTCGATCCGGCACTTGGCCTTGGCCCCCTCGGCGAAGCGCCTGCCTGCGATGTCGACGCAGGCCCGAACTTCTTGCTGGCCAACCGTGGCGTTCGAACCGCCGTCGTCGCAGCGACCGCGACGTGGCCAGGGCTCACGGGAACCCTTCTGAAGAAGTTCGTGCACCGCACGGAAGTCGTGACCGATCAGCTCACGCCCTACTACCAGGTGCCTTTCCAACGTCAAGGTTTCAGCGCGGCGCTCGGAGACTGGGCGCTCGCATTCGCGGGCGCTTCCTGCGAATCCGCTGCCAGTCTCTCGCCCTCGATGATCCGGGCGTGGGCCAGCGGCGGACCGCCAGTCAGGCTCATCTGGGGCGAGCAGGACACCATCACGCCGTTGGCGCAGGCCCGTTCGCTGCAAGCCTGGATCCCGCAGGCGACGCTCACTGTCTTGCCCGGGGTGGGACACATCCCCCACATCGAGCGCCCGCAGGCGTTTGCCGACGCACTTCGGGTTCAATTGAATCCCGGGCCTTGATCGCTACAGAAGTTTCCCTTATTTGAATGCAACGAATCGGTCGTTCGCCATGGGCGGACGCGCCCGCAGAATCGGCAGCCTCGTGCTGATTGGCACGGTCTCCCGATCTGGCTCCGATGAATTTCCAACAACTGCGCTCCGTGCGCGAGGCCGTGCGATGCGGCTTCAACCTCACCGAAGCGGCCCAGGCGCTGCATACCTCGCAACCCGGCGTCAGCCGGCAGATCCGCGAACTGGAGGACGAGCTCGGCCTGGCCCTGTTCGCCCGCGCCGGCAAGCGGCTGACCGGCCTGACCGCGCCTGGCGACCATCTGCTGCCCATCATCGAGCGGGTGCTGCTCGAAAGCCACAACCTGCGCCAGGCGGGACAGGAGTTCCTGGCGCAGGAGAGCGGTTCGCTGTCGATCGCCGCGACCCACTCGCAGGCGCGCTATGCGCTGCCGGTCGCCGTGCAGGAGTTCCGCGGCAAGTTTCCCAACGTGCAGCTGCACCTGCGCCAGGGCTCGCCCAAGCAAGTGGCGCAGATGCTGCTCGACGGCGAGGCCGATGTCGGCATCGCCACCGAGGCGCTGGCCGACTACCCCCAGCTGGTCGCCCTGCCCTGCTACCGCTGGACCCACTCGGTCATCGCGCCGCCCGGGCATCCGCTGCTCGACGGCCCGCTCACTCTCGAGCGGCTGGCACGCTTCCCGCTGGTCACCTACGACGCCGGATTCACCGGCCGGACCCGCATCGATGCGGCCTTTGCCCACAGCGGCATCCGGCCCGACTTCGCCATCACGGCCATGGACGCCGACGTGATCAAGACCTATGTCGAGCTCGGCATGGGCGTGGGCATCGTCGCCGGCATCGCCTACGAGACCGAGCGCGACACGCAGTTGCGCGCGGTCGATGCCGGCCACCTGTTCGGCATCAACGAGACCAAGCTGGCGGTGCGCCGCGGCAACTACCTGCGCGGCTATGTCTACGCCTTCATCGAGTCCTTCGCGCCGACGCTGCCGCGCACGGAAGTCGAGGAAGCGCTGGACGGCAGCGGCACCGAGGACGCCTCGGCCCTCGATGCGGCGCTGGCGCATTGAATCAACGCCACTGCAGCAGCAATGACCAGGGCTGGCGGCTCATGTGGCGGTCGACGCAGCCGGCCCGGTCGGCACCGCAGCCATCGGGCAGGTAGCTCGGGTCGAGCAGCGTGCTGCCCGGGGCGAAGGCCAGCCGGCGCAAGGTGACGGACTGCAGCACATTGCCGCCGATGACGTCGAACCCCTGGGCATCGACGCTGACGACGACGTCGCAGTGCATCGGCAGCCCGCCGCCGCCGGTGCGGCGCGCGGCCAGCACCTCGCCGATCTTCTCGAAGCTGTCGAGGCCGGCACCGGCACCGCGCGCCTGGCAGACCAGGTCGCCGACGCGCGGCGAGGTGCGCGTGATGTCGCAGGCGCGCATCGCATAGGCGCTCGGGCGGCCGGCCGCTTCGGCGCTGCCGGCCTGCCACGCCGCGCCCGCATAGTCGGCATGTGCCTCGGAGAACCGGAATTCCTCGGCGCCGAGCCCGGCCTCGCGCGCGAGCCAGCTCACGAAGGCAGCGGACCAGGGCGTGTCGATCACGGCGACGCGGTCGATCGCGGCCTGCGCGGCGCGCAGTTCGTGCGATTCCAGCCCCTGGTCGGGCCCGACGCCCAGGCCCTGCAGGCGCGCGCTCGTGGCCTGGTTCAATGCCTGTGTCAGCAGTTGGCGATCGGCCGGCCGGAGGGCGCCGAATCGAACCAGCGAGGGCAGGCGGCCCGGCTGGGGATCGACCGCGCGCCAATAGCCGAGCACCCGCTCCCAGGGTGCCGACGACCACGGACGGGAGCGCACGTCCTCGGCCTCCGCAAGACCCGATTCGATCAACCGTCCCTCGGCATCCATGGCCTGGCCGCCGAAGGCCTGATGCTCGCGCCGCGCGGCGGCGGCCATGGCCAGCGCACGGGCCGGCGCCGGTGACTGCGCGGCGGTCTCGAGGCAGCGCGAAGCCGCGGCGGCGCCAAGCGGCGCGGCCAGCGACAGGAGGGCAGCGGCGAGCGAGACCGGGCGCCGCAACGCGGGTAGGAAGGACATGCGGACCCAAGCATAGCCCGCACGGCCGGCGACACTCGGCCGCCTTCTTTGCAGCACAGCCATGCGCCGCCTCGCCCTCCCCGACGACATCTCTCCGACCCGGCGCACTCCGTGGATGAATACGTGATGGGGCTGCTGCTTGCGCGAGCGGGCGGAGCAGCGCAAGGAATCTGCCTTGCGTTCTACTCCGGCTTGATGTTCAGCTTGTCGAGAACGCCCTGCCAGGTCCTGCGGTCGTCGTCGATGTACTTTGCCAGTTGCTCCGGCGTGCCGGGGCGCGGGTACGTGCCCAGCTCTCGGGACTTGGCAACCACATCAGGCAGCAGCAATGCTTCGCCCATGTCCTTGTTGAGCCTGGCGAGGATGGCGGGGTCGACCCCCCTCTTCGCGATCACGGCGAACCAGCCGAAGGCCACGGCGCCGGGGACTGTGTCCTTGGCAAGCGGGAACTTGTCCAGGCCAGGCTCGACGCGATCGCTCATCGACGCCAGCACGCGCATCTTGCCACCTTGCACATTGCCTGCCACCACGTTGTACGTCTCGACCATCATCTTGGTCTGACCGCCGAGCGTCGCCTGCATGGCCTGGGCCCCACCCGGATAGTGCACCTCGAGAAACTGGGCGCCCGACTGGAGGCCGAGCAGCGCAGAGGCAAGGTGAGGCGCGGTGCCGCGACCGTTGTCGGCGACTTCGATGCCTTGCGGCTTCACCTTCGCGTCGGCGATGAAATCGCCAAGCGACTTGTAGGGAGAATCGCCCGGCACAGCCAGCATGAAAGGCGCCACGGCCGCCAGGGTGACCGGCACGAAGTCGCGATTGAAATCGTAGGACACGCCCTTGATCGTGCTCGGAGCCACCGAGATCGCGGAACCTTGCACGAAACCGAAGGTGCTGCCGTCGGTGGGGCCGGTGAGGAGGGTGTTCATGCCAATGACACCGCTGCCGCCGGGCTTGTTGTCGATCACCACCGCCTGCCCCCACTTGTCGGAGAGCTTGACACCGACGAATCGGATCAGCACATCGGGGGCTGAGCCAGCAGGAAATGGGACCACGAAGCGCACCGGCTGGCTCGGCCACTTCGCGCCAGCGGACTGCGCCTGTGCCGCGGGCATCACGGCGACCATCGAAATCGCCAATGCGACAAGCGATCGGCGAACGCTCATTCGATTCATGAAAGTCTCCTTTGTCATTTTCAAACTCCACGTGCAGCTCCGAGTTCGCGTACGTGGTGCGTATCGAGCGACGAGAACGCCGCTGCGCCCAGCGGCGCCCGGGGTCGAAGCTCAGCCGGCCTCGCTCATGCCGGGTGTGGGGTGAACACGCCCGTGCGCGATGTCTTTCAGCAGGTCGAGTGCCACGTCGACGATCATGTCTTCCTGGCCACCCACCATGCGGCGCCGTCCCAGCTCAACCAGGATGTCGACCGTCTTCAGGCCATACTTCCGGGCAGCCACTTCCGAATGGCGCAGGAAGCTCGAATAGACACCGGCATAGCCCAGTGCCAGCGTCTCGCGGTCCACCCGCACGGGTCGGTCCTGCAGCGGGCGCACGATGTCGTCGGCCGCATCCATCAGCTTGTACAGGTCCGTTCCATGGTTCCATCCCAGGCGCGCGGCTGCGGCAATGAACACTTCCAGCGGCGCGTTGCCCGCTCCTGCGCCCATGCCCGCGAGGCTCGCGTCCACACGGTCGCAGCCCTCTTCCACCGCAACGATGCTGTTGGCAACGCCCAGGCTCAGGTTGTGATGCGCGTGCATGCCCGTCTCTGTCTCGGGCCGGAGCACATCCTTGAAAGCGCGGAACCGGTCGCGCACATCGCTCATGCTCAAGGCGCCACCCGAGTCCACCACATAGCAGCAGGTCGCGCCGTAGCTCTCCATCCGCTTGGCCTGCTGCGCGAGCGCCTGCGGCGTGGTCATGTGGCTCATCATCAGGAAGCCCACGGCCTCCATGCCAAGGTGCCGCGCATACGCGATGTGCTGCTTCGAGATGTCGGCCTCGGTGCAGTGCGTGGCCACGCGAACGATGCGCGCGCCGGCGTCGTGCGCTGCCTTGAGGTCATGCACGGTTCCGATGCCGGGCAAAAGCAAGGTCGCGATCCTGGCATGCTTGATCACGCTGGCGACCGCCTCGATCCACTCGATGTCGGTGTGGGCGCCGAAGCCGTAGTTGAAGCTGCCGCCCTGCAGACCGTCGCCGTGGGCCACTTCGATGGAATCGACCTTGGCCTCATCCAGCGCCTTGGCGATCAACTTGGCCTGCTCCACGCTGTACTGGTGGCGAATGGCATGGCTGCCGTCGCGCAGCGTCACGTCAGAGATGTAGATCTTCTTGTTCACTTCGTGGCTCATGTCCGGTCTCCTTCAAGCGGCCACGGCGGCGAGCATCCGCTCGGCCATCGACTCCGCGGTGCGCAGGGCCGCGCTGGTCATGATGTCGAGGTTTCCTGCGTAGGCCGGCAGGTAGTGCGCAGCGCCTGCCACCTCCAGAAAGACGGAGGTCTTGAGTCCATGCATGCGCGCACCCACGCCTGGGATCCGGATGGGACGGTCGGCCTCGATCCGGTCGAACTGAACCTGTTGCTTGAGGCGATAGCCCGGCACGTAGGCCTGCACCTCGGCGGCCATGCGGGCTACCGACGCCGCGATCTCGTCTTCGTCGGCAAATTCGCTCAGCGTGTAGACCGTATCGCGCATCATCAACGGCGGCTCGGCCGGATTCAGGACAATGATGGCCTTGCCCTTGGCAGCCCCTCCGACCACCTCGATGGCCTTGGATGTTGTCTCGGTGAACTCGTCGATGTTGGCTCGTGTGCCCGGTCCGGCGCTCTTGCTGGAGATGCTCGCGACGATCTCGGCGTAGTGCACCTTCGCCACGCGCGAGACGGCCGCCACCATCGGGATGGTGGCTTGGCCGCCGCAGGTCACCATGTTGACGTTGGGCGCGTCCAGATGCGCCTGGCCATTGACCACAGGAATGCAATAGGGACCGATCGCCGCGGGTGTCAGGTCCACCAAACGGATCTCCGGCTTGAGTTCACGCAGGAAGGCATCGTTCCTGACGTGCGCACCCGCTGAAGTCGCGTCGAAGACAAGGTCGATGTCCGCGAACACCGGCAGGCGCGCGAGCCCTTCCACCCCTTCATGGGTGGTGGCCACGCCCAGGCGCGCCGCGCGGGCCAAGCCGTCGGAGGCGGCGTCGATGCCAACCATGGCGCCCATTTCGACATGTCGGCCATGGCGCAGGATCTTGATCATCAAGTCCGTACCGATATTGCCGCTGCCGATGATGGCAGCTCTCAATTTTCGATCAGCCACGGTTCGCCCCCTGCGCTGCAGCGACTCCCTTGGGAACGCCGCCCACCCCCCAATGCGCGGCCGGCACTTCCTGCAGGATCACGCGAATGGAGTCACGCGGCGCAGCAGTGGCTTCGACGGCAGCGTCGGTGAGCCCGCGAATCAGGGCTGTCTTTGCCTCGGCACTGCGGCCCTCTATCAGGGTGACCTGGATCAATGGCATGTTCGCCTCATTCGGTGGTGTTGAATTCGACGCGGCCGAGACCTTGCATCTCGAGCGCAACGTGCTGTCCGGGCCCGAGGGCTTCGGCGGCGGTTGCACCGCCGGCCATCACCAGCCACCCAGGCGCCAGCGGCTCGTCCGCGGCTGCGCTCAAACGCGCTGCGGCAACGAGCGACCGCAGGGGATTGCCCAGAATTCCAGCGGTGCTGCCGACCTGCCGCGGCCTGCCGTCGATCGACAGGATGAGCCCCAGATTGCTGAAGTCCTGCCGCGGATCGCACCAGGGACCGATCACGTATCCCGACGACGATGCGTTGTCGGCAATGACGTCCTCCAGCGAGAAGCGGAAATTCTCGAAGCGCGAATCGATGATCTCGAGCGCCGGAGCGATCGCGATCACGGCGTCGAGGGCCTGCGCGAGGCTGGCTCCCGCGGGCAGCGGCTTGCCGAGGAGGAAGGCCAACTCGGGCTCCACGCGCGGATGGACGAAGCGGCTCAGCGACACCTGCCCGCCGTCCGGCACGGCCATGGCGTCGGTCAGCCGACCCCAGATCATGTCGTGCACGCCCATCTGGACCATCTTGGCGCGGCTGGTGAAGCCCATCTTCATGCCGGTGCGTCGTTCACCGCGCTCCAGGCGCTGGGCGATCGAGCCGCGTTGAATCTCGTAGGCCGCGTCGACGCCGAGCGCTTCCTCTTGAGCGAACTGCGAGATCGGCTTCGCATGGCGAGCCGCATCGTCGACACGCTGCGCCAAGCTTGCAATGCGTTGCGGGTTCATTGTTGCTGCTCCTCGAATACCGCGCGTACCGACCCGAGTCCCTGGATGCGGGCTTCGAAGACATCTCCGGGCTTGACGGGAACCATCGGGCCCAGTGCACCCGTGAGCACCACGTCACCGGCCTTCAACCCGCGGCCGAGCGCGGCCATCTTGTTGGCGAGCCACAGGGCGGCATTGAGCGGGTGTCCCAGGCACGCAGCGCCCGCGCCGAGACTGACCTGCTCGCCTTTGCGCTCCATGACCATGCCCGCCAGGCGCAGGTCGAGGCCGTCGAGGCGCACCGGGGTGTTTCCGAGCACGAACGAAGCGCTGGAGGCGTTGTCCGCCACCGTGTCGACGAACCGGATGTTCCATTCGGCGATGCGGCTTCCCACGATCTCGATGGCCGGCAGCGCAAACGCGACGCCGCGCAGCATCTGCGCCATCGTGATGCCGGGTTCGAGCAGGTCATGCGCCATGACCAGCGCGACCTCGGCCTCGACCTTGGGTTGCATCAGCGTCGACCAGCGCACCGGCTCGCCGTCCGCTATCGCCATGTCGGCAAACAACATGCCGTAGTCGGGCTGGTCCACGCCGAGCTGCTTCTGCACCGCCTTCGCAGTGAGGCCGATCTTCCGGCCGACCAGCCGCCCGCCGGCTTGGAGCTTGCGCTGCGTGTTGATCTCCTGGACGGCGTAAGCCTCTTGCGGGCCGAATCCGGTGAAGGTCTCCCGCAAGGGCGCGATCGCCTTGCCGCCGGTTGCGGCGCTCCAAAGCGACTGCGCTGCCGCTTCGATTTCACGCGTCGTCATGGCGTCGCTCCGTTGTACTTGATGCATATGTTGGAGAGCTCGGTGTAGAACTCGAGCGAGTGAACGCCTCCCTCGCGTCCGATGCCGGATGCACCGGAGCCCCCGAAAGCGGTGCGCAGGTCGCGCAGGAACCAGGTGTTGACCCACACGACGCCGACCTTCAAGGCGGCGGCGAACCTGTGCGCCCTGTCGACGTCCTGCGTATAGACCGAGGCGGCCAGGCCGTAGCGCGTGTCGTTCGCCATCTGCAGTGCCTCGGACTCGCGGTCGAAAGGGATGACGCAGCAGCAGGGGCCGAAAATCTCTTCGCTGGCCACACGCGAACCGTGCGGCAGTCCCGTCCACACCGTCGGCTCGATCCAGGCGCCGCCCTTGAGCGCTGGCGGTACCTTCGGCACCCCGCCGCCATGGACCACCGTGGCGCCCTCATCCCTCGCCAAGGCGTAATAGCCGAGGACCTTGGTCTGGTGCTCGGCCGACACCAGAGGTCCGAAATTGGCCTCGGCGTCGTCGGGTCGTCCGGGCTTCAAGCGCGCCGCGGCGGCAGCCAGTCGCTGCACGACGGCGTCGAACACCGGGCGCTGCACGTACACACGCTCCGTGCCAAGGCAGACCTGGCCCGCGTTCTCGAAGACCGAGCGGGCCAGGCCGGCGATGGTCACGTCCAGGTCCGCATCCTCGAACACGACCGCTGCGTTCTTGCCACCGAGCTCCATCGAGACTGGTTTGATGCCTTCGGCGGCCGCCCGCATGATCGCGGCACCCGTGCGCGTCTCTCCCGTGAAGGTGACTGCATCGATGTCCGGGTGCGTGGTGAGAAATTCGCCGGCGGAGTCTGGTCCGAAGCCGTGCACCACGTTGTAGACGCCCTTGGGGATGCCCACGGCGTTCATGACCTCACCCAACAGCGCCGCCGTGGCCGGCGTCTCCTCGGAGGGCTTGACGACGACGGTGTTTCCACAAGCCAACGCAGGCCCGACTTTCCACGTCATCAGCAGCAGGGGCAGATTCCACGGACACACGACGGCCACCACGCCCTTCGGCCGCCTCGATGCATAGTTCAGCGCGGGCTTGCCATCCGGCGCGTGGCTGGCAAAACTCTCCGTCGGCACGTTGCGCACCACATCCGCAAAGACGCGGAAGTTCGCGGCGCCGCGCGGGATGTCGAGGTGCGATGCCAGCGAGCGCGGCTTGCCAGTGTCCGCCACCTCGGCGGCAATGAAGTCCTCCGCGCGGCGATCGATCTCGGCAGCGAG
Source organism: Variovorax sp. P4_B11 (assembly GCF_056402355.1). Classification (NCBI taxonomy): domain Bacteria; kingdom Pseudomonadati; phylum Pseudomonadota; class Betaproteobacteria; order Burkholderiales; family Comamonadaceae; genus Variovorax; species Variovorax sp. P4_B11. Next base: position 33,588 of record NZ_JBFUHO010000013.1, read on the forward strand.
CCCATGGAGCAGGTCGCAGCGTTGTGCGAGTTCGAGGGAGCCCCAAGGACCATGGAGCGCCTCACGTGCCGCGCGCACCGCGTCGTCGACGTCCTCTCGCGCGGCTTCGCTGACCTTGTCGACGAGCGTGCCATCGACGGGGTTGATGTCGTCAAAGGTCCGACCGCTTCGGCCCTTGCGGTATTCGCCGTTGATGAAGTTGAGAATCAAGGTTGTGCCTCCTGGAAACTGGTTTCTGGGTCGCCTGCGGTCAGGAACTGCCACATTCGCTCGAAAATTCCACCCGCCTCGGTGGCCCGCTGTTCACGCTCGAGCGCATCGAACACGACCGACTCGTCCTGCAAACCGGCAGCCAGCACGGCAAGCTCGATCCGCGCGGCATCTTCGAGGTACCAGGTGAGCACCACCGCCTTGGCCAGCGAGTCGCTCGTGACCAGCACCCCATTGCCGCGCATCACGATCGCGTTGGCGTTCCCCATCGCGTCGACGACCGCGGCGGCCCGGTCGTCGTCCCGAACGAGTTGCGGGTCGTCCCACAAGGCCGCACCGGCGCCGAAGTAGGCGCCCATCCCATGGCGAGTCCGGGGCGTACGCCGTGCGGTGCCGAGCGCCATGAGCAGGGGCGGCATCGTGCGGGTCACGGCGTGAACGTGGCCGTGGCGTCGATAGATCTGCTGATGCAATCGAACCTCACCCAGCACGCCTGCGGGCAAGGCGCCGGCCACGGGAACGACCGTGCCTGGCTCGCCGGGTCCGATCAGGCCCATCGGCCTCGCAGCGCAGACCAGGAAGCTGCCCTCATCGAGCCGGACGCTGCAATGGCCATAGGCGTGGGCCAGACCATGGCGCGCCAACGCGCGGGCAGCCACCCGCAGTTCGCGCTGATCGGCAGGGGACGCGTTCAAGCCTGCGCTCCTTCGGCGGGTTTGCGAAACTCGGCGATGTCCGGCACAGCCCCCCACATGCAGAACGATTCGTTGGCACGAGGAAACTGCCGCGGCTGATAGGTCGCCTCCTCTTCCGCGGAGATGCTGCGCACGCCGGTGGAGTACTCGTAGATCATTCCGTCCGGTCCGCGAAAGTACAGAAAGCGAGCGCCGGAGGTCGGGTGGCGACCAGGACCGAAAGCGATCTCGATCCCTTTCTGCTGGAGCAGGTACCAGGCGCGCATGATGTCGTCCACGCTGTCGACCTGGTGATTGACGTGCTGAACGCCCGAGCGGTTCGCCGGGAACAATGCGATCTTGTGATGCACCTCGTCGATCCGCAGCAATGGCGCATCGCCGATGCGGTCGCTCACGCGCGCCCCGAGCACCTGGGTCCAGAAGCGCTCGTCGCGCCGAGCGTCGGTCGTGCAAAGGCCCACATGGCTGAAGCCCGTGATGCCGGCATCCCGCGACGGGAAGTGGCGGCGCCCGCTGTGATGCGGGCCGAGCACCAGATCGATCTTGTTGCCGGTGGGATCCCTGAAGTGGATGAAGCTCTGCACGTGCCGCTGCTCGCACTCGTCCGCGGAACCGGGGCGAACGTCGACATCGGCGTTACTCAGTTCCGCTGCGGCCGCCTCCAAGTCTTCGGCGGTACGCAATTCGAAGCCCACCGTATGGTCCGCGGGGTCGCCGTCGAAATACACCAGGGTGTGGTCGCGACTGTCGCTGCGGAAGTAGGAGGCGCCCGCCTCCTGCCGTGCCCGCTCCAGGCCGAGCACCTCACGCGCGAAGCGGTCCGTCTGGTCACGCTGCTGGGTGCCGAGCCGCACATAACGAATGTCGAGCAGGTTGATCACGGAATGTCTCCTTTTTCCTATCTGCCGCCACTGTAGAAAGTTCAGTGACATTCCTGAAATGAAAAAATAGAATTCGTGATATGTCCTCATCACATGTCAAGACAAGCCGCCCTTCCCGCCTCCTTTCGCGCCAGGTCGACCTCAATCTGCTTGAACTCTTCGAGACGGTCTATCGCACACGAAACCTGACGGCAGCCGGTGCACAACTCAGCCTGACCCAGCCCGCGGTCAGCCGAGGACTCGGGCGGCTTCGTGAGATGTACGGAGACGCGTTGTTCGTGCGGCAACAGCGCGGCGTGGTGCCGACGCCCTTCGCCGATGCGTTGGTATCTCCCGTGAGCTCGGCGCTGGAGATCCTGCGCGCCACCGTCAACCGGCCCACGTTCAATCCAGGCGAGGAGGCGCGCACATTCAGGGTCGCGATGAGCGACATCGGCGAGCGGCTCTTTCTTCCGCGTTTGATGCTGCACCTCGCCGACGTGGCGCCGAATGTCATCATCGAAGCTGTTTCGCCGAGCCAGGGCGAGCTCTTCGACGGTTTGGCATCAGGCCAGATCGACCTTGCGGTGGGCTACCTTGGCGACCTCGGCAAGCAGATGCACCACCAGCGGCTTTTTCGCGAGCATTTCGTCTATTTGGCCCGCACGGATCATCCGCAGGTCAGGGGAAGCCTGCGCCGCGAGCAACTGCGTGAGCTGGCCCATGTGGTGGCTGGGCCCAAGGGCATGCAACATGCCGCGGCGGTCGAGAAGGTTCTGGCAAGCGCTCGCGTGAAGGCAAGGATTGCGCTGAGGGTTCACAGCTTCCTGTGCGTGGGTCCGGTCGTGGCGAGCACCGATTTGATCGGCGCAGTGCCCAGCAACCTCGGTGCAATGGTTGCGCGTCACATGCAATTGCAGCTCGTTGCACCACCCGTGCAGTTTCCGGCCTTCGACGTTTCGATGACTTGGCACCAGAGGTTCCACCGTGACCCGGGCAGCGAGTGGTTGCGCCGTGTGTTCGTCGAACTGTTCGACTCGCTGAAGATGTCCGCCGAGGCCGCGAGGTAGGCAGACCCGCTCTGCCCCCCACGAGAATCAGGTCGAGGTCAGTCGGTGCGCGAAATCTAACCGATGTCAACGCTCTCGGGCGGTTCCAGCCGTGCAGCCAAGCGTTCCAGAAGGGCGGGATGAGGCTCATGACGCACACCGGGCGCGATGTCCACTGTGACCTGAGTTCCCAACTGAAGCAGCCGGGCCTGCGCGGCGCGCGCCAGCGTCGCGGGCATGACCGGATCGGCGTCGCCATGCAGCAGATGAATTCCCGCTTCTGACTTGCGCTCCGGCAGCGTGGCGAATCGCCCGGCGAAGGAAACGATCCGCAGCGCGGGTGGCTCCGCGAGCTTGGTGGATTCGAGCGCCATGATCGCGCCCTGCGAGAAGCCGGCGATCAGCGTGCGCTGGGCGTCGACGCCGGCAACCTGCTGCCAGTGCCGCACGCTCGCCACGAACGCTGGCATGGCCGCATCGACGCGCGCCTGACGGTTGTCCTCCGTCACATCGCGCACCGAGAACCACTGCAGTCCGTTGGAAATATCAGACGGCTCGGGCGAGGCGACGCTGACGACCAGCGCGGCACTCTCGCGGTTGGCGAACCAGCGCGCCACGCCCAGCATGGACTGGGGCACGGAGCCGACGCCGTGCATCAGCAGCACGAGTCGTGCAGCCGGACTCCGAGCTTGTTGGACGATGATGGATGTGGATGACATATCAGTTCTCTGCATGTGCGATGAAATCAAGCAAGTGCCGCGGCGCCCGGCAAATCGCCGAAGACGTAGCCTTCCATTGAAAGCACGCCGTAGCTCACGCCGCCGTCGATGACCTCGACGGCTTCACCCGCACCGCTGGCGCCGGCAGCTATCAGCAACGGCAAATAGTGATCGTCCGAGGGGTGGGCGCGGCGGCTGTGCGGCGCACCACGAAATTCGACCAGCGCGGCCTCGTCGTGCGCAAGGGCGGCGTGGCGCGCCCATTGCACGAACTCGCGCACGTAGTCCTCGGGCGCCTCGGTCTCCGACTGCCGGAACTCGTACAGGTTGTGGGTAAGGCTGCCCGAACCCACGATCAGCACGCCGTGGTCGCGCAACGGCGCCAGCGCGCGACCCAAGGCCAGCGCGTCGGCCGGGCGCAGTTCGATCGGGAGCGACAGTTGCAGCACAGGCAGCGGCGCATCGGGCAGCATGTGCAACAGCGGCACCCAGGCGCCGTGGTCGAGCCCCTGCTCGTCCACCAGGTGCGCGGGTAGCCCCGACTGCGCCAGCAACGCCGCCACCTCCCGCGCCACCGCGGGCTCGCCGGCCACGGGGTACTGCAGCGCGTACAGCGGCGCCGGGAAGCCGCCGAAGTCGTGAATGGTCTCGGGCCGAGCGCTGGCACTGATGCGCAGTCCGCGCGTGCGCCAGTGCGGCGAGACCACGAGGACGGCCCTCAACCCGGACAGCGCGAGCACGCGCCTGCCGATGTCGTGCAGCAAGGGGCCGGCCCGGCCGGGTTCCAGTGCGAACGTGGGTGCGCCGTGCGAGACGAATATGGCAGGCGTATTCATGGGAGCATTCCTTGGTGCTGGCAGACCCGCGCCGCATGGCACGGGGATCTGCTTTTCGGACTCAGGCGCGGTGGATCCAGGTCGGCGCGATCTGCGTGCCTTGCCCGGCGCCATAGGCGAAATAGATATTGAGACCGGCCACGGGCTCCAGGTAGCGTGCGTTCTTCAACCCGCCCGCATCCACGGCTTGGAAGCCAATGCTTTCGATCAGTGCGCGCGCGGTCTGCTTGGCGCGCTCGTCGTCGCCGGCATAGAAGACAGGCACGGTCTGGCCGTTCGCGAAGGCTGGGCCCTCGGCCAGCACCTGCGCCAGCACCGTGTTGAAGGCCTTGACCACCAGCGCGCCAGGCAGCGCCTTGGCGATCTCTTCGGCGGCTGAGGTCTCGAAGCCCAAGGTCAGGCCCATGTAGTCGGTGGTCAGCGGATTCGTGATGTCGATCACGATGCGGCCTTCGAGCGAGCCAAGGGCTTTCAAGGCCGGCACGGCGTCGGCGTAGCCGGTGGCGACGATGACGACCTGCGAGTCGCCCAATGCGTCGGCCGGTGTTGCGGCCGTGGCGCCCGGATGGGCGGCGGCCAGCGCCTGAGCCTTGGCCAGATCGCGCGCGGTGACGCGGACCTTGTGACCTGCGGCGCTGAGCTGCTTGACGAAACCCGCGCCCATGTTGCCGGCGCCGACGAGTGTGATGTGCATGATGGAAGTCCTTCGGGCGATGGGGTTGTGGTTGAGCCGTGGCGTACTGCTGGCATGGGTGAACTTTATTAAGATATAAGAGCGAGATAAACAGCCATTCACGGCACACATTGTTTCGCCGTTCGAGACTATGGACATCCTCCAAGCCATGAAAACCTTCACTGCCGTGGTCGACGCCGGCAGCTTCGTCGGGGCCATGGAGGCGACGCAGTTGTCCAAGCCCGCCGTGTCGCGGCATGTCACCGAGCTCGAGGCGCACTTGGGCGCTCGCCTGCTGCAGCGCACGACGCGCCGCCTGTCGTTCACCAGCGAAGGTCAGACCTACTACCAGCGCTGCAAGGAGGTCTTGCTGGCGGTTCAAGAGGCCGAGGCCGAGGTGGGGTCCAGCACCGGCCAGGCGATGGGACGCCTTCGCATCGGTGCGCCGCAGACCTTCGGGGCGCTGCACCTGGCCGCGCTCTGGGGGCGCTTCGCGGCCGAGAACCCGCAGGTGACCCTGGACATCGTGCTGTCGGACCGCGTGGTCGATCTGGTCGAGGAAGGCTACGACCTGGTGGTGCGCATCGCGCGGCTGTCCGACTCCAATCTGGTCAGCCGCGCGCTTGCCAAGACGCGCATGGTGCTGTGCGCGTCACCCCGATACCTCGCGCAGCACGGCACGCCCATGCAGCCGCAAGCGCTCGCACAGCACGACGTGGTCTCCTACACCTACTGGTCATCCGGCGATGTGTGGAGCTTCCAGGGTCCTAGGGGCGAAGTGACGGTGCGTACGCGCTCGCGCATCAACGCCAACAACGGCGACACCTGCCGCGCCGCGGCGCTGGCGCACCAGGGCATCATCCTGCAGCCCGATTTCCTGGTGCACGAAGACCTTTGCAACGGCACGCTGGTCGAACTGATGCCCGAGTTTCGTGCCGCCGAGCTGGGCATCTTCGCCGTCTATCCCACGCGCAAGCAGCTGCCGTTGAAGGTGCGGCGACTGGTGGACTTCCTTGTTGAAGCCATGCAGGAACCACCTTGGGGCAAGGCATGAACTCGCAGGAGCGATGCAGACCACCTTCTCGCCCAACGCGACCCGCTTCATCGTGATGCTCCCGCGGTCGCTCCTAGGGCTCCATCTGCATGAGCATCTGCGGATCGACAGGCATCATGTTCGAGTGCAAGTGCGACATGATCCACAACGAGCCCGCGACGATCATGAAAACGACCATCGCAGTCACCACGAACGCGAGGATGTTCGTGCGCTGATTCGGCGACGTGCTGATGTGCAGGAAGAAGATGAGGTGCACCAGCATCTGGGCGATGGCAAGCACGGTGACGGCAGCGGTCACGCTCGACGGCGCCAGCGCGCCCGTGCCGGCCGCGAGAAACGATGCGATCGTCAGCAGCATCGCAACGAGATACCCGACCAGGTACCCCCGCAGAGAGCCGTGTCCCCGTCCGTCGTGGGTGCCCGGGGCAACGCGGACAATTTCGCTGGAGGCAATCGAGGGCTGGGTCATGATGCCGATCCGATGATGTAGGCAAATGAAAACACGGCGATCCACACGACGTCGATCACGTGCCAGAACAGGCTGAAGCAGTACATCCGTCGCACGACACCGTCGCTGAAGCCCCGCTGCCGCAGTTGCACGAAGATGAAAACCAGCCACGCGAGACCTGCCGTGACATGCAGCCCGTGCGTGCCCACGAGCGTGTAGAAGGCCGACAGGAATGCACTGCTGCCTGGGCCTGCACCTTCTGCCACCATCCGCGCGAATTCCCTGATCTCCAGCGCCAGGAACGCGAGCCCGAGGACGAAGGTCGCCGCAAGCGCTGCGAAGGCCGCCCTGACTTCCCGACGATCGCATGCCAGCATGGCCATGCCGCAGGTCACGCTGCTGGTCAGCAGGACCGCCGTCTCGATGAACGCGTTGCGCAGGTCGAACAACTCCGCCCCGCTCGGCCCGTCCGCCACCGAGCGATGCAGGACCGAAAACGCGGCGAAGAGCGTCGCGAAGAGGATGCAGTCGCTCAGCAAATACAGGTAGAAGCCGAACGCTGTCGTCCCCCGACGTTCTGAATGGCCAGCGAGGGAGGTGGCGGCGAGCCGGACATCCGGGACACGTTGTTGCATGTGGCTCTCCTCAGGCATGAACGGTGCGCAGGCGCGAGTTCGTCTCGAAAGCCTCGACCTCGCGTGCCGTCAGCGTCGTCTCGTCATCGTCGCCCCACGACTGGAAGATCCAGCAGGCCACGGCAGCGAGCAGCGAAACGGCGCCGAGCCAATAGATGTGCCACACCATGCCGAATCCGCCCGTGACCGCAAAGAATGCGACGACGAATCCGAGTGCCGATCGCCTCGGCATCTCGATGTCTTCGATCGGCTGAGCTTGCGCCGGCGTGTCGTCGCGCCGAGCCGCCCAATGTGCGTCGATGCCTTGGACCGCCGGAAGGACTGCGAAGTTGTACGGAGGCGGCGGCGACGCCGTGGACCACTCGAGCGTGCGCCCTTGCCACGGATCGCCGCTCAAGTCGCGACGCAGATGACGCGTACGGATGCTGACGACCAGTTGCACGACCTGCAGCACGATGCCGATCATGATCAGGGCAGCGCCGGCCACCGCGACGTAGAGATACGGCGTCCAGGCGGGGTTGTCGGAGTGATTCATGCGCCGGGTCATGCCAAGCAAGCCGAGCGCGTAGAGCGGCATGAACGCCAGGTAGAAGCCGACGAACCAGCACCAGAACACCATCTTGCCGAGCCGCTCGTCGAGCGTGAAGCCGAAGGCCTTGGGGAACCAGTACGTCAGCGCGGCCATGCATGCGAAGACTACGCCTCCGATGATGACGTTGTGGAAGTGCGCGACCAAAAAGAGGCTGTTGTGCAGCACGAAGTCCACCGGCGGGATGGACATCAGCACGCCGGTCATGCCGCCGATCGTGAAGGTGACCATGAAGCCGATGGTCCACAGCACCGGTGACGTGAAGCGCACGCGTCCGCCGTACATCGTGAACAGCCAGTTGAAGATCTTCACGCCGGTCGGGATCGAGATGATCATCGTCGTGATGCCGAAGAAGCCGTTCACGTTCGCGCCCGCACCCATCGTGAAGAAATGGTGCAGCCAGGTCGTGAAGGCAAGCACGGTGATGGCCATGGTTGCGATCACCATCGAACGGTAGCCGAACAGCGGCTTGCCGGAGAACGTCGCGATGACCTCGGAGAACACGCCGAACGCGGGGATGACGAGGATGTAGACCTCCGGGTGTCCCCACATCCAGATGAGGTTGATGAACATCATCGGGTCGCCGCCGGCGCCGTTGGTGAAGAAGTGCATGTCCGCATAGCGGTCCAGCAGCAGCATCGCGAAGGTGGCGGTCAACACCGGAAAGGCCGCGACGATCAGCATGTTGGCTGCCAGCGCCGTCCACGAGAAGATCGGCATGTGTTCGAGTTTCATCCCCGGGGCCCGGCATCGCATGATGGTCGTGATGAGGTTGATGCCCGACAGCAGCGTGCCGAGGCCGGAGACCTGCAGCGACCACAAGTAGTAGTCGACGCCGACGCCGGGGCTGTAGGCCAGCTCGGACAGCGGGGGATAGACGAGCCAGCCGGTCCGCGCGAACTCGCCGACGCCGAGCGAAATGTTGATGAGCAACGCGCCCGCGGCCGTAAGCCAGAAGCTGAGCGCGTTCATCACCGGGAAGGCGACGTCGCGCGCGCCGATCTGCAGCGGGACCACGAAGTTCATCAATCCGACGACGAACGGCATCGCCATGAAGAAGATCATGATCGTGCCGTGCGCCGAGAAGACCTGATCGTAGTGCTCGGGCGGCAGGAAGCCCGCGCCGCCTCCGGCAGCCAGCGCCTGCTGCGACCGCATCATGATCGCGTCGCTGAAGCCGCGCAGCAACATCACGACGGCCACCAGGACATACATGATGCCCACGCGCTTGTGGTCCACAGTGGTCAGCCACTCTTCCCACAACCACTTCCATCGCCCGAGCCAGCTAAGAAGGCCGAGCACGAACGCGATCCCGATCAGCAGCACCACGCACGTCACCATGATGATGGGCTGATCGAAGGGAATCGCTGCCAAGGTCAGCTTGCCGAGCATGTCAGTGCACTCCGTTCGTGAGGATCATGTCGCGGCAGATGCCGATCCGTGGATCGACCGTTCGAGCCGTGACGGCGGATATCGGCTTGGTGCTGCGCTGCATGGCGTAGTCGAAGAGATCGTTGTCGGCTGCCGCGTAGTAGGAGGCCGCAGCGGTGCCGCGATGGCCGACCAGCCGCTCGTAAGCCGGCTTGTCGAGCACTTGCCCCGACCGGCGCAGCCCCTCGACCCAGCGCTCAAAGCCCGGCCGGTCCGCGGCGATCACCTTGAATTGCATGTCCGTGAAGCCATCCCCGCTGAACTGCGACGACAGTCCGCTGTAGCTGCCCTCCTTGTCGGCAAGGACGGACATCTGCGTGCACATTCCGGCCATGGCATAGATCTGCCCCGCGAGCCCCGGGATGAAGATCGCGTTCATGACGCTCGCCGAGGTGATGTCCATCCGCACCGGCGTATCGAGGGGCAGAGCAAGTTCGTTGACGCTTGCGACACCGAGTTCGGGATAGATGAACAGCCACTTCCAGTCCATCGAGACCACCTCCACCCGCAATCGCTTCCTGGACGCGTGCAGCGGCCGATACGGGTCGAGCTCTTGCGAGCCGACCCAGGCGACCGCTGCCAGGAAGAGGACGATCAGCAGCGGGATGACCCAGATCGTGAACTCGACCTTGCCGCTGTAGTTCCAATCCGGCCGGTAGGCCGCCCGCTTGTTGGAGGCGCGGAACCACCATGCGAAGGCGAGCGTCAGCACGATCACCGGGACCACGACGAGCAGCATCACGCCCAGGCACTCGTAGAGCAGCTGTCGCTGGGTCGCACCGACGGGGCCCCAGGGGTCCAGCACCCCCTCGGCCCGGCCGCTCAGGGCGGCCGTCGCCAGTGCCGCGCCGATCACGCTGGCTCGAAACGATCGCTGTCTTGCTTCCATCGGGAATCCTCCGTCGATTGGACAGAATGCTCGGGAATCAGCGGCACCGCGAATATCCCCCGCCTGGGGCACGAGCCTCGCCGTTTCGCGGGGAGAAATGTTGCTCATTCGGAAGTTTTGTGATCGTTGAGTTCCTGTTGAATGTCGTTCGCAAGTATTCCCTCGGCATTTCAATGCCCACGCCAGCAATGCAGATGAAACACGTCTCTTCGATCTGGTGATAACCTTCAGCGCCGAACCCGAGGCCGCAACGAAGCGCTTCCCATCATGTCTGCGATCCAGCCCCACATCCTTGTCGTCGACGACGACCCGCTCATGCGGGAACTGATCGGCGACTACCTCCTCGAGAGCGGCCTGCGGGTGTCGAGCGCCGAAGACGGCGCGGACATGAATCGCATCCTGAGCGAACAGGTCATCGACCTCGTGTTGCTGGACTTGCGGCTGGAGGCCGAGGACGGCATGCAGCTCGCACGCCAGCTGCGTGAGCGGACGGACATGCCCCTCATCATCGTGACCGGCCGGCGCGAGGAGGCAGACCGTGTCATGGGACTCGAGATCGCCGCCGATGACTATGTCACCAAGCCGTTCAGCAACCGTGAGCTGCTGGCGCGCGTGCGCGCGGTTTTGCGGCGCTACCGCGGCAAGCAGGCCGCGGCCGCATCCTCGCGCGACACCAAGCCACGCGCCTATCGTTTTTCGGGCTGGGAGCTGAACGCCTGGGCGCGTCATGTCATGGATCCGCAAGGCGGGAAAGTCGTGCTGAGCAACAGCGAATTCAACCTGTTGCTGGCCTTCTGCGAAGCGCCGCAGCGCGTGCTTTCCCGCGACCAGCTGCTCGACCTGTCGCGCCTGCATGGCGACGAGATCTACGACCGCTCCATCGACGTGCAGGTCTTCAGGCTGCGCCGCAAGATTGGCGGGGATGACGAGTCGCAGAAGCTCATTCGGACCGAGCGCGGTGCCGGCTACGTCTTCGCGACGCCGGTCGAAGTCCTGAACTGAGCCACCGGCCGCACGCCTCCCGGCGCCGGCTCAATGGGTGGCGTGCAGGCCGCGCCGGTCGGCTTCGAAGCGCGCGCGATACTGGCCGGGCGACATTTCGAACCAGCGCTTGCAGGCGCGGTGAAGATTGCTCTGGTCGGAGAACCCGAGCAGATAGGCCGTTTGCGCCAAGGACAACTTCGGCTGCCGCAAGTACTGCTGCGCGAGGTCCTTGCGGGTGCCATCCAGCAGTTGCTGGAACGAGATGCCCTCTTCATGGAAGCGCCGCTGCAGCGTGCGCTCGCTCATGCAAAGGTGCCCGGCGACGTCCTCTCGCCGCGGCTCGCCATCGGGCAGCGTGCGGATGATGACGTCGCGTGCGCGCAGACTGATGCGGTCGCTGCCCAGGCTCGCCAGAGCATACCCCTACCCGGTGCCCCGCCTCAAGAGAGTACCTACGGAGATAGTCATGGACACCACCAGCTATTCAATGGACACCTTGCCGATACGGATCAAAGAGGAACTGGGCGTCTCGCCCCGGGACGGAGATATGGCAAGTTGTGTTACGAGCGAAATTTTCGATATTTCGTCTGCAACGTCCGCGGCTGCCCGGCAAGCCCGAGGTAGCGATCCATCTCTAACGTACGGGCCATATCGTGCATGGCCTGACTTGACCCGTGTCAGCGGCCTGGCACCCACGAACCGGAGCCAGCGCATGCTTCTTGAACGTCAACGTGAATCCTCCGCATTCCCCGTGCTGACCTGCTTTCCGGCGGCCTGGCGATCTCACGATCAGGAGGCCACACTGCAAGCACTTTCCCGAGCGGAGCGCCACAAGAAGCTCGTGCTGCAAGCATGGTCGGAATTGGCCACGATGAAGTTCGCCGAAGCCCTGGCGACCATCGACACCATCGAGGCGCAGTGCAAGCCCTTGTCCATGGCGTCAACCGACCTGCAATGCGCACTGCTGCATGCCACATCGGTGGCGCTGAATGACGACGCCGAAACGGCTGCCCACTTGGTGGAGAGCGCCCTGAGGACGTACGAAGGCAGTGTCGCCCATCCCGCGACATCGCTCATTGTCCGACTCGGTCACTGGAAAGCGCGCCGCCTCGACGCATGCTGCGAGCTGTCGGGCTCTGTCAGCCACGCCCCCGCCCATCGCCGCGAGGCCCTCTGGCGCATCGTGCACCTGTCGATGGAAGCCGCGGTCGAAGCAGAGCAGCTCCGACTGGTGTATGCCGGGCGCCTCGCGAACGAGGCGCTGGAGATGTCCACGCGGTTCTACGGGTCCAACTTCTCCGGCAGCCGGCTGGCCGCAACAGTCAGCGCCAAGGTGCTCTACGAGCAAGATGCTGTCGACGCAGCCGACCGCCTGCTTCGCGACCGATTGGCGCCGAGCGGATCGGAGGGCGGCATCGAAGGCGCTTTGAGTGCGTACATCGTCGGCGCCAGGATCGCCGCGGCACGGGGCCAGCTTCCTTTCGCCATGCTGCAGCTCCACGAAGCCGAACTGCTTGGCGAAGACCGGCGCTGGCCGCGGCTGATCGCCGCCAGCCTTGCCGAACGTGTCCGGCTGCTCGTCGAGCACGCTCGCATGAGCGAAGCCGAGGCCTGCCTGAAGCGGCTCGCGCAGATGCCGGCGAAATCGGCCGCAGCGACCAACGACTACCTGTTGGCGCGCTATGTGGCTGTCTCGCGCGCTCGCCTGGACCTGGCGCAAGGGGCCGGCGCGCAAGCGGTGTCCTCGTTGCGACGCATCGTCTCGGAGGCCTTGCGGCGGCGCGAATGCCATCTCGCCATCGAGCTGACGATGTTGCTGGCGTGCGTCTTGCTCGAGGTCGGCGAGGAGGACGAAGCCGCGGCCGAAGCGACGCATGCCATCGAACTGGGTGCGACCGCGGGCTTGTATCGCACCTTCGTCGACGGCGGCGAGACGAACCGCCATTTGCTGCGCTGGCTCTACGAACGCCGTGTCGATGACGCCGGTGTGCTGGGTGAGCTTCGGCCCTACGTCCGCAATCTGCTCGTGGGCCTTTCCGAGCGACCTGAGCAGCCTGCGGGCGCTCGGACCAAACATCGCTCCGGCGAGTCACTCTCTCCGCGCGAGCGCCACATCGTGACGCTCATGAGCCACGGTCTGTCGAACAAGCGCATCGCCAAGCAACTGGGCATCGCGCCGGAGACGGTCAAGTCGCATGCAAAGCACATCCTGTTGAAGCTCGCCGCCCAGACGCGGGTCGAAGCCGTGTCGCGGGCCTTGGGTTTGGGGATGATCTGAGAGCTCCCATGCGCCTCGACGCCTTCGGGAAAGAAGCCTGAAATCCGCGTCGGCGGCAATTGCCTGCGCGCGACGACGGTTGCGCGCTGCCTCGGCCCGAAGCCCGCATCATGACACCTCGCACATCCTGCTGAAGTCACGCGGCGTCGAGCAGTCGCGCCAGGCTGGTCGCGAGCGCGTTGGCCCGCAGGGGTTTGGTCAGCACCTCGTCGGCCAAGGCGCCGTGCGAAGTCGCGGCGGCGGCGGCGCCCACGTTGCCACTGACCAGAATGACAGGCAACAACGGGCGCAGTTGCCGAACTTCGCGAATGAGCGTATCGCCGGACATGCCCGGCATGCACTGGTCGGTGATCAGCGCGTCGTAATCGTCGGGGTTCGAGCGGAACGCCTCCAGGGCTGCTCGCGCCGATCCATGCCCCATCGGCTCGTAGCCCAGCACGTGCAGCGCGTGTGTCATGATCTCCAGCAGCGGCTCCTCGTCGTCGACCACCATCACGCGCTGGCCGCTCCCTCGCGGCGGTGCCTCGCCGGCGTCCGCCGGTTCCTCGGGCGCGTCCCCGGCACGCGGCAAATAGACGGTGAACACGCTGCCCACCCCCGGCTTGCTGTGCACATCGATGGCCCCTTCGGCCTGTGTCACGATGCGCAGCACCAGGGACAGCCCCAGGCCCGTTCCGACGCCCAATTCCTTGGTCGTGAAAAATGGATCGAAGATGCGCGCCAGCATTTCGGGCGTCATCCCACTCCCCTGGTCCGCAACGCGCAGCACGATCCAAGTGCCAGGCCCCACGGTGCCCACCCTGGCTTGGCGCGATTGCAGAACTTCGGCCACCTCCAGCGACACGGTCAACTTGCCCGCTTGCGTCATCGCATGCGCCGCGTTCGTCGCCAGATTCATCAGCAACTGGTGAATCTGCACTGCATCGCCGAGGATCGCCGCGCGACCGGATTGCAGGCGGGTGCGCAGTCTCACGTGCCCTGGCAGCTTGCCCTGCAGGAGATTCAGCGCCTCGCGCACCACACGCTCCACGTTCACCGGCACCTGCTCACCCGGCGTGCCGCGGCTGAACGAAAGGATGCGGTCGACCAGCGCGCGGCCGCGCTCCCCAGCCATCACGACGTTGCTCAGATCGCGATGCATCCGACTGCCTTCCCGCGCTGCGTGCAACGCCCGCTCGCCGAAACCCAGGATCGCGCCCAGGATGTTGTTGAAGTCGTGCGCAATACCGCCGGCGAGCGTGCCCATCGCTTCGAAGCGCTCGGCCTGCCGCAGGCGGCTTTCCAGCCGCGCCATCTCCTTCTGCTGGCGCTTGTGCTCGGTGATGTCGTCCAGGGAGCCGACAAAGCGATAGGGCGTGCCGTCGGCATCGCGAAGCACGGTGCCGCGATGGCGGAAACAACGGATCCGGCCGCTGGCCAGGATGATTCGCACCTCTCCGTCGTACCTGGGCGTCCGGCCTGCGAAGTGCGCCTCCAGCGCCGCTTGCATGCGTTCATAGTCGCCGGGGTGGTACCGGAGGAGGCTCTCCCACTCCTCACGGGTCCGCCACGGGTCCCCGACGGGAAGGTCGAGCAGTTCCTGCGTGCGCGCAGCCGCGTAGATGCGATCGGTGCGGAGGTCCCAGTCAAAAACGCCTTCGTTCGACCCCGCCAGGGCCAGCGCGTAGCGCTCCTCGGACCGCCTCAGCTCCTCCTCGGCCCTCTTGCGCTCGGTCACGTCGGTGGTGGCCGTGCTCGAGCGCAGCAGCTTGCCCGTCGCGTCTCTCACATACAGCGTCGTGCAATGCATCCAGCGGACCTCCCCGCGCCGGATCACGCGAGCGTCGAACTCCAGCCGCTTCGTGTCGCTGTCGCGGTGCTGGTCCAGCAACGCCACCGCGCGCTGGCGATCGTCCGGGTGGAACGGAAACAGCTCCAGCATCCGTTCCCGCGGGACAGTGGCCAGTTCCGGAGGAAGCCCCCATTGCTCGAGCAGGCGGGGCGACGAATAGAAGAGGCCGTCGTCGGCGAGGTATTCACCGTGGCCGTCCGCCGCGGCATCGATCGCCAGGGCGTAGCGCTCCTCGGAGCGGCGCAATGCAGCCTCGGACTGCCTGCGCTCGGCGTTCTCGTGTTCGAGCTTCGCGTACAACTCGGCGTTCTGAAGAGAGATGGCGGCCTGCGATGAAAGCAGGTCGAGCACCGTGCGGCGGGCCGGCGTGAAGACGTGGGAAGCCAGGTTGTTCTCGAAGTAGAGCACCCCGATGAGATCGCCCTCCCTCCTCAAGGGCAGACACAGCACCGAGCGCGGCGCCATCTGCCGGACGTATTCGTCGTGCGAGAAGGCGTTCGGCACGCTGGCATCGTCCAGAATGACGCATTGGCCTTGCCGCGTCACCTGCGTGAGGATGGTCTCGGGAAGGTCCATCGGCGTCACGGCTCGGCCCACCCGCCGCACCGTGACGCCGCCGCCGGAGGACATGGCCAGTGCTTCCAGGCGTCGCTCATCCCCCCTTTGCAGGATCAGCAGGCCTCGTTGCGCGGCGGCGTGCTCGACGGCGATCACCATCAACCGCTCGATCAGCCTGCCGGTCACGATCTCGCTCGACAGCGTCTGCGATACCTTGACGATGGCCGCGAGGTCCAATTGCTCGACCGAAGCCTCGATGGTCGTGGGTCTGGGATGGATCACGGGCCGATCGATACCGGGGAACTGCTTGTCCAGCAGGGCGACCTTGACGCCAGCGCCCCAGCGCAGGTAGCCTTCGCGCGCCTCGCGCAGGTGGGCCCGGCCGGCAGTCTCCAACCCGAGCGAGAGGCAGAAGCGCGCGGCCCGTTCGCTGGCCAATGCGGCGTCCGGCGTGAATCCGTTGTCGAGCGCGGACTTGATGGATTCTTCGTAGAGGCGCAGCGCTTCGAGGTCGCGCCCCTCGATGCGAGCGCATTCGGCCGCGACCAGCGCATGCTTGTGGAAGAAGGTCGGGGCGTGGCTGTCCGCCAGGTGCGCCAGCACGGCGAGGTTCGCTTGGATCGCCCCGCGGAAGTCCGCTTGCCGCGCCGCGTCCGTCTTGATGTAGACCTCCGCCATCGCGAGCGACTGGAAGACGCGGAATTCGACGGACTGAACCTGGGATTGGGCCGCCCACAGGATGGGAGCGGCCTTGGCAGCGAACTCCAGCGACCCGGCCGCGTCGCCCAGCATGAACAGCCGCTGCATTCGCAGGATCCAATGGAAGCAGACGATTTGCGGAACGCGGCACTTCGTGACCCTGGCGTCCAGCTCGACGTCGTCGAGCCCCGCAACCTCGTCCGGTCGTCCTCGCAGTGCGCGGACGAAGGCCATCATGCTCCGGATGTGCTCAGCGCAATGCCTGACGTTGTTCGTCTCGGCGAACGAGAGGCCGGCGACGGCCTCGTTCCAGACCTCGTCCAGCGGATCGCCGCGGAAGATGAGGTCCGTGAGACGGTGCTCCAAGCTGATGCCGGCGAAGAGCAGGGCGCCGGCCTCCTTGGCGTACGCGAGCGCCATGTCCGCGCAGGCCAACGCCTCCGAAACCGGCCGCGTCCAGAGCAGGGCCATCTCCATCGCCAGGTAGGCACCCGGTCGGTACGCAAGGTAGCCACCCTTTTCCGCGATGTCGACCGCTGCACGCGCAAAACGAACGCCATCCGCATGACGTTGGAACACCGGTCCGAGGAAGGTGGCTATGCCGCCGCACCCGTGGATGGAGGACTCGGAGATGCCGTGGCGCAGCGTCAGCTTCACCAATCGGCAGACCAACGTGCCGAAGAGATGCTTGTCGCTGACGAATGACGCCCTGCCGAGCTGCACCATGATCGTCATGGCGGCGTGCATCTCGGGGTTCTCCATGAACGGCAGGTCGGCGAGGCGCTCGATCGCGCGATGGCCCATGGCTTCGCACAGGCTGTCGTACTCGGCTCGCATCTGGTCGGCATCGCAGCGGTCGGCAAACTCATGTCCCAGCAGCCGCAATCCCTCGAGCGCCGTGCGAACCGCAAGGTCATGATCGCCGCGCATCATCTGCAGCGTCATCCGAAGCACGACCGCTTGCGCGCGATCGACTTTCGAACGCCCACGAGCGAGCAACTCGTCGACGAGCGCATCAGCGTCGTCGAGATTGGCGCGACTGATCTCGCACTCCGCACGCTCGCGGCGCAGTGCGAACGAAAGCGCGTGGTGATGATCCCCTTCGTCCTCGCCCAGCGCCTCCAGGCCGCTGGCGAAATATCCACACGCCGCGGCGTACGCCGTCGACGCCTTGGCCTTGCGTCCCGCTTGCAGGTTGAGCTCGGACACCATGACCCTGTCGCACCGGTCGCAGAGGGCAGCCAGCCCCGCGTTCATCTGGTTGGCGATGTCGAAGACGCGTTCCGCAACCTGCTCCGCCGTCAAGCCCTCGGCCAGCGTCTTGCCGATCTGAAGGTGCATCGCACTGCGCGCGCTGGCAGGGATGAGCGCATAGGAGGCCTCCCGCACGCGGTCATGGAGGAAGCGGTATCTCGCGTCGTCGGCCAGGACGACGCCGGCATCCACGGCGGCGACGAACCGGCGGTGCATCACGCGCTCCGGTGGCGCCAGCAGCGCCAAGGTCTGGAAATCCGCCCGGCTTCCGAGGCATGACAGCATCTTCAGTACTTGCTGCGTCGGTGACGGCAGGCGCTCGAGGCGTTGGACCACCAGGTCGACCAGGTTGTCGGTGAAGCCTTTCGCACCGATCCTGCTCTCATCCCACGTCCAGTCGCTGGCGACAGCGTCGAATCTCAGCAAGCCTTCTTCCTCGAGGCTGGCGAGGAACTGTCCGGCGAAGAACGGATTTCCGCCCGTCTTCCCATGCACCAGTTCCGCCAGGCTGCGCGCTCGGGAGGGATCGACTCGCAGGGCATCTGCAACGAGCGCAGTGAAGTCACCGATGCCCAGAGGACCGAGAACCAGCTGCCCGACGTTTGCGCCACCGCTGCGGATCGATGCGATGGCCGACATGAGCGGATCGTTCGCCGCGACCTCGTTGTCGCGGTAGGCACCGATGAGATGAAGATGGCGGGTGTCGGGATGGACGACGAGGTATTCGACGAGCGCGAGCGTCGCCGGGTCCAGCCATTGCAGGTCGTCCAGGAAGACCACCAACGGACGCCCGGCCCGCGCGAAGGCAGAGACGAAGCGCTGGAACACGGACCGGAAGCGGAGCGTGGCCTCCGCCCCACCGACCTCCGGCAGGGGTCGCTGCGAGCCGATCAGCGCCTTCAGCTCGGGGAGCAGCTCGAACAGCAAGCCTCCCTGCACGCCGACGGCCTCGCTGATCGACCGCTTCCAGCTGGCAAGTGACGCGGCATCGCCGGCCAGGATCTGCCGCAGGAGCGCTCGGAATGGATCCGCGACCGTCGAGTAAGGCGTGTCGCGCTGCCGGAAGTCGAACTTGCCGGAGACGAAGAGCCCGCGCGCCGGCTCGATCTCGTTGCGCAACGCGTTGACCACGGAGGACTTGCCGATGCCGGAGTACCCCGAGACCAGCGTCACTTCGGGCCTCCCGCGAGCGACGACCCGCTCGAAGGCGGCAAGCAGCGACAAGACTTCGGCCGGCCGCCCGTGGAGCTTCTCTGGCATCTTCAAGCGTCCGGAGACCTTGGGCGAGTCGGGTCGGATCCAGCTGATTCGGCCTTGCGATTCCAATTCTTCCAGGCACGACCGAAGGTCTGCTTCGAGCCGACCCGCGGTCTGGTATCGCCATTCGGGCGCCTTCGCGAGCAACTTCATCACGATCGCCGAAATCGCAGCCGGCACGGACGGCTGCCGCTCGGACAGCGGCTGGGGCTGATGAGCGACGTGGCGGTGTATCCATTCGAGGGGATCGGATGCCTGGAACGGCAGCTCGCCCGACAGCATCTGGTAGAACACGACGCCCAGGGCGTAGAGGTCGCTGCGCGTGTCCACCGACCGGTTCATTCGTCCGGTCTGCTCCGGAGCGATGTAAGCCAGTGTGCCCGCAATCACTTCGGGTGAACCGGTCACCTGTTCGCGCGGCTGGCGCGACGCAACCGCGAACCCTGTCAGCCAAGCCTTGCCGGACTCCGCTTCGATCAGGATATTGCCGGGCTTGAGGTCCCTGTGGATCAGCCCGGCGAGGTGCGCGCCTCCGAGTGCGGCAGCAATGCCGATCGCCGTCCGCAAGAAGTCAGCCGGCTCCCAGAGATGACGATTCCGGTGGCTCAGCAATTGGCCGCCCGGATCGGTCAGCAGGAGTGCCAGCCGCGGCCCCTCGGTCACCAGCGCGATCGGACGAGCCGACCACTGCTCATGCAGCAAGTCGCGCAGGGCGAACTCGCGCTCGAGTCGTCTTCGTCCCTCGTCGACCACGTTGGCCGTGACGGCGACGGTCAGCAGTGACGAGCCGTCGGCCCCTTTCGCACCTCGATACAGGGTCAAGCCGCCTTCCTCGCGGAGATTTTCGAGGCCCTGCGTCGAAAAGATCAGGGAAGACATGGGAAGCGTTACAAGCCGTTGCGACGGTCATTGTCCTCGGTCATGCTTTTCTCGTGGCACCGAACTGCGTCAATGGAGTGGCACCCATGTTACCGCTCGAGCTGCGGCAGGCGAATTGCAGGGAATATCTCGGGGGTCGTACCTGGACGGGTTCAGGCGCCCAGTGGAGCGGCGCTCGGGACTCGACGATATGTGCCTGCGGCCAGAAACCCGTTGGATGCCTCTGCTTCGCCACGCCCGGCTGCATGGCGCAGGATTCCCCGCCGCCCTGCCGCAGCGACGGCCTCCGTGCGACTGCGCACCTGCAGCTTTTCGAACGCCGATCGCAAGTGCGTCTTCACCGTTCCCACCGAGATGCCTAGCCGCGCAGCGATGTGCTTGTTGCACAACCCATCGGTCACCAGCGCGAGCACGTCTTCCTCACGCGCGGTCAAGGGTTCGACAGTGAGGCTCTCCGCCAGCTTGGCCGAGACAGGCTGACTCAGATGGCAACCACCCCGGGACACGCTACGCACGGCACTCACCAATTCTTCGCCGGTCGTGCCGAGAAGCAGATAAGCGGCCGCGCCCAGCGCCAAGGCTTGCCGGATTTGCCACTCCCGCTCCGAGGCAGTGACGATCACGACTCTCGGGCGTCGCACGCCCGTTCGCAGCTTGCCCAAGAGGTTCAAGACATGCATGCCGCTCTCGAGGTCCGCGATGACGACGTCGCAGCACAGAAGTGCGTCGTCCTCCGGGGAAATCGTTTGCACGGTGAAGTCATCGCAAGCCGCCAACGTGCTGGTCAGGCCGGCGCTCGTCAGAAAGTTGTCGTGGACGACGACGACATGGGTTCGTTGCGGGGACAACACGGGGTCGTTGGAGAGTTCCATGGGCACCACTATCCGTCTCCCGTCTTCGGGATTGAATCCCCCGGATGGGGCACGGACGATCGACCTCGGCCGATCTCGCCCCGCAAGTCCGATGCTCGCTCACCGTCCGCTGAACTGCGGCCGCCGCCGCTCCAGGAAGGCGGTCGTGCCCTCGCGCTTGTCGCTCGTGCTGGCACACAGCGCGAAGGACGCGCTCTCGAGGGCCAGGCCTTGCGCCTGCCCGGCCTCCAGCCCGTGGTTCACGGCGTCCATCGACAAGCGAACGGCCACCGGTGCGTTGGCGATGATCTTCAGCAGGATTTCCTCCGCGCGCGACATGAGCCGCGCCGGTTCGACCACCTCGTTCACGAGCCCGATGCGATGCGCCTCGCGCGCATCGATGTTCTCCGCCGTCAGGATGATCTGCATCGCCCTGCCCTTGCCCACGAGGCGCGGCAGTCGCTGCGTGCCGCCGAATCCCGGCATGACACCCAGCTTGACCTCGGGCTGCCCGAAGGAAGCGTTCTCCGCAGCAATGCGCAGCGTGCACGCCATGGCCAGCTCGCAGCCGCCGCCCAGCGCATAGCCGTTGACGGCCGCGATGACCGGCTTGCCCAGGGTTTCGACAAGATCGCAGACGGCCTGTCCGTGGCGCGTGAACGCTTGCGCCTGCAGCGGCGACGCCGAGGCGATCTCGGTGATGTCGGCGCCCGCGACGAAGGCCTTGTCGCCCGCGCCGGTCACGATGACGCCATGCACGGACGAATCGTTCGCCGCGTCCTGCAATGCACGCTGGATCTCCTCCAACGTGGCCTGGTTGAGCGCATTCAGCGCCTTGGGACGGTCGATCGTCAGCGTCGCGATCGCACTGCTCTTCTGATACTTCAGGTTCGCAAATTCAGACATGGGGTCTCCATTGCTCTCAAGCGTCGGACGGGGTTTCAGGGATTAGTCTTGAGCTGCGTTGGCCGCTCAGGTACGACCACAGCCACTGGATCTGCACACGCAGGCGGTTCTGCAGTTGCGGCAGGAAGGCGACATGGATCAGCGCCCACAGGAGCCAGGTCGCGATGCCGCTGGTGCGCCACCGACCGCGCTGCAGCACGGCGAAGTTCTTGCCAACGACGGCCATGTTTCCGCGATCGCTGTAGCGAAAGGGCGGCGTATCGATGGTCGCCCCGCGAATGCGGGCCGCGATGGCGCGGCCCGCATGCCGACCCTGCTGGATCGCGGCCTGCGCCACGCCGGGCACGGGCCGTCCGTCCTGCACCACGCTGGCGGCGTCGCCGACGACGAAGACTTTCGCGTCCCCCGGAAGATCCAGCCCCGGCTCGACGCTGGCCCGGCCCGCGCGGTCGGTCTTCGTGTCGAGCATGGCCACGAGACGCGAGGCCTGCACGCCGGCGGTCCACAGCACCGTCGCGCTTTCGATGCGTTCACCGCCCGCGAGCACGCCCTGGGCGTCGATCGCGTCCACGCGCACGCCGGTGCGGACCTCGACGCCGAGCGCCTCCAGCCTCTCGACCGTCCTGCGTGCCAGCGACTCGTCGAACGAAGCCAGCGTGCGCGGCCCCGCCTCGATCAGGACGATGCGCGTCTGGGCAGGGTCGATTCGGCGGAAGTTGCGCTGCAGCGTGCTGCGTGCCATCTGGGCCATCGATGCGGCAAGCTCGACGCCGGTCGGGCCGGCGCCGACCAGCACGAACGTCATCGCGCGACGGCGCTCGGCGATGTCCTCCGCCTGCTCGGCGCGCTCGTAGGCCGACAGGATGCGGGCACGGATGGCTTCGGCATCCGCCAGCGTCTTGAGGCTCGGCGCGTGGGCGGCGAAATCATCGTGCCCGAAGTAGCTCGGCCGCACGCCGGTGGCCACCACCAGGTAGTCAAAGGGGATCGTGCGCTGCGCCATGCCGGCGGGCGTGACCGCAACCGTACGCGCGCGGCGGTCCACCGCACCCACCTCGCCGAGCATGACCGACAGGTTGGCCTGTTCCTCGGCCAGTTGCCGCAGCGGCGCGGCGATGTCGGCCGGCGCCAGCACTGCGGTGGCAACCTGGTAGAGCAGCGGCTGGAAGATGTGATGGTTGCGGCGATCGATCAGGAGGACGTCCGCCTTGCAAGCGCGAAGCTCGCGCGCCGCGGCGACGCCGGCGAACCCGCCGCCCACGATGACGACGCGTGGCATCGCCACGGATGCTTGTGTCATGTGCGAGCACGGACCGCCAGGAGCCCGAGCAGGTCCTCGTCGCGTTGCGTGGCCAGGTCTTCCAGCGACCGCGTGCCGGCTTCCTCCAGCACGCCGGCCACGATCTTCTTGCGCAGCTCCGGCGTGATCTCGGGCGACCCCAGCACCTTCCACCAGGCAGTCATCGGCCCGGTGAACTGGTCGAAGAAGTGCTCGATGCCGCCTTCGCCGCCGCCCAGGTGGAACAGCAGGTTGGGACCCATCACGCCCCACCGCAGACCCGGCCCCCAGCATACCGCGGTGTCGGCGTCGCTCACGCTCACGACGCCGCTCGCGACCAGGTGAACGACCTCTCGCCACAGTGCGGCCTGCAGGCGGTTGGCCACGTGTCCGGGCACTTCCTTGTGCAACCGGATCGTGCGCTTGCCGAGCGCCGTGTAGAACTCGGCGACGCGGCGGATCGTGTCCTCCGACGTCTTGGCGCCACCCACGATCTCCACCAGCGGTATCAGGTGCGGCGGATTGAACGGATGCCCGATCACGCAGCGCTCGGGATATGCCGGACAAGCCGCCTGGATGTCGCTCATCGTGAGGCCGGAAGAGCTCGAAGCGATGATGACCTCGGGCGGCAGGAGCGCGTCCAATGTTGCGTAGAGGGAGCGCTTGAAGTCGATACGCTCGGGACCATTCTCCTGAACGAGGTCGGCCGTGGCCACCGCCTCCGCCAGGTCGGTGGTGAAGGACAGCCGACCCGCTGACAACGGCGACTGCGCACCCAGGCGCTGCAGCGCCGGCGCCGCGTTGCGAATGTACTCGCGCAGGCGATCTTCGGCGCCCGGGGCGACGTCGGTGGCGATCACCTTCAGACCGTGTGCGAGGAACAGCGCCGTCCAGCTGGCGCCGATCACGCCCGTTCCGATCACGGCGACATGTTGAATGGAACTCGTCATAGCGGTTGCTCCTGGGAGATAGGTGAATCAGACGAAGGCGCTGAAGCCGGTGATCGCCTTGCCGACGATCAACGAATTCATCTCGCGCGTGCCCTCGTACGAATAGAGAGCTTCGGAATCGGCCACGAAGCGGCCGATGTGCTGGTCCAGCAGGATGCCGTTGGCCCCGAGGATCTCGCGCGCCCAGCCCACGGTCTCGCGCATGCGCACCGTGCACACGCCCTTGGCCATCGAAGCGTGCTCGTCGCGCAGGATGCCTTCGTCCTGCATCTGCGACAGGCACAGGCACATCGCCTGGGTGGACGTGATGTTGCCGAGCATGCGCGACAGCAGATCCTGCACGAGCTGGAAGCTGCCGATAGGCCGCCCGAACTGATGCCGCCTCTGCGCATAGCGCAGTGCATGCTCATAGGCACCCGTGGCGCAGCCCACCGATTCCCACGCCACCGCGGCACGCGTCTGGCGCAGCACGAGCGCCGTGTCGCGGAAGCTGTTGGCCTTCTGCAGTCGGTTGGCCTCCGGCACGCGGCAATCGGTGAGTGTGATGAGGCCGTTCTGCACGACACGCAGCGCCATCTTGTGCAGGATCTTGTCGACATGGAAGCCGGGCGTCGTCTTGTTCTCGACGATAAAGCCCTTGACCTGGTTGTCGGCCACATCGCGTGCCCAGATGATGGTCAGATCGCCCCAGGTCGCATTGCCAATCCACTTCTTCTGGCCATTGAGCACCCAGGTGTCGCCCTCGCGGCGGCAGGTGGTGGCGAGCCCGCCGGAGGTCCCCGAGCCCACGTCGGGCTCGGTCAAGCCGAAGGATCCGATCTTGTCCATCGCCGCCATCGGAGGCAGCCAGCGTCGCTTCTGCTCCTCAGACCCGCACACGTAGATGGAACCCATCGCCAGCCCCGTGTGCACGCCGAAGAATGTGGAGATCGACGCGTCAACGCGTGCGAGCTCCATCATCATGAAGCCCATCATGGTCGTGCTCTTGCCGGGACACCCGTAGCCTTGGTAGGGCAGACCCGCGATTCCCAGGGTCTTGAACTTGGGGAGCAGCTCGAACGGGAATTCGTCGCGCTCCCAGTAGCCGTTGATGATGGGTTGGACCTCTTCCTCCATGAAGGCGCGCACCTTGAGTCTCAGCGCGTTGTCCTCGGCGGAAAGTGTTCTCGACAGCTTGTAGAAGTCGCCGTCTGCATTGGGCAGTGCGGCGGGAGATGCGCTCTTCAATGAATTGGCGTCGGCCATGGCGTCTTTCCTTTGACAAAGAGGGTTCTAGGGATGTGATGGATGGCGCCGGTCTGCACCGACGCGTCTCATGCTGCCGACTCGTTGCGGACGACGCCTGCTGCAGCAAGCTGTGCCACCTGTTCGGGGGCGTAGCCCAGCTCAACGAGGACCTCGGCGCTGTGCTCGCCCAGGCGCGGCGCCCGAGACGGCACCACCTTGCGCACGCCCGCAACCTGCACGGGGCTGTTGACCGTGTGGGTGGCGCCGATCGAAGGATCACTGACCGGCGCAAGGATCTCGTTCTCCAGCATCTGGGGGTCGCGGATGATCTCTTCGGCGACCTGCACGACGCCATAGATGACGCGTCCTGCGTCCAGGGTCTTCTTCCAATGCGCAAGCGGCTCGGCGCCAAACACGGGATCGAGGATCTCCACCAGCGCAGCGGCGTTGTGGGCACGCGTGGGACCGTCCACGAAACGCGGGTCATCCAACAGTTCCGGCATACCCATCGCCTTGGCAAAGCCGGGCCAGTCCTTTTTCTGAGCTGCCACCAGCAGCAACCATCGGTTGTCGGCGGTGCGGTACGGATTGAGCAGGGCGTTCGGCGGACGCTTGCGGTTGTGCTGGCCAAAGAACTTCGCGCCATGAAGCGCGCCTTCGATCCACGTGGCGGCGGCCCATGCGCCTTCGGCAATCAGCGACGTGCTGACATGGCTGCCCAGCCCGGTCCGCTCGCGGCGGTACAAGCCCGTCACGATGGCCGAGTACAGCGTGCTCGCGGTCGCGTGGTCTCCGATGCCGGGAATGGGCAGTGTGGGCGGGCTGTCCTCGTCGTGCGTCACCTGCATGAGGCCGGTGCGCGCCCAGTACGCGGTGATGTCGAAGCCCGGCTTGTCGGCCTCTGGACCTTTGGAACCGTAGCCTGTGATGTCGGCATACACCAGCCGCGGATTCAGCGGCGCGATGGCCTCGTACGTAAGTCCGAGCTTGGCCTTGACGCTCGGCGGGAAGTTGGTGACCAGCACGTCGGCCCATTGCACCAGCCGAGCGAGAACGTCCCTCGCGCCTGGACTCTTGAGGTCCAGCGCCAGGCTCCGCTTGTTGCGGTTGGTGAGCTGCCAAGCGTAGTTCCAGTCGGAAACCGGATTGGGCGGTGTGGCATAGAAGTAGCGATAGGGATCGCCGGTGTCTGGCGGCTCGACCTTGATCACGTCGGCGCCGAAGTCCGAAAGGATCGTTGTTGCCGCGGGCCCCGCGATATAGCTCGCGAGATCCACGACCTTCAGACCTGAGAAGACATTGAGTTCCTGTGCCATGGGTTCCTTTGCTGTGCATCCATGGCGCCATGGTCGACGCTTGCACGCGGCACCGCATCAGCAAGACGAGGCGCGCTTGCCTCTGTCAGACGAACGAGCAACCTTTGGCCACCCCTGATCTGCTACCTCCGAACGATCCCGGATCGGTTGCGCTCGCCCAGACTTCTCACTGGTTCGCGACAGCGCCTACCGGCCTCCCCTCTTCCCCAGCCCTGGCCCGCAGCCGGCCTCAACTTTCAAAAGGAACAGTCCCATGTCCATCACCGGCAAGCCCACCCCCGGCCCCGCGCTGCTCACACCCAAGGACCATGCGCTCGTCATGATCGACTTCCAATCGCAGATGGCATTCGCCACCAAGTCCATCGACGCGGTCCTGCTGCGCACCAACGCCGGCCTGATCGCCAGGGCCGCGGCGGGATTCAAGGTACCCACCGTGCTGACCACTGTGGCCGAGAAGAGCTTCTCCGGGCCGATGTTCTCGGAGGTCACCGAGCCGTTCCCCGGGCAGAAGCTCGTCGATCGCACGTCGATGAACACCTGGGAGGACGCGAATGTCATCAAGGCGCTGAACGCGATCGGCAAGGACCGACTCGTGTTCGCCGGCTTGTGGACGTCGGTCTGCATCGTCGGCCCGGCGCTGTCGTCGCTGGCGCAGGGCTATGAGGTCTACATCGTGACCGATGCATGCGGCGATGTCTCCGCCGAGGCGCACGAGCGTGCAGTGACACGCATGGTCCAGGCCGGCGCGCGCCCCATGACGTCCCTGCAATACCTCCTGGAGTTGCAGCGCGACTGGGCACGCGCCGAGACCTATGACCTGACCACAGGCATTGCCAAGACGCACGGCGGTGCCTACGGCCTTGGCGTCATCTACGCCAAGACGATGTTCGGCGCGCACGAAGGCTGACGCCACGCCGTGGCGCGTCGAAGACCCCCCGCGGCTTGAGAAGCAGGAACCCCCCATGAAGCCCTACATCGTCTCTCTCGCCGTCGGATTGCTCGTCGGCGTGATCTATGCGCTGTTCAACGTTCGCTCGCCGGCGCCGCCAGTCATCGCCCTGGTCGGCTTGCTCGGCATCCTGTTGGGCGAACAGATCCCGCCGCTCGTCAAGCAGACGCTGAAGATCCAGAAGACGAGCTCGTGGATGGACGATCAGGTCAAGCCGCACATGTTCGGTCAACTGCCCAAATGCAAGTCCGCTGGAGAACCTCATCGTGGCTGAGCCTGCCGTTCCCGACCTCATCCTCCACAACGGCGTCTTCACGACGCTGGACCGCATGAACCCGGTGGCCAATGCGGTCGCCGTCAAGGACGGTCTCTTCATGCGCGTGGGCGACGACTCGGACGTCGTTCCCCTCGCCGGTCCGGGCACGACAGTCATCAATCTCCACGGCCGCCGCGCATTGCCCGGCCTTTGCGACAACCACACCCATATCATCCGTGGCGGGCTGAACTTCAATATGGAGCTGCGCTGGGACGGCGTGCGCAGCCTCGCCGATGCCATGGGCATGCTCAAGCGACAGGTGGCCGTGACACCGCCGCCCCAGTGGGTGCGCGTGGTGGGCGGCTTCACCGAGCACCAGTTCGACGAGCGGCGCCTGCCTACCATCGAGGAACTCAACGCGGTGGCGCCCGACACGCCGGTGTTCATCCTCCACCTCTACGACCGGGCCCTGCTCAATGCGGCCGCGCTGCGCGCCGTGGGCTACACCAGGGACACGCCCGAGCCCCCGGGCGGCGAGATCGTGCGCGACGCCAGCGGCAACCCGACCGGCTTGCTGCTGGCCAAGCCCAATGCCGCAATCCTCTATGCGACGCTAGCCAAAGGCCCCAAGCTGCCGCTGGAGTGGCAGCTCAACTCGACGCGCCACTACATGCGCGAGCTGAACCGCCTCGGCATCACGAGCGCCATCGACGCCGGCGGCGGGTTCCAGAACTACCCGGAAGACTACGCCGTCGTTCAGCAGCTCGCCGACGCCGGTCAACTCACCGTGCGCATCGCCTACAACCTCTTCACGCAGAAGCCGAAGCAGGAGAAGGACGACTTCCTCAAGTGGACGGCGAGCTCGAAATACCAGCAGGGCGACGACTACTTTCGCCACAACGGCGCGGGCGAGATGCTGGTGTTCTCGGCCGCCGACTTCGAGGACTTCCGCCAGCCGCGACCCGACATGAGGCCCGAGATGGA
Organism: Variovorax sp. P4_B11; assembly: GCF_056402355.1. Lineage (NCBI taxonomy): Bacteria > Pseudomonadati > Pseudomonadota > Betaproteobacteria > Burkholderiales > Comamonadaceae > Variovorax > Variovorax sp. P4_B11. The sequence continues at coordinate 62,134 of NZ_JBFUHO010000013.1, forward strand.
GGGCGAGCTGGAGGAAGTGGTGCGCATCCTGGCGCAGAACCGCTGGCCCTGGCGCTTGCACGCCACCTACGACGAGACCATCACCCGCGCGCTGGATGTGTTCGAGAAGGTGAACCGCGACATTCCTCTGGCGGGCCTGAACTGGTTCTTCGACCATGCCGAGACCATCTCGGAGAAGTCCATCGATCGCATCGCCGCGCTCGGCGGCGGCGTGGCGGTGCAGCACCGCATGGCCTACCAGGGCGAGTACTTCGTCGAGCGCTACGGCGCCGCCGCGGCCCAGGCCATGCCACCGGTGGCGCGCATGATCGCCAAGGGCGTCAACGTGTCGGCGGGCACCGATGCCACGCGCGTGGCATCGTACAACCCGTGGGTGTCACTGGCGTGGCTCGTCACCGGCAAGACCGTGGGCGGCCTGCAGGTGACGCCGCAGCGCAACTGCCTCGATCGCGACACGGCGCTGCGCATGTGGACCGAGAGGGTCGCCTGGTTCTCCAACGAGGTCGGGCAAAAGGGCGTGATCAAGGAGGGTCTGCTCGCGGACCTCACGGTGCCGGACCGAGACTTCTTCGCCTGCGCGGAGAGCGAGATCGCCGACACCACGGCGCTGCTCACCGTGGTGGGCGGCAATGTGGTCTACAGCGCCGGTGAGTTCAGCGCCTGGGACGAAGGCGTGTCGCCGCCGCCGATGCCCGACTGGTCGCCGGTGCGCCGCTTCGGTGGCTACGGCGCCTGGGGCGAGAAGGAAGGTGCGCCCATGCAGGCTGCGCTGCGCCGCAAGGCGATGGCCGCATGCGCGTGCAGCAGTGCCTGCGCGGTGCACGAACACGACCACCTCGCTGCCGCAAGCCGCTCGATTCCCGCGGCCGATCTGAAGTCCTTCTGGGGAGCACTGGGATGCGCATGCTGGGCAGCGTGACGGTCCGGTGGCTGGCCTTGCTCGCGCTGTGCGCGGCCTACCTGCAGGGCGGCTTGAACAAGGCCTTCGATTTCGCAGGCGCGGTCGCGGAGCTGCAGCATTTCGGCGTCGCGCCCGCCGCGCCGCTGGCCGTGCTCACCATCGGGGTCGAGATCGGCGCATCGCTGCTCATCCTGACCGGAATCTACCGCTGGGCGGGTGCACTGATGCTCGGCGGCTTCACCCTGTTCGCCACCTTCGTCGCCAACCGCTTCTGGGAGATGGCGCCACCGGAGCGCTTCATGGCCGCAAATGCCTTCTTCGAGCACATCGGGCTGATCGGCGGCTTCGTCCTCGTGGCCTGGCACGACCTGAGGCAGCGGGAGGCGCAGCGGACGTGAACCGGACCCTGGTCACAGGCAGCGTGCGCCCCGGCTCAACGTTGAGCAGCCTGCGGTGTTGCGTTGAGCGCTCAGAGGCGGGGCCCCCACACGGGGGATATGAGCATCTCTGGTCCGTCAGCAAAGTTGCTCCCGTTGCTTGCGATCATTTGAAAGGAAACCAAAGCCATGTCGCTGACCAAACCGATCACGATCGGCCGACTCTTTCTCCTCGACCTCGGGGGCGGACGGGTTTTGACTGCAAATCCCGATGGCTCCAATCTCACGACGATCGTCGAGGAAGGCAGAAGGCTGCCGGACGGCCTGGCCGTGGACGTCGAGGCGGGCCATCTCTACTGGACCAACATGGGAAATCCCAAGGCGAACGACGGCACAATTTTGCGTTCCGACCACGACGGCAGGAACCTGACCACCATCGTTGCACCTGGCGGCACGTTCACGCCCAAGCAGATCCAGATCGAAAAGAAGTCCGGAAAGCTCTATTGGTGCGACCGCGAAGGCATGCGCGTGATGCGAGCGAACCTCGACGGCTCAAGCATCGAGACACTGGTCGACACGAGCGGAGGCGATCCACGACCGGGGCCTGATCCCACCAAGTGGTGCGTGGGCATTGCCGTCGACGTGGAACGGGGAGCGTTCTATTGGACCCAGAAAGGCGATGACAACGCGGGGCAAGGACGCATCTTGCGTGCCCATGTCGACATGCCACACGGGCAGACGGCGGCGACCCGGCAAGACATCGAAGTACTGTACGAGGCCTTGCCCGAGCCGATCGATCTGGACATCGACCCGGACACGCGCATCTTGTATTGGACCGACCGTGGCGACCCGCCCAACGGCAACACGGTCAACCGTGCGCCGCTCGATTCGCCGGCAGGCAAGCGCGCCGCGCCCGAGATCGTGTTCGATCACCTGATGGAGGGCATCGGCCTCGCGCTGGACCCCAAGGGCGGCCGGATGTTCATCACTGATTTCGGAGGGTCGCTGTACAGCGCCAACCTCGACGGGTCGAACCGCAAGACCTTGCAGTTCGCGCTGGGCAACCTGACCGGCGTCGCGTATGCCGAGCTGCCTGTCCAGCGCCGGTAACGAGCTGCCCTCACCCCAGTTCGGCGACCAGTGCCGGCACGACCGTGAACAGGCCGCCCCCCAGGCCGTAGTCGGCAACGCCGAAGATCGGCGCCTCCGGGTCCTTGTTGATCGCGACGATCACCTTGGAATCCTTCTTGCGCGTTGTGGCCCGCGACAAGCACATGCACGTCGCCGCCAATCTTCTGCGCTGCTGCCACCGCGTTTCGCGTTGCTGGCTTGATCGATGCGTTGTCGTGTTCGGCAATGACTTCACGCCCGCGCTGCGCTTCGGCGGCTCGGCGACCTTCAGCGTCTTCAGGCGCGTGCCGACGAAACATCAACTCAGACCGTTCGCGGCACGAACGCGCAACCGGCATGCAGGCCGGATGTGCGCCGACCTGGATCGCATTCTTTGAAACGGGGGATGTGTGCGCCATCACCCGACCGGGGGACGTGGGGAATGGCGCACGCAGGCTGCCTGCAGCTTGATCGGGAAAAGCGAACTGTGCAGCGCCCGTCGTGACCATCGGGTAGGCAACGCCGGTGACCACTCAGGTCTCGCCGGGGTTGACCGTGATTCTGACGACGATCCAGTTCGACAGCACGCGGGTGCCGCCGGTGACCGCGGAGAAATCGCCACCGCTCTCGCGGATGACGGGCGCCGATACGCCGGTGATGGCACTTTCGTCGACGCTGGCCACACCCTCGATGACCTCGCCGTCGGCGGGGATCACGTCGTCGGCGGTGACCAGCACCACGTCGCCCTTGCGCAGTTCGCTGCCCAGTGCAGCGAACCAGCGCGCGCCGTGCCTGGGCTCGGTGAGCTTCTTGGCCACGGTGTCCTCCTTCATGCCGCGCAACGTGGCAGCCTGGACCTCGGTGCGGCGGCCGAACTTCAGCCGCCTCTCCATCACACGTGCGATGTATCGGCCCATCGGGAGGGCCAGCAGCAGCAGCAACAGCACCGCGCTGTAGACGACCAGAACAGGCCATGCGTGTGAAGTCATGACAGCTTCTCCAGGTTCAGCAGCGCCATCGCAAGCGCGGCACCGATCAAAATCTGTACTGCAGCCACGTCGCAAAGAACTCGCCTGAACGACCGCCTGCTTGCCGGGTTACGCTGCCAGGCTCGAAATGGACGTAGGTTGCGGCGACGGTGAGGCGCGGCGTCGCCGACCACTCGATCGAAGCGATCACCTGCTGGCCGATATAGCGACTTTCCGTTCCCGCTGTACCCTTCACTGGGGACAAGGGCGGCGCGTAGAACGCATCGGCCTTCGTTTGCTTCCAGAGCGGATTCCAGCCAAGGTTGACCTCCACGGTCGGCGCCAACGCCAGGGTCAGGTTCGGCTGAAGATCGAGGAGATTCGACGGGGCCACGAGATTGGCCTCCGAGAAATAGGGAAGCTTCGGAAACAGCGAATTGAAGGTGCCGAGAGTTGCGTCATGCAGGTTCTTGTCGCCACTGAACGCGTCGGCCTTCAGACCCAGGCGTGGCTTCCAGGTCCGGTCGGAGAAGGTATAGCCGGTATCGGACGAGAGAGCCCACGCACGGATGTTGGAGCTGCCGAAGGTCCCGAACTGGAAGACTCCTTCGACGTTCCAGTCGAAGTTGGCGCGACTTCCGAACAGGCGCGTGCCGACGGTTTGTCGGTGCTCGTTCGCGACACCTTGTGCAAAGCGGGCATCCTGATGATTGAATCCCAGGTAATAGAGGTCGGCCTTCAGGCCCGCGACGGCGGGCACATCGGTGGTGGCATAGACGCCCCAGAGATCCTGCGTCGGGTCGCCTCGATCGTCGAAACTCCAGGTCTGAGGCGCGACCGGCTGTGCCGCGAAGGCGTCGACCCGCAGATCCTTCGATTCGATCCATGTGGCGCGGACGCCGTCAAAGGAACGCCTGACGTTCGGACTCTCCCTGACGGAGACGAGTCGCGACGAGCCGAAGCTCATCTCCTGGCGGCCGGCCCGCACCGAGAGCTCTCCTTCGCTCACAGGTAGCCGCACCTCGCCGAACCCCTGCAGGATGTCGAGCGTGTCCTTCTGCGTGGGGGGTGGCGAGCCGCTCCATCCGGGCGCATAGCCGCTGACGAACTCCACGAATGTCCGAAAGTTGGGGCCGAAGTGGACGTCGGCGAACAGGAAGGCCCGATTCAGGAAGTAGTCGTTGCGCGGCGGCGGAGCGAGGCCGAAGACGGGCTCTCGCGAGTACTCGTAGCGTTCGCGCAGTTCTCCGCCGAGGGTCATGTACCAGGACCCCTCTTCGTTCAGCGCTATCCACTTGACAGGGTCCAGGAAGCTCGTGCGCATGGACGGATCGCGCAGGGCGGTCCAGTCCTCATCGAAGCGAAAGGCCTTGAAGCCCGGCCGCTCGACGCTGCTTTGAGCCATCGCCATTTGACTCGCGCAAAGCAGCGAAACCAGCAGCAGGTGTCCGAGGCCGATACTCACCGGGGTCTTTCCCATGACAGCTCTCTATTCGAGTTCCTGTGCGATGGGTTCCTTTGACTGCGCATCCATGGCGCCATGATCGACGCCTGCGTGAGGCACTGCATCAGCAAGACGAGGCGCGCTTGCCTCTGTCAGACGAACGAGCGACCTTTGGCCATCCCCGATCTGCAAACGACTGACTCCTGAAACTTGGCCCGGGCTCAAGCATGGGAAATCATTGCCATGTCCGCCAGTCCAAGAAGGTCAATGGCTTGCTCCGTCATTGGAGGGATCGATCGTGTGCTGTTCGCTGGACGTCAGCCCCTGCCCGGTCGTCGGCGTCGTCCATGGCCTTGCCATCAAGTCTGTGAGCCGCGCACGAGTCAGGTTAGAGGTGAGCTCAGAGGAGACCGAACGTCCGTGCCTTGGTCAGCGCACCGGAGCGGTTCTTGACGCCGAGCTTGCCGTAGACGTTGTGAAGATGCCACTTGAGTGTCCCCTCCGAGATGAAGATGGCCTCGGCGATCTCCTTGTTGCTGAGGCCCGATTCCAGGCGCTTGAGGATGGCCACTTCGCGCCGGGTGAGTTCTTCCGCGGCGATGGCGCCCGGAGATTCGACTGTCCCTTGCCCTTCGTCCCTGCGCATCGACTGCTGCAGTTGGCGCGCCAGCGGCCCGGCCTCCGAGCCGCGCAGCCGCTCCGGCTCCAGCCGCTCGACCAGCGGGCGCAGTTCATCCGCCTCGTCGAGGAACACGCGCAGGTAGTGCCGGGGCGCACCGATGGAAAGGGCCTGCTGCAGGTCCGTCAATGCGCCGGCCCATTCACCGTCCTGGCGACGCGCCAGCGCGCGCAGCAGCAGCAGCTCGACCCAGCGGTGCGCCAGCCCGCGCTCCTGGCAATACGCGATCGCCTCGTCGAGCGCCCGCGCGACCTGTCCGGGCGACTGCTGCAGCAGGAAGCGCGAGGCGGCCCGGAAGGCCTTGTCGGCGACCAGGCCCGGGATGGTGTTCCCGTGCGGCAATTCGCCGAAGCCGAAGCGAGCGGCGACCACCCGTGCCTCGTCGTGGCGGCCGACGCGGGCCAGGCCGCTGCATTCCTCGGCCGCGAGCGCCAAGGTCACGCGCCGGAGCCCGCGGCGCGCGCCCAGTTCCTGGCCCTCGCGCAGGATGACCAGGGCGCTGCCCTCGTCATGGCGCAGGCGCTGCAGGCGCGCGTGCGTCAGGTAGGCGACGATCACGGCGTCGGCGGGCCCGTACTCGGCGACGCTGCTCATGGCGCGATCCATGTGCTCCACGGCAGCGCCTATTTCATCGAACTCGTAGGCGATGCCGGCCAGCAGCGTGTGCAGCAAGCTGGCATGCGCAGGATGGCCGAGCAGCCTGTGATCGACCAGTTCGAGCCCGCCGGTGCAGGCGCGCCGGGCCTCGATGTAGCTGCCACGCTTGAGAAGCAGCACGGCTTCCACGTAGGCGGTCCAGGCGAGCGCGTAGTAGCCCTCGCCCTGCTCCAGCCATCGGCGCGTCTCGCTGATCGTGTCCAGTCCCTTGTCGATCTCGCCGACCGTCTTGTGGCCAAAGGCCCGGACGTTGCCCATCACGCCCTTCTGCAGCAGCGGCGCGTCCGGCCAGCGCGCCAGCCAGGCTGCAGCCAGTTCGCCGCCGCGCTTTCCTTCGTCGCGCAGGGCCAGCGACATCGCGGCTTGCAGTTCGACCGCGCAGCGTAGTTCGTCGACCAGGCGGGCGTCGGCCTCAGGCTGGGCTTCCAGCCCCTGCAATTGGCGCTCCAGGCGATGGACCTGGGCCTCGTATTCCTGATGTCGCGGGTAGAAGGAGAGCGCGAAGGCGTACTGGATACGGATCACCGGGTAGCGGTCGACCCATGCTTCGGGCAGCGCGTTCATCCAGCGCAGGAGGGTCTGGTGATAGCCATGGCGGAACACGAGCTCCTCCACGCAGGCGGCGACCCAGGGCGCCGCCTGCTCCCAGTCCTGGGCCCGGATCGCACAGCCGACGGCCTCCTCGATCAGGCCGTTGGCGTGCAGCCAGCGCGCGCCGCGCGCAAGGCATTCCCGGGCCTGCGCCGGCGCACTGCGCCGGAAGCGCTCGCGAAAGAACTCGCCCACCAGGTGATGGAAGCGCACCCATTCGCCGGCGCGGTCCAGCGGGATCAGGAACAGGTGGCGCGCGCGCAGCTCGCGAAGCAAGGCCTCGGCGTCGTCGACGCCGCTCGCCGCCTGCGCGAGCGGCACGTTGACCCGGTCGAACTGCGAGATCGCGAAGACGAAGGCGCGGGTGCGCTCGTCCAGACAAGACAGCACCACTTCGCCCAGGTAGTCGACCACGCTGCTGTCGGTGCCCGCGAACTGCTCGATGAAATCGGCCGGGTCGCCCGCGTCGTGCAACGCCAGCGCGGCCAGTTCGAGGGCGGCCGGCCAGCCCTCGGTCTTGGCGAGCAATTGCTGCAGCTCGGCCGGCGGCAACGCATGCCCGAGGCGGCTGCGGCAGAACTGCGCCACCTCCTCGATGTCGAACTGCATTTGCCGGATGTCCACCTCGAACAGCTGGCGCCGCACGCGCAGCGCGCCCAGGCGAAGTCGGGGTTCCTCACGGGTGCCGATGACGAACTGCACGGTCCGGGGCGCGTATTTCACCAGCCAGTCCACGATTTCCATCACCTCGGGCTGCTCCACGACAAACTGCAGATCGTCCAGGAAGAGCACGATCCGCCCCTGGACCCGTGCCAAGTCGCCCGCGAGGCTTTCCAGCAGGGGCTTGGCGCCGCTCGTGAAGTCGCGCGAAAGGTGCCCGGCGACCGTCTGGCCGATGCGCGCGTCCGCCATCTGCAGCGCGGCGACCAGGTGGCGCATGAAGCGCACCTTGTCGCCGTCGTCCTTGTCGATCGAAAGCCAGGCACAGGGCACCGATCGCTCGACCAGCCGCGCGTGCCAGCCCGCCATCAGCGTCGACTTGCCATAGCCGGCCGGGGCCGCCACCACCACCACCGGGCAGCGCCCGTCCAGCACCTCGCTGCATGCGTCGAGGCGCGGACGCGCCAGCGGACTCGCCGTGGCGACGGCGGGGTAGAGCTTGGCTTCGAGGATGGGCACCTCGAGCTTCCTGTGGGTCATGTCGGCGGCCTGTCTCCGTGCCTGTCTTCCGCCTGATGCTACCCGTGGGGATCGATGGTGGCGAGAGCCTCCGGCCGCGCTCGAACCTATCCAAGTCCTCACTTTCGATAGGGGACGTTTCAGCGCCCGGAAACCAGACTTGGCTCCATCGCGGCCAACCGCATTCACCCCAAGGAGACGAAAAATGGCATACGACGGTATCCGGGTCCAGTTGGAACCGATGGGCCTGGAACCCAGGCAGGGCGAAACCGAGACCACGATCCTGACCGGCGTGCGGCGCTTTGCCGAGAAGATGATGCGCCCGGTCGGCCGCAAGCTCGACGCCTTGCACGATCCCAACCAGGTGATTGCGCCGGAGTCGCCGCTGTGGGGATTGCTGGGCGAGTTCCAGGGCCTGGGCCTGACGGTGGAAGCTATCTTCAGCCTCCCGCCCGAGGAGCGCGGCCGCATCATGTCCTCGGCCTTCGAGGAACTGGGCTGGGGCGACGGCGGCCTGGCCATCGTGCTGGCCGCGTCGACGGTGCCCTGGATCGTGATGCACATGATGGGCCGGCAGGACCTGCTGGAAAAGTACCCCGAGGACCGCGTCGGCTGCTGGGGCATCACCGAGCCCGACCACGGCTCCGACATCCTCGACTTCGGCCGCCAGGTGGCCCACCCCGGGTCCAGCTACGGCAAGCCGAACTGCATCGTTCGCGTCGAGGGCGACGAGCTCGTGATCCAGGGGCAGAAGTCGGCCTGGGTCTCCAACGGGCCGATCGCCCGGCTCTGCTGCCTGTATGCCGCGCTGGACGACGGCTCGGGCGACGACAAGCAGTGCGTGGTGCTGGTGCCGCTGGACCGCCCCGGGGTCTCGCGCGGCAAGGTGCTCGACAAGCTGGGCCAGCGGCCGCTGCCGCAGGGCGAGATCTTCTTCGACGGCGTGCGCGTCCCGCTCGACCACATGCTCGCCAGGCCCGGCAACGAGTACGCCCAGGCCATCTACGGCGTCCTGACCGAGGCCAACTCGATCATGAGCTCGATCTGGACCGGGGCGGCGCGCGCCGCCTACGAGCACGCGCTGGACTATGTCCACACCCGCAAGCAGGGCGGCGTGCCGATCATCCAGCACCAGAACGTGCGCTATCGGCTCTTCCACATGTTCCGCAAGGTGGAGGCGGCGCGCGCCATGTCGCGGCGCGTGATGTTCTACAACCACACCATGCCGGTGGGCGCGCTGCAGGGTTCGATCGCCGCAAAGATCACCGGCACCCAGGCCGCCTTCGAGGTCGCTTCCGACGCGATCCAGCTCTTCGGCGGCAACGGCGTGACGCGCGAGTACCCGGTCGAGAAGTTGCTGCGCGATGCGCGCTCCGCACTGATCGAGGACGGCTGCAACGAGATGCTGGCGATCAAGGGCGGCAGCTTTCTCGCCGACCCGAGCCGCCTGTAAGGCGCCGCCGCAGCGAACCACGCTCTCGATCCACACAGCAGGAGATTTCCATGCGAATGAACGCATACGTCGCCGGTGTCGGCATGACGCGCTTCGGCAAGTTCCTCGACCGCGGACTCAAGTCGCTGGCGGCCGAGGCCATCGAGGAGGCGCTGAAAGACGCCGGCATCCAGGCCTCGGATCTGCAGGCCGCCTACATGGGCAACGGCGCCGCGGGCGTCACCACCGGCCAGGTGCTGATCCCGGGCGAGGCCGTGCTGCGCGGCATGGGCATCGGGCGCATCCCGGTGGTCAATGTCGAGAATGCGTGCGCCACGTCCGCCACGGCCTTCCAGCAGGCGGCGCAGATGATCACGCTCGGCCTGTACGACGTGGTCCTGGTCTGCGGCTTCGAGAAGCTCTACAACGAGGACAAGCGCAAGACCTTCTCGGTCTTCCAGGGTGCGGTGGACCTCGAGGCGATCGACCAGGTGCTGGGCGATCTGGAAAGGAACATGCGGGCGACGGGGGCTCGGACAGACCTGGACGGCGCCGGCTCCAGGCGCTCGCTCTTCATGGACATCTACGCGAGCATGGCGCGCTCCTACATGCAGCGCACCGGCGCGACCGCGCGCCACTTCGCGATGGTGTCGGCCAAGAACTCGGTGCACGGCAGCCTGAATCCGAAGGCGCAGTACCAGGACAAGGTGAGCATCGAAGACGTGCTGTCGGCGCCCATGATCTCCGACCCGATGACCTTGCTGATGTGTTCGCCGATCGGCGACGGGGCTGCGGCCCTCGTGCTGGTCTCGGAGAAAAAGGCGAAGCAACTGGGCCTGAAGGACCGCGTGCGGGTGCTCTCCTCGGTGCTGGCCACCGGCTTCGACTACGAGGAAGGCGCGCAGACCGTTCCGGAATACGCCGCGGGGCTGGCCTACGAGGCCGCGAGCGTCGGCCCGGCCGATCTCGACGTGGTCGAGCTGCACGACGCCTCGGCGCCGGCCGAGCTCATCTACTACGAATACTTGGGCCTCGCGAAGAAGGACGAGGGCGTGGCCCTGATCGAGAGCGGCGCCACTGCGCTGGGCGGCCGTGTCCCGGTCAACCCCTCCGGCGGCCTGCTGCGCAAGGGCCATCCCATCGGCGCCTCGGGCGCGGGCCAGATCGTCGAGCTGGTGGACCAGCTGCGCGGCCGCTGCGGCCCCCGCCAGGTGGCCGGCGCACGCACGGCGATGGCCGAGAACGGCGGCGGCTTCATCGGCAAGGACGTGGCCGCCATCGTCATCTCCGTCCTGCAGAAGGAGTGAGGCATGAGCACCGCACCGAACCGCTCCAAGCAAGCTCGCACCGCAGTGCGAAGCACGGAGCTTACCCAATGAGCACGACCGACTCTGGACTGACGTTCGCCGGGCTGATCGCCAACCGTGCCCCTTCGAACCCCGACCTGGACGTTCTCACCTTCGAAGGCGGCGGCCAGCGCCCCGACGAGGTCCGCACCTATGGGCAGCTGTGGGACCGCGGATGCCGACTCGGCGCCGGACTGCGCGAGCTGGGCCTGCGGCAGGGCGAACGCTTCGGCCTGGTGATGGCCAACCATGCCGAGTTCGTCGAGGCCATGGTCGCCGCGGGGGCCACCGGCGCCGTGTTCGTGCCCGTCGATCCGCGCACCAAGGGCGACCGGCTGGCCTACATGCTCGAGACAGCGAACTGCGTGGGCGTCATCGCCGCCGACTACGCGCTGCCGGGTCTGGCCGCAGTCCGTGACCGGCTGCCGCAGCTGAGATGGGTGGTGGGCCTGGCCACCGACGAGGGCCGAGCCACGCCCGAGCAGCTGAAGGCGCACGGCATCGTGCCGTACGCCCGGCTGCTGGCCATGTCGACCGAAGGCTTCGCGGCCGCGGCGATCGACCCCGAATCGCCGATGCAGCTGATCTACACCTCGGGCACCACCGGCGACCCCAAGGGCATCGTGATGACCCACAAGCGCTATTGCGACACCGCCCTGGTGGCCTCGCGCCTGTTCGGCTATCGCGCCGACGATCGTCCCTATTCGGGCCTGTCGCTGACGCACGCCAATGCCCAGCTGGTCACGCTCGGCGCATCGCTCGCGGCCGGCCTGCGATGCGTGATGTCGCGCCGCTTCACCAAGTCGAGGCTGTGGGACATCACCCGCCGCTACGGCTGCACCAGCTTCAGCCTGCTGGGCGGCATGACCACCGCAGTCTATGCAGAGGCGCCGAAGCCGGACGACCGCGACAACCCGGTGCGCTTCGTCGTCTCGGCCGGCATGCCGCAGGCGATCTGGCCGGATTTCGAGCGGCGCTTCGACCTGCAGATCCTCGAGTTCTACGGCGCGGCCGAAGGCGGACTCACCGTCAAGCCGATCGGCGTCGGGCCCGAGGGCAGCATCGGCAAGACCATCCCCTCGCTGCGGCACCGCATCGTCGACGACAACGACAAGGATGTGGCGCCAGGCCAGCCGGGCGAGCTGCTGTTCCGCCATGCCGACGGCGCGCCCTTCCAGGTCGAGTACTGGAACAACCCGGAGGCCTCGGCGAAGAAGACCGCGGACGGCTGGTTGCGCATGGGCGACGTGGTGACCGAAGACGCCGAGGGCTGGCTCTTCTTCCAGTACCGCAAGGGCGGCGGCATCCGATGCAACGGCGATTTCATCAACTCCGCCTTCGTGGAAAAGGCGATCGCCGAATGTCCCGAGGTCGACGACGTCTATGTCTACGGCGTGCCTGCAAGCTCCGGCGTGCCGGGCGAGAAGGACCCCGTTGCCGCGGTGGTGCCGAAGGACCGCGCCAGCTTCGACGCGCAGGCGCTGTTCCGGACCTGCCGCCAGCGGCTCGAGGCCAACTTCGTCCCGCGCTACATCCAGGTCCTCGACCAGATTCCCAAGACGGCTTCCGAGAAGCCCCAGGAGCGCTTCCTGATCGAGCGCTTCGAGACGCAGCCGGCCAGCGTCTTCACCGAGCAGCGCGGCTAGCGCCTTCACCCCTCTTCCCTTCGACAACCCCCAAGGAGACTTCATCATGAGCAACACCAACTATCAGGTCGTCGTCTACGGCGCCAGCGGCTACACCGGCAAGCTGACCGTCTGGAAGCTCGCCGAGCGCGGCATCCCCTTCATCGCGGCCGGGCGCAATGCGGAGCGGCTGAAGATGGAGCTGGACAAGGTCCCCGAGCTCAAGGGTGCCGACTACCAGTGCGTCGAAGTGGCCCACGAGCGCAAGGCCCTGGCCGCCCTGTTCGCAGGCAAGAAGGTCGTGATCAACATCGTCGGCCCCTTCATGCAGCTGGGCTTGCCGGTGGTCCAGGCCTGCCTGGATGCAGGCTGCCACTACTTCGACACCACCGGCGAGATGGACTGGGTGCAGATGCTCAAGCACGAGTTTGGCCCCCGGTTCAAGGAAAAGGGGCTTGCGCTGTGCCCGGCCAACTCCTACATGTGGGCCGAGGGAAACATCGCCGCCGAGATCGCGCTGGAGACGCCGGGCATCGACACGCTGGATATCGCCTACCTCGGTGACTCGCCGGTGAGCGAGGCCTCGACCGCCTCCTTCCTGCGCATGTGCACGAACCCGCAGCACTACCTGCAGAACAGGCAGTTGGTCATGTGGCCCTACGCGACCAACTACACCGTCACCGTGCCCGGCGAGGTCAAGGTCTTCAATGCGCTGCCCTGGAGCGGCGGCGGCGAGCCGCTGTGGTACCAGGACGATGCCCGCGTGCGCAACTGCAGTGTGCTGGTCTCCTTCAGAAACCAGCGGCTCTTTGCCGGCGTGTTCGAGCTGCTGCAGAAGTTCGAGGCCGAATGCCGTCAACTGCCTCAGGCCGAGCGAGAGGCGACCACCAATGCGTGGGGCGCGGGCATCACCACCTCCGAGCCGTCCCGCGAGGACCCGCAACTCAATCGCTGCGTGCTGGCCTGCCACGGCCGCGGCAACACGGCCGCGATCGAAGTCGTCATCCGGGGCAATTCGCCCTACGCGCAGACCGGCGTGTTCGGTGCGGAAGCGGCACGTCGCGTGCTCCGAGGGCAACTGCTGGCCACGGGCTTCGTGTCGCCAGTCCAGGCCTTCGGTGCCCGCCAGCTGCTCGCCTCGCAGGCCGAGGAAGGGTATCTGAGTTGGGAGGTGCGCAATGCATGAGTTCGCACCGGCGGCCGGAAGGCCGGCGCTTGTCTGAAAAGAGGATGCGTCAATGACCTTCAACCCTGCCAGCAGCAGACCAGTGAGCGCACTGGTCTGTCGAGCGTGGTCGGCGCTTGCGGACACGAGGGTCGACGACGGGCTGTCTGCGCTCAGCGCCATCGAAAAGCTGCTCCGCGCGGCCGTCGTTGAGGCCCCTCCTTCACTCGCGCTCGAAATCGACTTGTTGCATGCCACTCTGGCGGCACTGAACGATGACGCGGAGTCTGCGCAGGACCTGGTCGAACAAGCGCTAGCGAGGCATCAATCCGGAGTGGACCATCCGGCAGCGTCAATTTTGCTGCGTCACGGCCATTGGAAGGCACGACGTATCGATGCGTTCTGCGAAATGGCGCGCCCGCCGCACCAGAAAGTCACCAAGCGTCGGGAAGCGCTATCGACCATTCATCATTTCTCGATGGAGGCTGCTTTCGAATTCGAGCAGTTGCGCCTGGTCAGCGCCCAACGGCTTGCTGTCGAGGCGCTTGACTTGTCTGCAAGAGCTTTCGGACCCGGCTTCTCGGGATCGCGTCTCGCTGCCGCGCTCAACGCTCGAATCTTGTACGAACAGAACGACTTCAACGCCGCCGACCAGCTGATCCGCGATCGACTCATGCTGAGCGGATCGCAGGGAGGAATCGAAGGCGCACTCATTGCCTACATCGTCGGGGCCAGGGTCGCCGCGGCGCGGCAGCAAACACCTTTTGCCGTGCTCATGCTTCGCGAAGCCGAAATTCTCGCCGAGGAACGCGGATGGTCACGCCTCGTCGCCGCCAGTCTCGCCGAGCGCGTGCGCCTTCTCGTCGCCGATGGGCAACTCAAGGAAGCCGACTTTTGCGCGAGGCGACTGGCCGAGGCGGCAGCCAATTCAACGATTGCGGCGAACGCCCAGCTTCTCTCTCGCCAATCGGCCATCGCGGATGCATACCTGGCCCTCGCCAAAGGGCCCTCAACGCATGCTGCGGCAACCCTGCGCTCGCTGGTGTCGGCAAGCATGCTTCGCCGCGAGCGCTACCTTGCCGTGGAATTGACGCTGTTGCTCGCGTGCGTCCTGCACGGTCTCGGTGAACTCGATGAGGCTTCGATCGAACTCACGCGCGCCATCGAACTCGGCGCAGCAGGCGGCTTGTATCGGACATTCTTGGATGGCGGCGAGCCGGTCCGTCAGCTTCTCGCCTCGATGTACGATCGAAGTGCGGCTGACGGCGGCATCCTCGCCGAACTGCGACCCTATGTGCGCGCCCTGTTGACCGGATTTCCCGGGCGCGCCGAAACCACCAAGGGTGCACGAAACAGGCACAGGTCGGGTGAATCGCTTTCGCCACGCGAACGTCACATCGTCTCGCTGATGAGTCATGGCTTGTCAAACAAGCGCATCGCGAAACAGCTCGGCATCGCTCCGGAGACAGTCAAGTCGCATGCCAAGCACATTCTTCAAAAGCTCGCGGCTCAAACTCGCGTCGAGGCCGTATCACGCTCACTGAGCCTGGGCATCATCTAGTGCGTGCGCAGGTCGCGCCGCGGTATCTTGCGCAC
Organism: Variovorax sp. P4_B11; assembly: GCF_056402355.1. NCBI lineage: Bacteria > Pseudomonadati > Pseudomonadota > Betaproteobacteria > Burkholderiales > Comamonadaceae > Variovorax > Variovorax sp. P4_B11. The sequence goes on from NZ_JBFUHO010000013.1 coordinate 77,204, forward strand.
AGTGCGTGCGGCCCCGGTTTCTAGCTCCTTGGGCGACTGCCGGCTAGCGCCATTCCCGGTCAGGCGCGACTCGAATGCGTGACGGAAAAACTCTCGATCTCCGAAATCTTCGGCAACTCGAGTGCAATCCTTCCAAGGGCGTTGGCACGCGCCACCGAATCCGCAATGATCAAGCACTGCAACTCGAATCCAGTCTTGCCGTAGGCGATCTTGATGCTGTCCGGTGGAATGCTGAGACCCCGCTCGGCCAGGAAGTGATGTATTTCTTCGGTACGGAGTTCGTATCCTTCACGGAACCTCAGCGTCGCTGCAATGGCGCCATGCGCCGGGAGCCTGTGTTCGAGTCTCGGGATCACGGCCATGCACAGCACGAACAGAAGCGCGAGTCCGAGCGCCGGGAGATAGAACCCGACGCCAACCAGAATCCCGATCGCCGAGGTGCCCCAGATCGACGCGGCCGTTGTCAGTCCACGCACGTTGAGACCGCTCTGGACGATGATGCCCGCGCCCAGGAAACCGATGCCCGTCAGAATGCTGCCGATCACGCGCGTCGGATCTCCTCCAGCAGCTTCGTGTGAGCTCCCCCAGTACCAAAGCGAAGGATATCCGGCCAACAGCGTGACGGCACAGGAAGTCGTGCAGACCAGACAGTAGACCTGGGTCCCTGCCGCACGGCCGCTGAAATACCGTTCATAGCCCACGAACCAGCCAAGCACCAGTGCAAGGCTCATATGGGCCACCATCGAGACTGCGGGACCGGAATTCGACAACATACGAAATAGGCGCAGTCTCTCCATTGAAGCCGCGACGCGGCATCCCCCGATTGGGTGACGCACCCGCGCCGAGGTGTCTGGTGCCCCGTACGGGGGATAGGTCCACCGCGCCCGCGCGGGCAGACTAGACATGCAAAGACGTGGCGATCGGCGATCAGCGCGTTGGCCGACCCTTGCCGCACATGCTGCATGGGGAAGCGGGAGCCTTCCCCGGCAAGGGCGACGATGTCTTTGAACTGATCAAGGAGATCTTTCTTTTGAGGCGACTACCGGGAGACATCTTGAGCCATGGCGCCTAGCCTTGTGGCAGTCATCCGACCGCCTGCGAATCCACCTGGCGGGGACGCCTACGATTTCGCACCCGAAGACCAGCCGACCTTCCCTGGCGGCCCGTTTTCGCCACCGCACCCTCCGCTTCGCCGTATCGGCTATGCAGCCGTCGGCCTCTATATCGGTGCAACCGCGACGTTTGCGAACGCGACCATCACCGTCAATGTGCCCTATCTGTCCGGTGAGTTGGCAACCTACGTCGCGCAGCTGAGTTGGTTGCCGGCCATCTATGTCGCGGCAAACGCGTGCGCGAACACGATGCTTGTGAAGGCCCGCGCCCAGTTCAGCATGCAGAACGTCATGCGGGTGCTCTTGATCCTGTACGCGATCGCTGCAGCACTCAGGTTCGTGTGGCCCGGCATGTCTTCGGAAGTCGTTGTTCGATTCGTGAGCGGCGTGGTCGCTGCGGGAATGACGACGATGGGCATCTACTATTTGCTGCAGGCAGTGCCGCCCAAGGCACGCGCGGTGGCGCTGGTGACGGGCCTGGGCATGACTCAATTGGGAACGCCTCTCGCCCGTCTGTTGCCCGTCGATCTCCTGTCCGCCCAGGGTTGGCGCGGCCAGCATTTCATCGAGCTGGCATCCGCATTGGTGGCCCTCGCGCTGACATTGCTGTTGCCACTCCCGCCAACCCCCCGTCTGCGCACGTTTCAACCGCTGGACTTCGTGACCGTCGCTTTCCTGCTGCCGGCCATGCTGCTGATCTGCGGGATCCTCAATCGCGGTCGTCTGGCCTGGTGGACCGATACGCCTTGGCTCGGCATCGATCTGGCCATTGCGATTCCCTTGCTGGCGACCGCCATCTTGATAGAGACGGTGCGCACACGCCCATTGATCCGCATCGCCTGGATGGGCACCAGAGAGTTCCTTGGCTTCGCGGCCATCGCGTTGCTGATGCGGCTTGCGCTCGCAGAGCAGACCTACGGGGCTGTTGGCTTGCTGACGGCAGGCAACCTCGACAACGACCAATTGCGTCGGTTGTTCTTGTGGGTCATCGTCGGCATGCTGCTCGGCATAGCAACTTGCGTGCTGACGCTGTCCGAGCGGGCCCTTCCGTTTCAAGTCATCGGTGCTGCCCTGGCGATTGCGCTTGGTGCATGGATGGACAGTCACGCGAACAATCTGACCCGGCCTGAGCAGCTCTATCTCAATCAAGCCCTGATTGGCTTTGGGACCAGTCTGTTCATCGGCCCGACGCTAGCGCACGGAATCATCAAGGTCGTACGCCTGGGGCCCGCCTATCTCGTCACCCTGGTGGTCGTCTTCAGCATGACGCAGAACGTCGGGGGGCTGATCGGCTCGGCATTCCTGGGCAGCTATCAGACGATCGCCGCGCGCTCTCACTACCAGGAACTTGCCGAGAAGATCGTGGTCGGAAACGAGCAGGTTGCCGATCGAACCCAACGGTCATCGCGGTCGCTCAACGGCGTTGTCGGAGATCCGGCCGCCCGTTCGCAACAGGGCGGCGCCTTGCTTTCAGCGTCGCTTTCCAGGGAAGCAAACATTCTCGCTTTCAACGACGTGTTTCGGTTCGTCTGCCAACTGGCACTTGGAACGGCGTTGTTGGCCGCGCTCCTGGTGCTGCTCGGCGCCCTGCGGCGCTTACGTTCAAGTGAACCCTCATGACTGATCCGGCACCCTCCGCCTCGTCGACCCCCTCGGGGCCCCGCCAGCATTGGCCGTTGCCTGGGAAGCACCCCCTCGTCATCGTTGCCATCGTCGCAGCGGCCGGGCTGGCCTTGCTGGCTGTGCTCCGCGCCTGGGAACTCCCTCCGTTCGAGAGTGGCGTTCGCGCGACCGACAACGCCTATCTCCGTGGTCGCACCACGATCATTGCACCGCAGGTCAGCGGCTACGTGACGGCGGTCCTGGCGCGCGACTATGCGTTCGTGGATGCGGGCCAGGTGCTCGTGCGCATCGATGACCGGCAATATCGAGCAAAAGTCGACCAGGCGCGCGCCGCACTCGCGGCGCAGAAGGCCGCATTGGCGAACCTCGAGCAAGCGCATGCGTCGCGAGTCGCAGCGCTTCAAGCGCAGTCCGCCGCCATCGCCAACTCGAAAGCGCAGCTGATTCGAGCGCGCGGTGATCTGGGACGGGTGGACGAACTCGTTTCCGACGGCTCTGTGTCGATGCGAGAACGTGATCAGCTGCGCGCGGCACTCGCCCAGGCGAATGCACAACTCGATCAGTCGCACGCGGCTCACGAGATCGCTCGCCAGGATGTTCGAACTGTAGAAGTCAGCCGAGACGGTCTCACCGCGCAGATAGATGCCGCGGCTGCGCAGTTGCGTGCGGCCGAGATCGACCTCGAGAACACGGTCATCCGTGCGCCGGAAAAGGGTCAGCTGGGCGAGGTGAGCGTTCGGCTGGGTCAATACGTGACGAATGGAACGCAGCTGCTGCCCTTGGTACCGGCAGACCGATGGGTCATCGCGAACTACAAGGAGGCCCAGACCTTCGGCATGCGGCCCGGCATGCGGGCCTGGATCACTGTCGATGCGCTGGGCGGGCATCGGTTCGACGGTCAGGTCGAAGAAGTCGCCCCCGCTGCAGGCTCGGAATTCTCGGTCGTCAAGCCGGACAACGGAACGGGAAACTTTGTCAAGATCCCGCAACGCATCGGCGTCAGATTGCGGCTGGATGCCTCCAACCCGCAGTTGCGTGAACTGCGGCCCGGGATGTCCGTCGAGGCCAATGTGGATACGGCGAATGCGCAATAGGCTGACGATCGTCGCCCTGACTGTGCTGGCCGGATGTGCCGGACCGCGGCCACCCGCTCCGTCCGAGGCCCGCGTGACGCCACCTGTCGAGTGGCGAAGCTCGGCCAGCCAGCCGGGCGTGAGGCTGTCGGCGAATTGGTGGGAGGGGTTCGATGATCCGGGATTGACGCGTATCGTTGCAGAGGCATTGGCGAACAACGACGACATCAACATTGCGGCGCAGCGCGTCGAAGCGCTGATGGCGCAGGCAGACTTCGCGCATGCGCAGCAATTTCCCCAGGTTGACGGCCGGTTTGTCCTGGAGCGGGATCGCAGCATCAATCCCGCATTCGGCGTTCCACAGGTTCAGACCGCGACCGAGCCGCTGCTCACATTCTCCTTCGATGCGGACTTGTTCGGCCGTCTTCGGTCGGCGACGGCAGCCGCGCGTGCAAATCTGCTCGCGACTCAGGCGGCGGAGGCGAGCGTCAAGCTGCTGGTAGCCTCCACCGCCGCACGCGATTGGTTCACATTGCGCTCGCTGGATCAACGTCTGGCCATCCTGGAGCAAACGCTGGTCGCGCGAGAGCAGACGGTCGAGCTCGTGCGCAGACGAGTGGCCGTTGGCTATGCTGCGCAACTCGATCTCGCGCAGGCGCAGGCCGAGTACCAGAGCACTGCCCAGCAGATCCCGGCCACGCAGCTTGCCATCCGTCGCGCCGAAGACGCGCTCTGTGTTCTCGTCGGGCGCAATCCGGGCGATATCGAGCGCGAAGGGCAAGCGCTCGCGCCGAAGCTGCCGCCCATTCCGCAAACGCTGCCTGCATCGCTTTTGCGACGCCGGCCCGATATCGTCGACGCGGAAGAACGCATCGTCGCTGCCGATCACACGCTGGATGCGTCTCGCGCCGCCTTCATGCCGAACCTGGAACTGTCCGGGGACCTCGGCCGTGTGCACTCCACGCTGCTCGATCACCCCATCAACGTCTTCACGATCGGGGCAAGCATCCTGGCGCCGATCTTCAATGCCGGACGCCTGCAGGCCCAGCAAAGCGTCGCCGCCGCCCGACGCAACGAGGCCGCATATGCCTATCGCAAGACAGCGCTGGGTGCTTTCTCGGAAGTAGAGGATGCCCTCTCGGCAACGCAGCGACTGCGCGAACAACTCAGCTCGCTCGAAGCACAAAGGCAAGCGCTGCAGCGGACGGTCCAGATCTCGTCGCAGCGCTACAAGGCGGGCTATTCGCCTTTCCTCGACCAACTCGACGCCCAACGCAGCTTGCTCAGTGTCCAACTCTTGCTCTCGCAAGTCTCGGCGGAACAGTTGAATGCATACGTCACGCTGTTCCAGGCTTTGGGCGGAGGTTGGGACCGGAAGCTGATCGACGAGCCACAGAAGGGTGCGGCCGCAACGGACGGTACCTGAGACTCGTTGAGCGAGCACTCTGGATCGTTTCCGAGATGCCCGCCGCTCATCAACTCGCCGCAGGGACAGCGGCTCGCCGGAATCGATCCGGTGCCACACCGCGCCAGCGTTTGAAGGTTCGACTGAAGGAGAACTCCGACTTGTAGCCGACACGTGCCGCAATTTCCGACAACCGAAAGTCCGTCTCTTGCAGCAATCGCGCGGCAATTCCCATGCGCCACCGCGTCAGGTAGTTGTGAGGCGGCTCACCGACTGCGGCATTGAACTGGCGGGCGAAGGCCGCGCGCGAAAGACCGGCTTCCTTGGCGAGCGCCTCCAGAGTCCAATTGTGTTCGGGTGACTCGTGGATGCAAGCGAGCGCCCGTGCGGTGTGCGGTGAGCGCACCGCCGAGAACCAGCCGCCGGCGTCGGGCGCGGCAGTTTCAGCCCATTCACGCATGAAGTAGACGAAGAGCAACGACAGCAGGTTGCGCACGACGATCTGATTGCCGAAGTTCGGTGCCTCGACCTCGGCGCGCAACAGGCGAAGCGTGGCGCCAAGTGCGAAGCTGCCGGACGCGCCATCTGCGCGCATGTGCACGGCGTTGGGCAAGGCACGCATGGCAGGCAACGCCAGATGCCGGTCGATGCCGAACTCGCCGCAGACCAGCGTGCTGGTTCGGATTGCCGAGTCGACCACGTCATGGCGCAACGCCATGAACTCGGCCAGCGGCAGTGTCTTTCCTCGCGCCGAATGCGCGACCTCGTGCGCGCTGCCGCGTGGGAACAAGATGAGTTCGCCGGGCAGGACCTCGATGGCGTCTGCGTTGGGTTGGCGCACGATGGCGCGCCCCTCGGCGACGAAATGAAAGACCGCCGCGTCACGCGGCGCAACAGCGAAGCCCCACGGACCGGCCATGCGCGTGCGCACCAGCACGATGCCATCGCCGCGCACGGCCTTGAGCCAACCATCGAGTGCTTGCATCGCTCCATCATAGTCCAAATGCGACGAACAGCTATGGAATAGCGACTTATGCACATTGTTCATCTCCCTTGTGATCGATCCAATACCTCTACATCCCCGCATGCGAGGGGGTGCCAAGTTCAACTACCGGAGCAATCATGCAACGCGAAAAAATGCAGGCCGCCGTGGCCACCATCTACGACAAGATCTTCAACGAGGGCCGGGGCGAGCTGCTTCCGCCCCTGGTTACCGGGCCCTACATCCAGCACAACCCTCAATTCCCGAACGGCACCGATTTCATCGTCGGCTTCCTCAAGCAGGTTGGAAAAGTTCCGTGTGAGGTCAAGCGAGTCGCCATCGATGGCGACCTTGCCTTCGTCCACGTGCGCTACCTCGACTGGGGCGGCAAGGAAACCGCAGGCGTCGACATCTTCCGTTTCGACGCGGACGGCAAGATCGTCGAGCACTGGGACGTGCTGCAGCCCGTGCCCGAGACCGGCAACAACACGAACACCATGTTCTGAGCGGCACCCGTGCAGAGGGTTGGCGACCGGTGAGCGACCAGAAAACCCTACGCTCGGAGTGGGCGAATCAATTTAAGATGACCGGTCATATACTACGTACATCTTCTACATTCCCTCGCACCCAAGGAGCGATCATGAAACTCACAGGAAACACCATCTTCATCACCGGCGGCGGTTCCGGCATCGGTCGCGGCTTGGCGGAGGCGCTGCATCAGGCAGGCAACCAGGTCATCATCTCCGGCCGTCGCAAGAGCCACTTGGACGCCACCACGGCAGCCAATCCAGGGATGGCGTCCGTTGAAATGGACGTCAACGACCCCGCCAGCATCGCAGCCGTGGCGGCTCAATTGACGCACGAGTACCCAAAGCTCAACGTCATCATCAACAACGCTGGCGTCATGCACATCGACGATGCATCGGCGGCCATTGATGAAGAGCTGATGCTGACAACGGTTTCCACCAACCTGCTGGGCCCGATTCGCGTGACATCCGCCTTGGTTGAACACCTCAAGAAGCAACCTGACGCGACGATCTTCAATGTGTCGTCCGTTCTGGGGTTTGTTCCGCTGGCCGTTTCGGCGGTCTACTCGTCGACAAAGGCTGCGATGCACTCGTACAGCCAGTCGCTGCGCTGGCGCCTGCAGGGCACTTCCGTCAAAGTGCGCGAGATCGCCCCCCCTTGGGTGCAAACCGACCTGCTCGGCAGCAACGACGAGCCTCGCGCCATGCCCCTTGCCCAGTTCGTCGTCGAGACGATGGCGCTGGTTGCCACCGACGAGAACGAACTCGTCGTCGATGCTGCCAAGCCGCTGCGCGCGGCGGTCGGGCCGGACAATGGCGCATTCGCCCTGAAATTCAATGACGAATTCGTGGCGGGTTGATCTTGATGCACCTCGATTCAAGATGGCCGGTCGCACAATGAGCCTATGGGCAGACCCAGTGTTCGTCATTTGATCGTCGAGGCGGGCCTCCGCGTGTTCCTGCGCGGAGGCTTCACTGCGAGCAGCGTTCAGGACATCACCGAAGAGGCCGGCGTTCCAAAGGGATCGTTCTACAACCACTTCGAAAGCAAGGAGGCGCTCGGCGCAGAGATCGTCGATCTCTATGCCGAGGGCGCCGGGCATCGCGAAGACCTCAAGAACGAATCCCTGCCGCCGCTGGAGCGCCTGCGGCGGCACTTCTGCGGCCTGAACAAGATGTATTCGGACGCCGGATTCGCGAACGGTTGCCTGCTGGGCAACTTCAGTGCGGAGTTGGCCGATTCGAGCCCGGCAATCCGCGAGCGCTTGTCTGCGCTCTTTGCCCGCTGGTCCGCCGAAACCGAGACTGCAATCGCCGAAGCACAGCAACGCGGTGAAGTCCGGAGCGACACGAGCGCAGCCGATCTCGCCGCCTTTCTCCTGGACGCCTATGAGGGAGCGATCCTGCGTGCTCGCGTCGATAGGAGCCCCGCGGCGTTCGACCGCTTCATGACCTTCGCGTTCGACAAACTGCTGCGCTGAATCGGGCGGAGATGTTCCTCACCCGCTGCCACCGCATCCTCAACGAGGTCGCTGCCGCGGAAGCCGAGCTGTCGAACGCCAGCGGCACACCGAGGGGACGACTGCGCATCAGTGCGCCGCAGCTCACGGAGCTCGTCATGCCAGCAATTCACAGTTTCATGCATGCTTACCCCGAGATCGACGTCGACCTGGATCTCTCCGATCGCATGGTCGACATCATCGAGGAAGGCTTCGATGTCGTGATCCGCACCGGCGATCAGGCTGACTCGAGACTGGCATCGCGCAAGATCGGCACCTCACGCCGAGTGCTGGCTGCATCGAGCGTATACCTCGATCGTCACGGCGTCGCGGACGACCTTGCCCGGGGCGATATGCGCAAGGTGCTTGACGAATTCATCGACGACCCGGTCACGTTCTGGGCCGTCTGGCCTACCTCGCGGCACTCATCTCCGAAGCTGCGGGCATTCGTCGACCATGTACGAACAAAACTCCTCCCTCCGTAGAAGATGAAGGTAAAAGGCCAGAAAGCGGAGCACCGTGTCCTCGGTCAGGGTCAGCGCCGGGTTGACCGCGTTCACGCGCACCCCAGGGGCCCGTAGGCCGCCGCCAGGCCGGCGGTCGCGAGCATCAACGCCGCATTGCATGCCGGTGTGCATGTTGTGGGCCGCTCATCACTTCGACGTCAATGAGGGGGCGAGGAGGCTTCACGTGCTTGCCCTACGATTGTTCTTCTTGTGGACCCCTAGACATCGATGGCGGCTTGCTTAGGTTCTCGCGGCAACTGGGCCGCGACCGTCTCGACCAGGCTTTCGATGTGGATCTGCGCTTGCTCGGCCTCGGCACCTTCCATGAAATTGAGGCGGCAACTTGCGCAGGACAGCACGACCGTGTCGGCGCCCGTGGCATCGATCTGCGCGCGCTTGATTTGCCAGGCCTTGTGTCGAAGAGGCGCTGCGCGGTTGATCAGGAAAGCCCCGGCGCCTCCGCCGCAACACCAATTCAGCTCCGCAGTGGGCGAGGTCTCCCGAAAATCCACGCCCAGCGCATTCAGCGCGGCTCGTGGCTCATCGAGAACGCCGCCATGGCGCGCCAGCTTGCAGGCGTCGTGATAGGTCAACTTGCGATCGGGATCACCGGGCACCAACGCGAGACGTCCGTCGCGGATCTCACGTCCGACAAACTCGGCAGCCGCCAACACCTCGAATGGCAACGCTTTCCCATCGGGCAGCCGCCCGTCCCAGCGCAGCGCCGGGTACGCATGGCCGCATTCGGGCAGGATCACTGCCTTGGCGCCGATTGCAACGGCCTCGTCGATAAGTCGCTTGCTCGCCGCTCTCTGCAATGCCTCGTTTCCGGACAACAGTCCGAAGTTGGCCGCCTCGAACCCTGCGCTGCGCAATGTCCAGTCGATATGCAGATGGTTCAGGATTTTTGCAGTTGCGGCCAAGGCATCCTGGAACAGCAGCACGTCGATTACTGTCGTGACCAGCATCACGTCGGCCCGTGGCTCGTCGAGCGGTATCCGGATGCCCCTGGCGCGCAGCACCTCCACCACGTGTGCCAGTTCAGCCGGCCCAACGCCGAACACTGTGCAGCGTCCGGCTTGCTCCTGCGCAACCGCCATGAGTTCCAGCGGCACCAGGCCCGCCTCCGACAGCGCTTCGCGCATCACGTTGACGCCGCGAGCGACGTTGATGCCCATGGGGCAGACCATGCTGCAGCGGCCACACTCGGTGCATGAGTCGTAGACCAACTCCTGCCATTCCCGCAGATCATCCGCGCTGATGTCACGTGTGAACCAGCGCCGGATGGCTGCGAACGCCGAGCCCTCCCGGGCGTGCACGCGCCGTAGAAGATCCAGCTTGCGCGTAGGGGTGTACTTCGGATCCTGCGTGCTCCGGTAGAAATGGCAGGCCTCGGAACAGTAGCCGCAATTCACGCATGCCTCGAGATCGAGCGCCAATGCGCGGTCGGTCTTGCGTCGCATGACGGCCTTGGCCCGGATGACCCGCTCCTCGTCGGCCATCGGCTCGGGCCTCGCCATCTCGCCCAGGTGCTCGATGGCCTCCTGGAACTGCTTGAAGACGGCCATGTCGATCATGGCCGTACTCCGCGGCGCCCGAGGAAGGTGGCCAGTTGCATGCGCGCAGGCAGGAAGAGGAACGCGTGCATCAGCTTGCCGAATGGAAACCAGATCAGCAGCAGCTCAAGGCTCATCAGATGGATCGCGAGCGGCCCGCGATACAGAACATGGTGCTGCGCCAGGATGGCTGAGGAAGGCTCGCCCACCAGCGCCATGCCGGTCATCAGCGGCAGCATCGTCACTGCCCAGGTCACCATGTCGTCGGCTCGGGAGATCTTCTTGAGCACGGGGTCAGTCAGCCTGAACATCAGCGCCATTAACAGGGAGACGATGGTCGCTGCGGCTGAGAGATACATGACGAAGTCGGGCAGTGCCGGCCATCCCAGGCCGGTCAGATAGCGAATGAAGGCGATGTGCGGTGCATAGCCGAAGAAGATCAGCGCGAGACCGATGTGGAACACATAGGGGTTGAATGTCACCAGCGTTGCGCTGCCCGGCATGCCCTGGCGTGGCCACATTCGTATGAGCGCTGCGCGAAACGCGTCGGTCTTGCCGAAGGGCTTGCGGGCGGGGGCTGGCTCCGGCGCGGCCGGAAGTCGAACCAGGGCGAACAGTCGCCATGCCACACCGAACACGAAAATCGCCAATGCCGCATAGAACAATGGCCCTCTCGCCCAGTCCAGCATGTCCATCCGCTGCTCCCATACGCCATGTTTGTCGAACTGCAGCCTAGGCTGCTTGCCCGAGACCGACCTTGACGGAAATCAAATCGTCGAGGCCTGCCTTGGCACCTCGGCGCCGGATGCCGGCCTTGAGAGGCAGGCCGTCCGGCGCGCGGACCGGGTCGTTCGACTTGACGAACTTGCGCCGGCGAACCTGAGACCTCGCGGCGCCAGCTTCCATCGATGGTCTCCGGAACCGATGAATCAGCGCTCGAGCCGCTCGATGCCGAGCGCCTTGAGGACATACTTCTCGTAGATCGGCTCGGATGTGCCGTTCTTCATCTTGTACATGAAGTACTTCTCGAATGCGACTTTGGCCAGGTGGACCCATTTGCCCTTCTTGAACCAGTTGACATTGCGCGGCGGGATCTGCGGCAGTGCCACGAAGGCAGCGCCGGTGTCTCCCATGTCGGCAAGGCAGATCGCGTTCCAAGTGCCTTTGGCGTCTGCCGGCCGGCCGTTGAGTTCGGCGACGATGTTGTGCACGATGGCTGTGATCATGGTCTCGATCATGTAGCCGGTCTTCGGTGCGCCCGTCGGAACGGGGGTCACTTCGACCGGCGGAATGGCGACGCAGACCCCGGCTGAAAAGATGTTTCGGTAATTTTTGCTGCGCTGGTACTCGTCGATCAATACGAATCCGCGCGGGTTGCACAGGCCCTCGACCGAAGCCACCGCGTCGACGCCCTTGAACGCAGGCAGCATCATGCTGAACTTGAAAGGCAGCTCGTGCTCCTTCTTCGGCTGACCGTGTTCGTCCATCTCGGTGACGAACATCTTGCCGGGCTCGATTCGCGTGACCTTGGCGTTGGTGATCCACTTGATGTCGTTGTTGCGGAACTCGCTTTCGAGCATCGACTTGGAGTCGCCAACGCCGCCCAGCCCCAGGTGGCCGATGTAGGGCTCGCTGGTCACGTATGTGATGGGCACCTTGTTGCGCAGCTTGCGGCGCTTGAGATCGGTGTTGAAGATGAAAGAGAACTCGTAGGCAGGCCCGAAGCACGATGCACCGGGCATCGCACCGATGACTGCCGGGCCGGGGTCGTTCAGGAACTGCTGGTACTGCGCCCAGGCCTTCTCGGCATGGTCAACCAGGCAGATCGACTGGGTGTGCCCATCCGGGCCGGCGCCAGGCACCTCGTCGAAGGCGAGCTTGGGGCCGGTGGTGATGACGAGATAGTCGTAGGTGAGCCTGCTGCCGTCCTGCAGCTCGAGCGCGTTGCCCGTTGCATCGATGCGCGTCACGCGTTGGGCGACGAACTCGATGCCCTTCTGCTCCAGGTAGGGGCGGATCTGGAAGGTGATCGCGCTGCGCTCCCGCCAGCCCACCGCGAGCCACGGGTTGGAAGGAACGAACTGGAAGTAGTCGACGGCGTTCACAACCGTGATGCGATGCGATTTGTCCAGTGCGCCGCGTAGCTCGTAGGCGGCAGGCATGCCGCCGGTACCGGCACCAAGAATGACGATGTGGGCCATGGTTGTGTCTCCTCGTTGCCGGTGTGCCCGGCCATCGGTAGTGAAAGTGGTCTGAAGCGGGTGGTTATTGCCGAGGCGCCGGGATCGGCTCAAGGTCCTCATTGACCGAGCGCCAGGAGACGTCGTCCAGTTGCCCGACAAGCGCCGCGAGGCGTAGCCGATCCATCAAGAGTCCGGCGCGGGCCTGCACCAGCGCCAGGCGGGCTGCGGCGGTATCGTTCTCGGCGTTCAGCAGGTCCAGGGTGGTGCGTTGGCCGACCTGGTGTCCCAGGTGCGTTGCATCCCGCCGCGCCTCGCTCGCCTTCACGCCATCCGAGAGGGCATGCACCCGTTCGGCACCGACGCTCAAGCCCAGCCAGGCGGACCGGACCTGCTGTGCGGTCGTCTGCCGACTGCGATCGGCTTCCGTGGCTGCCTTGTCGGCCAGGCGCAGGGCCTCTTCCTGCTTGGCGCTGCGATAGCCGCCGGTGAACAGGGGCACGGAGATCTGCACCCCGATCATGCGGTCCGTTCCCTTGTTGGAGGCGGAGCCGAAGTCACCGCTGCCGTTGAGCTGCTCGCGCGAGGCCTGAGCAACGACGTCCACCGCGACGGACGACTGCAGGCTGAATTTCGACGCTTCCTGCTTCGCGACTTCGGAGGCCAGTTCCCGGATGCGGATGTCGGGATTGCCGGCCTGCGCGTCGGCCAGCCACGCCGCCAATGGCCGCGGCTGGGTGTCCGCGGAGCGGCCGGCCGGCAGGCGGGCTGACAGCGTCGGGGCCGGCATCCCGGTGCTGTCGGCCAGCAGGTTGCGCTTGAGCTGCACATCGCTTTCGGCTGCCAGCACCTGCGCCCGAATGCCAGCCAGTCGGGCGCCCGTCTCATACGTGTCGGTGACCGGTGTCGCGCCCATCGTGAAACGGTCCTTCGCCTCGGTCGAAGCTCGTTGCACGGCATCCAGCTGGAGCTTCAGAACGCGCAGCGACTCTTCCGCCAGCGCGAGGTCGAAATAGCGCTGCGCGGTGCGCAGCATCAGGGACTGCCGGGCAGTCTGCCACTCGAGGTCGGCCAGGTCGACCGACAAGCCGAGCAGTTGTTGCTGGGCGCGTCGCTCGGGGTTGTAGAGGGGCTGGCTTGCCGTGAGCGCCCAACGTCCCGCCGTGCCTCCATTGACCGACGTGTTGAAGTTCACGTTGTTCGAGACGCCGAAACCGGGCGCGGAGAATTGCGCACCGCGGGTCTCCGTGTCACGGGTGGCGAATCCGGCCGAGGCACTCGCGTTGACACGCGGCAGCCAGAGTGCTGCGGCCTGGTCGCGGCGCGGCAGCGCGGCCTCATGTGTAGCCCGTGCCACGGCGTAGTCCATATCGCTCTGCTCGGCCGCCCGCAGGACTTCGATCAGGTCGTCCGCACGGGCTGCCTGCGAGGTGCAGGCGAGCGCCATCCCGCCAACCAGGAGCCAGCCCCGCGGGATCGACAACCTTCGGGCAGCGGCCGGGCTCGCTCCACTCGCCGATTGCCCGACGGTGAGGCCGCGTGCTGCCACGTTCAGGCGCCCGGGCGCGCACCGAGCTTGCGCATGATCGTCTCCATGAGGCACCACTTCGTCAGTGCGCTCTGCAGCAGGTTCGCACCGACGAACGCGGTGAAGGCCAGCCACCAGGAACTGACGAAGATCGGGCTGCCAGGGATGCCCAGTGCCAACGACAGCAGGATGAATGAGCCGGCGACGAGACGCACGAGTTGCCAGGAAGTCATGATGAAGCTCCTTCAGGTAGGACAGAGAAAGACGACGAGTCTGGTTGTACAGACCCAGTGATCGCGCCCAGGCGGTTGCGATAGGCGACGTAGTAGAGGATCGGAATGACGACCAGCGTCAACACGGTGGAGACGAAGATGCCGAAGATCAGCGAGATCGCCAGTCCGTTGAAGATCGGGTCGTCGAGAATGAAGAAGGCGCCCAGCATCGCCGAAAGACCGGTCAGCATGATCGGCTGGGCTCGCGTGATGGCCGAGTGCACGATGGCGTCCTTGAACGGCATCCCCTCGCGGACCTGGAGGTTGATGAAGTCCACCAGCAGGATCGAGTTGCGCACGATGATCCCGGCCAGCGCGATCATGCCGATCATGCTGGTCGCCGTGTATTGCGCGCCCAGCAGCGCATGACCGGGCATCACGCCGATGATCGTCAGCGGGATCGGCGCCATGATGATCAGCGGCGTCAGATAGGAGCCGAACTGTGCCACGACCAGGAGGTAGATCAGTATCAGGCCGACGGCATAGGCGGCACCCATGTCGCGGAAGGTCTCGTAGGTGATCTGCCACTCGCCATCCCACTTGAGCGCGTAATCGCGGTAGGCGTCCTCGGGCTGGCGGATGAAATACTCGACAAGTGAGCCTCCACCTGGTGTCGCTATCTTGGCCAGCTCACTGCGCATCGAAAAGACGCCGTAGAGCGGGCTGTCGAGCTTCCCGGCCATGTCGGCGACGACATAGTTCACCGGCAGCAGGTCCTTGTGATAGAGCGGTTGCTCGCGCACGGTGTCCGTCACCTTGACGAGTTCGCGAATGGGCACCAGGTTGCCCGCGGCGCTGCGCACCGTGAGTTGCAGCAGCGCATTCAGGTCTCCCTGGCGTTCGGCCGGCAACTGCAGCGTTGCCGCGGCGGGGTACTTGCTCTGGTCGTGCAGGTAAGCCGTGGCCTCGCCAGCCAGGCCCGCCCTGAGCGTGGTCACGATGGCCTGCTGCGGCACGCCCAGCATCGCCGCCTTCTGGCGGTCGACGAGCAGCAGGGTCTTCGGTGCCGCGGCGATGCTGCTGTCGTCGACGTCGACCACCCCCGGGGTCTTCTCGAACACTGCGCGTACGGCCTTCGCGACCCGCTGCCGCCCTTCAGCCTCGGGTCCATAGATTTCGGCCACGATCGGCGACAGCACCGGCGGGCCTGGGGGAACTTCCACCACCTTGATGTTGGCACCGAAGCGTTCGCCGATCTTCTGCAGAGCGGGCCGCACGCGCGTGGCGATCGCGTGGCTCTGCGCCTTGCGCTGGTGCTTGTCGACGAGATTGACTTGAAGGTCGCCGACTTCGCCGCCGGCGCGCAGGTAGTACTGGCGCACCAGTCCATTGAAGTTGATCGGCGCAGCGATGCCGGCATAGGCCTGGTAGTCGGTGACTTCGGGCACGGTGGTCAGGTAAGCGCCCAGCTCTTGCAGCACCGCGGCGGTTTGTTCGACCGGGGTGCCAGCCGGCATGTCGACGACGACCTGGAACTCCGACTTGTTGTCGAAAGGCAGCATCTTCAGCAGGACCAGGCCAGTCGCGGGCAGCGCGAGGGAGAGCGCGATCAGGATGCCGATGCCAAGGCCGAGCAGGCGGCGATTGCGCGAGCCGCGCTGTTCATCGAGCAGCGGACGGAACACGCGTGCGAACAGCGGCGCGAGCTTGGCTGCCAGGCCGTGAGCAGCCTTGGGGCCATCGGCCTTGGCAACGTGGGCCGGTGCTGCCTTCATCCAGAGGCGTGCCAGCCAGGGCGTGACCATGAAAGCGATCGCCAGCGACAGCAGCATGCCCATGCTCGCGTTGATCGGGATCGGGCTCATGTAGGGCCCCATCAAGCCGGACACGAAGGCCATCGGCAACAGCGCGGCGATCACCGTCAGCGTGGCCAGGATGGTCGGTCCGCCCACTTCGTCCACCGCGCCCGGGATGATCTGCGCCAACGTGCGCTCGGGATGCAACTTCTGATGGCGGTGAATGTTCTCGACCACGACGATCGCGTCGTCGACCAGGATGCCGATCGAGAAGATCAGGGCGAACAGCGACACCCGGTTCAACGTGAAGCCCCAGGCCCAGGATGCGAAGAGCGTGACCGTCAGCGTCAGGATCACCGCAGCGCCAACGATCGCGGCTTCCCGCCGACCCAGCGCGAGGAACACCAGCGCCACCACCGAGGCGGTGGCGAACAGCAGTTTCTGGATCAGCTTCTGGGCCTTGTCGTTGGCAGTCGCGCCATAGTTGCGGGTTTCGGCAACCTGTACGTCGGCGGGAATCACGGCATTGCGCAGAACGTCGACGCGCCGCATCACGGCGTTGGCGACATCGATGGCGTTTTCGCCAGGCTTCTTGGTGACCGCGAGGGTGACCGCTGGAAACTCAGCCGCGCCGGCACCGTCCTTGCCAGCCTCGCCATACCAGACGTAGCGGCTGGGCGGCAGCGGGCCATCGCGCACCGTGGCGACATCGCGCAGGAACACCGGCTTTCCGCCATGCACGCCGACCACCAGTTCGCCGACCTCGCTGGCTTGCCGCAGAAACGGACCGGATTCGATGGCCACGGCCTGGTTCCCCGAGATCAGTTCTCCGACCGGCAACCCGAGGTTGGCGGATTGCAGCGCGGTTCGGAGGTCTGACACGGTGACGCTGGCGCCGGCCATGCGCGCGGGGTCGAGTTCAACCAGAATGGCGCGGCCCGCTCCGGCGATCGTGTTCACTTCGCGGGTGCCTGCCACGCGTTTCAAGTCAGCCTCGATGCTGTGTGCCACGCGCTCCAGATCGTAGGGTCCGACCGCGGCGTTCTTGCTGAAGAGCGTCAGTGTCACGATCGGCACATCGTCGATGCCCTTGGGCTTGACGATCGGATCGAGAACGCCCAGGCCCTTGGGCAGCCAGTCGGCATTCGCGTTGACCGTGTCGTACAAGCGCACCAGGGCTTCGGTACGCGGCACGCCGACCTTGAACTGCACCGTGATCACGGCCAGGCCCGGTCGCGACACGGACATCACGTGCTCGACGCCTGAGATCTGGGCCAGCACCTGCTCGGCCGGCCCGGCCACCATCTGCTCGACGTCCCGCACGCTCGCACCCGGGAAGGGGATGAGCACATTGGCCATCGTGACGTTGATCTGCGGCTCTTCCTCGCGCGGCGTCACCAGCACGGCGAACGCGCCGAGCAGAAGTGCCATCAGTGCGAGCAACGGCGTGATCTGGGCGCTCTGGAAGAACGCCGCAATCCGGCCTGAAATGCCCAGCGACGAGGACCGCCCTTGCTGTGTCATGGCGTGGTCTGGCGGATGCGAACGGCGGCCTGCGGGTCGGTGGCCACTTTCTCGCCGGGCATCAGGCCCGAGAGGATCTCGACCTTGTCGCCGTCGACACGGCCCAGCCGCACCTGGCGGAGCATGGGACGGCCTTCCGAATTGAGGACGTAGAGTCCGGTCAGCTCAGCACGGCGCACGATGGCGGAAAGCGGGACCGACAGGCTCGGCATGGCGCTCGCACCCCCGCCGGCCACGGGCAGCCACAGTCGCGCGAACATGCCGGGTACGACACCGTCCAGACCGGGCGGAAGATCGACGCGAAACTGCACCGTATGGGTGGCTGCGTCAATCGTGGGCAGGATCTGCATGCGTACCGGAGTGACCCATTGGCGCTGTGCGGTCAGTCCGGGCAATTCCGCCCGCGGCAACTGGCCGGTCGCCACTTGCGCTGCTACGGTCTGGGGCACGGCTGCGGTAATCCGCAGGGCGGAAGGATCGTAGACAGTGATCAGGGCACGGCCCGGCATCGCCATGTCGCCCAACGACACCGGGACTTCCGCGATCACGCCTGCATAAGGCGCTCGGATGACATGGAAGCCGCTCTGCGTTCGTGCCACGCCGGCTTGGGCGCCTTGTGCCGCGACTTGCGCCCGGGTCGCCTTGAACTCGGATTCGGCGCGTTCCAGCGCCGCCTGGCTGATGTAGTTCTTCTGGAACAGCTGCTTCTGCCGCTCGTATTCCTTGGTCGCGACCTCCAGCGATGCGCGTGCGGCCTGGACCTGAGCATCGCTTGCAGCGGCGTTCTGGTCGGCTGCCCTGGCATCGATCTGCAGCAGCACTTGGCCGGCCTTGACGGAGTCGCCGACCCTGGCGTCAAGGTGGACCACCGCGCCAGACACTTGCGCGGCGATGACCGTCTGTCGCACAGCTTCGACGACGCCGTCAAAACCCGATGCGGCGGTCGCAGAAGGCCGGGCCGTCACGGCACTCAATGGCTCAGCGGCCGCCCAGGCGGACGCGGCCAGCGTGACCCCGGCGAGAAGGGCTGTGAGAGTGATCGAGCGAATCTTGAGCATACGGACAGTTCAGAGGGCGGTGCCCAGTCCGAATACGCTGGGACTGGAACAGCACCGATGTTTTGTATAGTATTTGCGCACATAGCTAAATAGTCAAGTGTGTAAGTAACTGATTGCGCGGAGACGAGTATGAGAAGGGAGCACTGAGGCATGATTGCGCCAGATCAACTTCAGGCATGTCCAAGCATGGAAGGCCTTTCCGACGAAGCGTTGGTGCAGGTGGCGGCGTATTTCCAGGCGCTGGCCGAGCCGACTCGGCTGCAGATTCTCAATCTCCTGCGCCAGCAGGAGCGAAACGTGGGCGAGCTGGCGCAGCTGTGCGGCTACAGCTCGGCCAACATCTCACGGCACCTCACTCTGTTGACGCAGCACGGGCTGGTGTCGCGGGAAACCCGTGGAAACAGTGCCTACTTCCGCATCGCGGATGCCGCGGTCTACGAGCTGTGCGATCTGGTGTGCGGCAACATTGCGCGGCAGTTCGAGCGAACGGCTCCGAAGCGGGCCGCATTCGCCGCGCCCGCCGGGCGGCGGCGGAGGCCGCGTTCTCCAGCGGGTCTCGGAGGGCCTTCCAGCGAACGCGGTTGAGAACCAGGCCAGGAATCTGGCGAGAATCCGATCCGGCCATGTCCTTTGAGCCGGAGGGGCTTGCCGCGCCCGCCTCGCGAACAGAGTGGGGCTCAGGCCTCAGGCATCAATCTGCAGCTCGGGCAGCGACGCAAACAGCCGGTAGACGGTTCCAGTCCATAGGCATCAGGTCTCCTTCGGACAGTAGAGACGGTAGAGCAGCGCGAGGATCTCAAGCATCGAGGTATCGGCCACCCTGTAGAAGATGCTCTTTCCCTCGCGGCGCGTATGGACAGCTCCCTCGCCGCGTAACACGCCCAGTTGCTGTGAAAGGGTCGGCTGGCGAATGTCCAGTGCGCGTTCCAGCTCGCTCACGCACATCTCTCCTTGCGAGAGCTGGCAAAGCAGGAGCAGTCGGTCTTCATTGGCGAGCACCTTGAGAGCGCCAACAGCCTTGCCTGCGGCGCCGCGCAGGGCGTCGGGATCGATGACCAAAGCGGAAGCCTTCATAAAGAGAAGAAATGGACAGTTTCGATTGACATATTATGTATACATCGATAATATACGTCAATCGGTGACCCAGTGATCCCATGAAGACCCGCACGACGACCCAAGGCTTCTTCGACCCCCACACGTGGACGGTTTCCTACGTCATCTGGGACGATGCGACGGGACGAGCCGCGGTCATCGACCCGGTGCTGGACTACGATTTCAAGTCGGGGCACACCAGCACGGCTTCGGCCGACCGGCTGCTGGCCTATGTGCGGGAGAAAGGCCTGCAGGTCGACTGGATTCTGGAAACCCACGCGCACGCCGACCACCTGTCCGGCGCACGCTACGTCCAGGCCCAGGTCGGCGGCCTGATCGCCATCGGCGAGAACATCCGCACCGTGCAGGCGACCTTCAAGAAGCTCTTCAACCTCGAGCGCAGCTTTCTGCCGGACGGGAGCCAGTTCGACCACCTCCTCAGGGACGGCGAGGTGTTCAAGATTGGCAGCGTCGAGGCCACCGCACTGCTGGTGCCGGGTCACACCCCGGCTGACATGGCCTACCTGGTGGACGGCTCCGTCTTCGTCGGCGACACGCTCTTCATGCCCGACGTCGGCAGCGCGCGCGCGGACTTCCCTGGTGGCAACGCACGCCAGCTCTACGCCTCGATGCGCAGACTGCTGGACCTGCCGCCCGAGACCACGATGTACGTCTGTCACGACTACCCACCGGGGTCTCGACAGCCCCGATGGCAGACCACCGTCGCCGAGCAACGAGCCCACAACATCCATGTCCGCGACGGCGTCAGCGAGGACGCCTTCGTCGCCATGCGCACGGCCCGGGACGCAACCCTGGATGTTCCGACGCTCATCCTTCCCTCGATTCAGGTGAACGTGCGGGGCGGACAGCTTCCGCCCCCCGACGACAACGGGGTCGCCTACCTCCGTATCCCGGTCAACGCGCTTCCTGTGCACTGAACCGGTGACATTGATCATTCACATAAGTTAATCGTCATGAAATCTGCTCACGATCTCGTTGCCGCCGCCAAGGCTCGCGTCCAGGAAGTCTCCATCGACCAGGCAGAACAAGCCATCCGCGAGGCCGACGTTCTCATCGACGTGCGCGAGACCGACGAGTACCAGGCAGGACACCTGCCAGGTGCCGTCCATGCCTCGCGCGGACTGCTGGAATTCAAGCTCAGCAGCAGTCCTCGACTCACATCGCGCGACCTCAAGGTGGTCTTGTATTGCAAGACAAGCGGCCGCGCGGCCTTGGCCGCCTGCGCCATGCACGACATGGGCTACCTGCAGGTGCAGTCGATAGCGGGCGGGTTTGACGCCTGGGTCGCTGCCGGCAAGCCCGTAGCATCGCCCACTTCGCCTTCTTTCGAGTGACACGGAACGACATCGACTTCGCTCGACTGTTGCACGCCCAGCCCTACAGCAATCGAAGGAACGCCGTGAAATCTCGCGACGGCCACCTCCATTGCTGTTCAGTCGACAGCCAGATCGTTCTTGACGAGCAGGACTGGCACCGGGCTACTGCGTGCCACCGCCGCTGCCTCGCTACCTAAGGTGAGGCGCCTCAGCCCGCGGCGCCCGTGCGTGCCCATGACGATCAGGTCGCAGCCGGAACGCCTGGCTTCGTCCACGATGACGCTCGCAATGCTGCCATGTATTCCCTCGTTCAGGACGACTTCGGCCTGAATGCCGGCCTTGGCGGCCCATCGCTTGCCGGTTGTAAGCACTTCCTCGCCGAGTGCGCGTTTCTTCTGCCTGGATTCATCAAGACTGGATAGGGCCGACATCTCATCGAGGTCGGGAGCGTCTTCGATGACATGCAGCAGTCGCAACGTTCCCTTGTGCTCGACGGCGAGTTGCACTGCTTCCTGCAAGCCACGCTCGGCGGTGGCGCTGCCATCGAGGGGAACCAGGATATGTTGGTACACGAAGCCTCC
Source organism: Variovorax sp. P4_B11 (assembly GCF_056402355.1). Classification (NCBI taxonomy): domain Bacteria; kingdom Pseudomonadati; phylum Pseudomonadota; class Betaproteobacteria; order Burkholderiales; family Comamonadaceae; genus Variovorax; species Variovorax sp. P4_B11. The sequence goes on from NZ_JBFUHO010000013.1 coordinate 98,795, forward strand.
TTGGCCCAATCGAACTATTGCATACAGCCAAAGTGAGCTGCCGCGATTTGGATTCCGAGATGACCGAGAAGTTGCCACGTCACACGCCATGGATGGTCTTAAGCTTCGCCGAAGGTCTCGCGGTCACATTAGATTTCTGCCGGACCGGATGACCCTCAGCGGGAATTCCCTGGCGCCGGTCTCGACGATCCGTTCCTTCAAAATGTTCAAGCACTCTAGCCTCGCCCCGCCCCGTGCATTTCCCAAGGCTCGCGTGGCTCCGGCGTATCGCGAGGGATCAGGATTGATCATGAGTCCCAAGGCTGCAATCAGAGTGGTCGACGTGCTGGTTGGCGTGAACCGACTGGCATCATGAAGGCGCAGATCGACTGGATCCCTTCGAGCGTGTGCGCCGTGCGGCCAACCCAAGGGGAAACGCTCGCGGTCATGCAGGTGTCGGGCGGCTCCCAGTCGTTCAATGCGGTGAACCAGCTGCGCGGCTCGGCCGCTGGAAGCGAATGATCACGATTCCAAACCAATCCTCGATCGCCAAGGCGTTCATGGAGTTCGACGCCGCGCCCGAACGCAAATACCTCTTGAGCGTGTTGCGAAACAGGCCCGTAGGCCGCGCCGATCAGAACGCTGCGCGAATTCCTTGCGATTGACGGCCCCGTGGCTTGACGTCGATCAAACGTCAGAAATCCAGTTGCTGCATCCTTTTGCAGGTCTTCATCTCCGCTTTGGAGAGGACGGACCATGACCGAACTGACCGCTTCCACGCTACGCCAACGAACTCTGCAGTTGCCGAGACAGCACCCCCGCGTCTTTCTTTTGATGGCCGCGCTGGTTTGGTGGGTGCTCTACCAGGCGTTGACGCCGGCGTCAGAGGCTCTCGTCGCCGCGTTGCCGATCGATCGGACAAGCCGCCTGGGCGGGGCCGTGCAGTTCTTCTTCTACGACACGCCCAAGGTGTTGTTGCTGCTGACGGCGGTGGTGTTCGTGATGGGCATGGTGAACTCGTACTTCACCCCTGAGCGCACGCGCGCCCTGCTGGCCGGCCGGACCGAAGGCGTGGCCAACGTGATGGCCGCCAGCCTGGGCATCGTGACGCCCTTCTGTTCCTGTTCCGCTGTGCCCTTGTTCATTGGCTTCGTTCAGGCCGGCGTGCCTCTGGGCGTGACCTTTTCGTTCCTGATTTCGGCGCCGATGGTCAACGAGGTGGCGCTGACACTGCTGCTCAGCCTGTTCGGCTGGAAGATTGCGCTGCTCTACCTCACCCTGGGCCTCAGCGTGGCGATTGTGGCGGGCTGGGTGATCGGCCGGATGAAGATGGAGCGGCACCTGGAAGACTGGGTGCGCGACATGCCCAAGGTGCAGGCGGCTGCCGGTGACCAGGGCATGACGCTCACCGAGCGAATCGATGCCGGCTTTGCCAGCGTGCACGAGATTGTCGGCAAGGTCTGGCCCTACATCCTGACCGGCATCGCCATCGGTGCAGGCATCCACGGCTGGGTACCAGAGGATTTCATGGCTTCGTTCATGGGCAAAGACGCTCCGTGGTGGTCGGTGCCGCTCGCGGTGCTCATTGGCGTACCGATGTACACGAACGCCGCCGGTGTGATCCCGATCGTGCAGGCATTGCTGGCCAAGGGCGCGGCACTCGGCACCGTGCTGGCGTTCATGATGAGCGTGATCGCGCTTTCCTTGCCCGAGATGATCATCTTGCGCAAGGTGCTGAAAGTGCGCCTGATCGCCACCTTCGCAGGTGTGGTGGCCGCCGGCATATTGACGGTCGGCTACGTTTTCAACGCATTGCTTTGATCAAATGAAATCGGCACGCACGGGCGATTCGATCGCACTGCTCAACAGCGAGTGCTTTTGCTTCAGCCTCGACCGCGAAGCGCTGGCGCATGCGCTCGATGCCGAGTTGGGGCGGCCGGGCCTGTCGGATCTCATTCGCGGGCGCTGTCCCTTCGTGTTCTCCGCCCAACCGGTGTTCGTGGCCGCAGCGCAGTTGCAGCGCATGGCGCAGCTGGTGCAGGCCATCGAATCGGTGGTAGCCATGCCGGCGTACCGCGAGCAGACATTGGCAGCGGCACCAGCCATCGCTCGCTTGGGCGGGCAAGGCCCGCACGGCGTGTTCCTCGGATACGACTTTCACCTCGACCAGGGGCGCCTGGGCCTCATCGAGATCAACACCAATGCGGGCGGCGCCATGCTCAACGCGGTGCTGGCGCGCGCGCAGCGGGCCTGCTGCGACGCGATGGATGCCATGGTGCCCACGCCAGCCAGCGTGTTGGCGTTCGAGCAACGCATCGTCGACATGTTTCGCCGAGAGTGGCGACTGGCAGGCCAAGGCCGCGCGGCGCGACCGCTGGCAAGCATAGCGATCGTCGACGCAGCGCCTGCAGATCAATACCTGTACCCCGAATTTGTCCTGTTCCAGCGCTTGTTCGAACGACACGGACTGCGTGCTGTCATCGCCGATCCGTCGGAGCTTGTGTGGCGTGACGGCGTGCTCTGGTGCGACGAGCTCGCGATCGATCTGGTCTACAACCGGCTGACCGACTTCTACCTTGAACAACCGGACAGTGCTGCGCTGCGTGACGCCTACGAACAGCGCGGCGCGGTGCTGACCCCTCACCCGCAAGCGCACGCCCTTTATGCCGACAAGCGACAGCTCGCGCTCTTCAGCGATCCGGCTCGTCTCCAGGCGCTGGGCGTGCCGCCGGCAACACAGGAGATATTGCTGTCCTGCGTGCCGCACACCGAGGTGGTCTCTGCGGCGAACGCCGATCGACTGTGGGCGGCGCGCCGCAACCTCTTCTTCAAGCCCGTGGCCGGTTTTGGTAGCCGCGCGGCGTACCGAGGCGACAAACTGACACAGCGAGTCTGGGCGGACATTCTCGGCGGTGACTACGTCGCCCAGACCATCGTTGCGCCGGGTGAACGCAAGCTCGACAAGGGGGAGGCCGTGCGGCCCCTGAAGTTCGACCTGCGAGCCTATGCCTACGAGGGGTCGGTACAGTGGGTGGCGGCGCGCCTGTACCAAGGCCAGACCACGAACTTTCGAACGCCGGGCGGCGGCTTTGCGCCCGTGTACAGCACGGTCGACATTTCGGGCCGCAGCCTCCCGCATGGCGCAGATGGCGTCGCAGCGAATGAGCACGCCTCCTACGTCTTCCTGCTCGATGAAGACAGCGGGGTCCATCCCGTTCCCCATGCCCTGTACGTGGCGCTTGCTCGCGGCCAGGCCACAGCACCCGCGTTGGCGGGCCGAACCCTGCGACTGGCCGATTGGTACGTGCGCGAAGCGCCCGGAGAGGCCGGCACAGTGGTCAACGAGACGTACAGCTTGGTCCGATTTGACGCCCAGGGACGCATCGACTGGCCTGGCACGCCGGCGGCGCACCCGCACCGTCCTGGCTCAGCGACCGTTCCCGAGGACGCAAGCTGGCCGACAACTGCAGAGCATGCGCAAATGCGAGCCCTGCTATCAGGTGGCCGAGTTTCGAGTGTGCCGAATGCAATAGACGTGCACGCGCCGGGGCGGCCACTTGAGACTTCAACCCTGAATGGAGATTGATATGGACATCAAGGTACTCGGCACGGGATGTGCCAAATGCAAGAGTACGGTCGCAATGATCGAACAGGTTGCCAAGGCCAAGGGCGTCAGCGTCACGCTGCAGAAGGTCGAGGAGATGCGCGACATCGTGAACTACGGCGTGATGTCGACCCCAGGCGTTGTGATCGACGGCAAGGTGGTCCATGCCGGGGGTGTGCCCAGCCGTGACAAGGTCGAACAATGGCTTGGCGCATGAGCGGTATGAGCGCAAGGTGGGGGTCTGGGCCGCCTGCCGCAGGTGGTCTCGGTGCGGTTGACTTTCGTGTCGGTTGACGTGCCGACAGTAGACGATGTGCGTCTTGTCAGGGTGAAGTTCGAAACCGCATTGCTGCAAACGCTCACCGATTCGGCGCAGCTCCAGCTCCGAGTCGAACAGTGACGGCGGATGTGCTTGAAAAATCCGTATGCTCGCTGAACTGGGCATCGCCCGATCTTTCACTCGTCGCCCATGCCCCTTACCAGCCGCCTCACCCAGCATCCGCAGCGCGCCGAGCTGCACAACGAAGTCCACGCCCGTCCGCCCGAAGCGCTGACGGGCGCCCTGAGCATTGCGCATGTCGTTATGCTCGCGGATACGTCGCAACGCGCCCAGAGCCAGGCCCATCTGGCAAGGCTGTTGCGTGATCATCATCTGACGCCACCGGACGAGAAGACCACGCACCTGCGGGTCGAGTTCGGATCGATTCGCCTGCGCTGGGAACTGCACACGGAGTTTGTCACCTGGACATTCACGTTACAAGAACCCGCAGAAGCACGCCGTCCCCGCCTGCCAGCCAGTGCCTTCAGCGCCGTACCGCAAGAATGGCTCGCCGGGCTTCCCGGACAATGCCTTTGCAGCCTCAATCTCTGGGTATTTCCGGCGCGAGGAAGCGTCGACGACCCGTACGTCAAGGACATGCTCAACGAGCAAATGCTGGTGGGCTCCAACGTCGCGGCCGGGCAGGCACAGGTGTACACCGACTTCGCCATCCACGCGGACGGCTCCTCCCGCATCCTGCTTTTCTCGGATGCGCTGGAGCCTCGTCGACTCGGCCGAATGGTGCAGCGGGTCCTCGAGATCGAGACGTACCGGTTGGCGGCCCTGCTCGGACTGCCGGCGGCGCGGCAAGCAGGTGAGGCTCTGGGCAGCGCGGAAGGCGAGTTGGCTGCGCTCGCGCAAGCCATTCGCAGCGCTCAACGCGACGCCGAGCCGGCCCTGCTGGACCGGCTCACGCGCCTCGCCGGGGAGGTCGAAAGCCAGCACGCCGCCACGCATTCACGCCTTTCCGCCAGCAGCGCCTATTTCGAGCTGCTGGACCAGCGCATCGTGCAGATTTCCGAAGCCAAGCTCGATGGTCTCCAGAGCATTGCCGAGTTCATGGACCGACGCCTGACCCCCGCGAGAAAAACGTGCGAATGGGCGGCCAAGCGACAGGATTCGCTGTCGCAACGCGTCTCCAGAATGAGCAATTTGCTGCGCACCCGCGTCGAGATCGAACAGCAACAAGTCAGCCAAGCCCTGCTGGAGGCGCTGAACCGCCGTCAGGACCTTCAACTGAAGCTGCAGGCCACCGTCGAAGGACTTTCGGTTGCGGCCATCACCTACTATATCGTTGGCCTCGTCAGCTACCTCGCCAAGGGTGCTCAGCAGATCGGTTGGCCGCTGTCGCCGGAGACCACGGCTGCACTGGCCATTCCACTCGTTGCGACCAGTATCTGGTGGTCGCTGCGGCGCCTTCATCGAAAAATGTTCGTCCACTAGCGAAAGTCTGATCCGCCGAGAGTCAGTGGCCGAACAGCCGCGCGATGCCCCCGCGCAGGTGCGCCTCCATGGCCTGCCGTGCGGCGGCGGCATTCTGCTGCTCGATGGCCAGTTCCACGGCCGCGTGCTCCTGGCACACGCCAGTCCGTCGCTGCCCTTGCGGCCGCCCCGCGAGGCTGCGCGAGAGTCCGATGCTGAAGCGGGTCTGCGGCGCCAGGGCGTTCATCGTCATGCTGAAAAAGCGGTTGCCGCAGGCTTGGGCCACCGCGTCGTGGAAGGCGACGTCCTCTTCCACGGCATCGCTTCCGTCCGCAAGGGCCTGCTCAAAACGCTCGCGACACAGGCGGATATGGTGCATCTGATCGGTGGTGCGCGTCAGCGCCGCGCGGGCGGCGGCTTCGCCTTCCATGAAGCAGCGGAATTCCAGAAAGGCGCGGATGTCTGCGATGTTCTCCAGCGTGCTGAGCGAGATGGGCTTGGCCTGAGGCAGCGCATCTGTGACGAAAGTGCCCGAGCCCTTGCGCGCGTAGATGCGGCCCTCGTCGCGAAGGCGCGCCAGCGCCTGGCGCAGCACCGGGCGCGACACGCCGAGGCGCTGTGACAGCGCCGTTTCACCGGGCAGCCGTGCGCGCGGCTCGAAGCCCGGCGTGCCGAGAAGTTGCATCAGGTCCTCGTAGACCTTGTCGCCCAGCAACCGGTCCGCCCTGTGTGCGTGCATGGCCAGATCCGTGGCGTCTGAAACGGGTTCTTGCATATAACAGCTATTTACAGGGTAATCGGCCAAAAGTTCAAGCGCCTACACACAGACAATTCACTTCAGACCCAACTCGCTCGAAAAATCTCCAGATTTGCCCCTGAAGATATAAAAAGCTGTAAATCATGTCAACCATCCGCTGTCTTCGTACCTACCGGCTGCCGGACCGGCCCAGCCTGATCTGGCTCGAGCTGGAAACGAGCGATGGCCTCGTCGGGCTGGGGGAGACCTTTCGCGGGGCCGCTTCGGTCGAAACCTGCCTGCATGACGAACTCGCTCCCTGGTTGCTGGGGCGCGACGCGCGGCACATCGAAGGCATCTCGCGCCATCTGCTCACGCCCTACGTCGGCTACAACGGTTCGGGTGTGGAAGTGCGCTCAGCCAGTGCTGTCGACATCGCGTTGTGGGACCTGGCGGGCCAGCGTCAGGGCGTGCCCATCCACGAGGCGCTGGGCGGCGCGGCACGCCCGAGCGTGCCGGTCTACAACACCTGCGCGGGCTACAGCTTCAACACCACCGGCAAGCGTCGCGACATCGGCGCGCACGACCAGTCCCAGGGGCCTTACGACGACCAGGTGGCCTTCATGCGCGACGCCGGCGCGCTCGCCCGCAGCCTGCTGGACGAAGGGTACAAGGCCATGAAGATCTGGCCCTTCGACATCTACGCGCCCGGAAGCGGCGGCCATCTCATCAGCCTGCCGGACCTGGAAAAGGGCCTGGAGCCGTTCCGGCGCATTCGCGATGCCGTCGGCAACCGCATCGAGGTCATGTGCGAATTGCACAGCCTCTTCGGTGGCCACTCGGCCTTGCGCATCTGCCAGGCGCTGGAGGACTACAACGTGTTCTGGGTCGAAGACCCGCTGTGCAAGATGGACGACGCCGCCGGCCTCGCCGACCTGCGGCGCCGCACGCGCGTGCCGGTATGCGGAAGTGAGACGCTGGGCGGCCTGCGCCCCTTTCGCGACCTGCTTGCCAGCGACGCGCTCGACGTGGTGATGCTGGACCTCGCCTGGTGCGGCGGCTTCACCGAAGGGCGCAAGATCGCAGCGCTCGCCCAAGCCTACAACCGGCCGCTGGCACCGCACGACTGCACCGGCCCGGTCACGTTGATGGCAGGCCTGCAGATGGCATTGCACGCGTCGACGGCCATCTACCAGGAGGTGGTGCGCGCCACGCTGGCCACCTGGTACCGCGACATCGTGACCGACCTGCCGGTGATCCGTGAGGGGATGGCCCAGCCGCCCGTGGCGCCTGGGTTGGGTACGCGCTTGCAGGACAGCCTCAAGCAGCGACCGGACCTCATCGTCCGCGAAAGCTGATAGCGGGCATTGCCTCGCCGTCTCGACCACGCCTTCGCAAGACTTCCCATGCATATCCAGATCGTCGGCCTTCATGCGCCCAACGCGCCCCGGTTGCGCGCGCTCCTCGGCCCCGGGCACGAGGTCGAGGCGCGTCACGCCTTTCCCGAGGCTGGCGTTATCCCCTCGGACGTCGTCATCAGCAACAGCATCAGCGCCGACGAAGCCGACCGCCTGCGCTGCCGGCTGGTGCATGTGCCTGGGGCAGGATCGGAACAGATCGCCTGCCGGTCGTTGCCCCCGGGAACCACGGTGTGCAATGTGCACGGTCACGAGGTGCCCATCGCCGAGTTCACCCTGCACGCCATCCTGGAGCACTTCCTGCAACTCTGGCAGTACCCGTCGCAACTGGACGCGAGCGCCTGGGCGCAGGCCTACGCCAGCCGCGCCCAGCACGATGAGGCCAATGGCAAGACCGTCGCCATCCTGGGATTTGGTCACATCGGGCAGGAGATTGCCCGGCGCGCGCGGGCCTGCGGCATGCACGTGATGGCCGTGACGCGCAGCGGCAAACAGGGCCCGGAGGAACTGGCGCATGAATACGTCGCGGTGTCGGCGCTGGACGAAGTGCTGGCACGGGTTCAAGTCCTGGTGGTCTGTTGCCCGCTGGACGACAGCACCCGCGGCCTGATCGGCGCGCGCCAGCTTGCATTGCTGCCCGCGCACTCTTTGCTGGTCAACGTGGCCCGCGCAGAAGTCGTCGACGAGCAGGCACTTTATGAAGCCCTGCGTGACAAGCAACTGGGACGGGCCGTCCTCGACGTCTGGTACCAGTACCCGAAAAAGGGCGGGGCGCCAGTGAACCCCTCACGCTGGCCGCTGCATGAACTGCCCAACGTCCGCGCCACGCCCCACATCTCGGCCATGACGCCGGCGCTGCTCGAGAGGCGCTACCGCTTCATGGCCCAGAACATCGTGCGACTGCAACAGGGGCAGCCGCTCTTCAACGTGATCTACCAGGCGCCCTGACCACCTTCAACGGAGATACCCATGAAAGCCGAGACTTCAACGACCCCGTCCGCCCTCCCCCGGGCCAGGCGCGCACTGCTCGGCATGGCCGCCGTGGCGATGCTGGCAGGCGCGTCCCTGCCGGTCCACGCAGAGGACGCGGCGAGCTACCCCAGCAAGATGATCCGCATCACCGTGCCCAACCCGGCGGGCGGCACCTCGGACGTGCTGGGGCGCCTGCTGGCCAAGGAGTTGGGCGAGATGTTCAAGCAGCCGGTCATTGTGGAGAACAAGGCCGGAGGCAATGGCAACATCGGTGCGGCGTTCGTGGCCAAGTCTGCGCCGGACGGCTACAACCTGCTGCTGCTGGACATGAGCGTGTTGACCATCGGCCCCAGCGTGGTGGCGCAACTGCCCTACAACCCGCAGAAGGACCTGACGCCGATCGCGATTCCGGCGTATTCACCGCACCTCCTGGTGGTCCGGAACGATCTGCCGGTGAAGAACATCGACGAGCTCGCCGCCTACGCCAAGAAGAGCGGCAAGCCCGTGAGCTTCGGCACGCCGCTGGCCTCCATCAGTCAACTGGCGGGCATCCTGCTCGCGCAGGACCGCGGTTTCGAATTCAACGTCATCGGCTACAAGGGCGGCGCCCAGGCCCTGGCAGATCTCGCGGGGGGCCAGATCGACAGCGCGATGGCGAGCGTGGTCGCCACCAACCAACTGGTGCAGGGCGGCAAGGTCAAGGCCATTGCGGTCACGAGCGCCAAGCCCTTTGCAGCGACCCCGGGTGTGCCGACCGTCGCCTCGCAGATCCCCAACTTCGTGACGGGTTCCTGGCAGGGCTTGCTGGCGCCCGCCAACACACCGCCAGCGGTGCTGGACAAGTTGCAGGAGGCCGTGCAGCGCATCGTGACGCGCCCCGACTTCGCCACCCGTCTGCAGGAACTCGGCTCCGAGCCATCGACCATGAACCGCCAGCAGATCGCGCAATGGATGCAAACCGAGACCCAGCGCTGGGGCAAGGTGGTCAAGGACAACAACATCAAGGCGGAGTAGAGCGCGCGCTATCCCCCTGTCACTCACGCGTGGCATCGGTGCGCCGAGGGCTTCAGGCTTTGCGCTCCAGCACCTGCAAGGTCGGCCGCTCGCCGTTCGCCTTGCCGGTGATCGGCGGCTTCGGCAGCCTGGCCTCGCCCGGTTCGATCACGAAGTGATGGTCGAGCGAATACCACGGCCCGCTGACATCGCCGGCCGGCGCCGGCTCGTCGGCATGCAGCACGTACTGGCCAATCAGAGCTTGCGTCACCCCGAACTGCACATCGGTTTCAAGGCGTGGGTCGTCGCTCGAATAGACCTGCGAGAACTGCGTCTTGAAGCCCGGCTTGTAGATCATGAAATGGATGTGGGCCGGGCGCATGTTGTGACGGCCCTGTGCGCGCAACAGCGCGCCGACCGGGCCGCTCAAAGGGATCGGGTAGCCAGCCGGCTTGACGCTCCTGAAGGCGATGCGGCCGCGCGCATCGGTGGTGAACTTGCCGCGCAGGTTCATGTCGGTCTGCCCCGGGTCCTGGTTCTCGTAGAAGCCCTCCGCTGAGGTATGCCACACGTCGACTTCGGCGCCTTCCACCGGCCGGCCCTGGCTGTCGCGCACCCAGGCGTTGACGAAGATCGGCGCGCCGGGCGTGGGCGAGCGAACGATGGATTCACCGTTCGCCGTCGCCGGCGAGTCCTTGCGCCAGAACGGGCCCATGAGATTGGCGGTCGTGTCCGTCTGTCCGTGATCGCCGTTGTTGAGCAGGCAGACCAGCGACGAGATGCCCAGCGAACCGGCGATGAGCACCACTTCGTTGTGCGATGCAGTGGTCAACTGGCCGAGATTGGCGATCAAGCCGCAAGCCTGGTGGAACTCGGCCTCGGTCAGCCTGGCATCTCGCACGAAGCCGTGCAGGTGTTGCACCGCTGCGGTCATGAGTTCCTTGAAGCGCGGGTTTTCGCTTCGGGCCACCTCGGCCAGCACTGCGGCCGTCACGTCTTGTTGGGTCTTGATGATCACGGGGAAGTCTCCTTGCTTCGATGGGGAACGATACTGCGGTCCATCAAGTCAATGCCAGGATTTGCCCTGTTGTCAGGCAGCGACCCGCGCCGCCGATACGGCAGCACGCAAGCCGAGCAGGTAGCTGTCCACCCCGAAGCCGCAGATCTGGCCCTTCACGATCTCCGCAAACACCGAGTGATGGCGGAACTCCTCGCGCGCATGGATGTTGGACATGTGCAGTTCGACCACCGGCACCGTGAGGATCGCCAGCGCATCCCGGATGCCGTAGCTGTAGTGCGTCCAGGCGCCGGCGTTGATCAGCACCGCGTCGACGCCATCGGTGAAGCCCTGGTGGATGCGCTCGCACATGGCGCTTTCGCCGTTGGTCTGGAAGCTCTCGATCTCGGCGCCGAGTTCCTTGCCCAGCGCCTGCAACTGTGCATCGATCTCGGCCAGCGTCGTGGTGCCGTATTGCTTCGGGTCGCGCTTGCCGAACATGTTGTGGTTGATGCCGTGGAGCATGAGGATCTTCATGGAGTGTCTCCTTCTTGTCGCGGGTTCAAACCAACGGGATGGTCATGCGCTCGATGACCGGCCGGGTGTCGGGTCGCACGCCGCGCCACCAGACGAAGGCTTGCGCAGCCTGCTCGACCAGCATACCCACGCCGTCGGCGAGCTTGGGCACGCCGGCGTTCCGTGCCAGACGCAGGAAGGGTGTCAGGCCCTTGCCGTAGGCCAGTTCATAGGCCAGCTTCGCGCTGCGGAGCGCCTCGGCCGGCACCGGCGGCAACTCGGCCTTCAGGCTGGCCGAGGTGCCGTTGATGACGATGTCGAATTTCTCCCCGGTCAGATCACCATAGCCGCAAGCCCGCACGGGACCCTGCACGGCGAATTGCGCGGCAAGATCGGCTGCCTTCGACACGGTGCGGTTCGCCAGCACCAATTCGGCCGGCTGCTGCGCAAGGAACGGCAGCAAAGCTCCGCGCACCGCGCCGCCGGATCCCAGCACCAGCATGCGCGCGCCCTTGAGCGGGAAGCCCAGGTTGCACTGGATGTCGTTGGTCAGGCCGACGCCATCGAAGTTGTCGGCAATGATGCGGTCGCCCTCGAACTTCAGCGCGTTGGTGGCACCGGCCAGTTCGGCACGTTCGAGCCGATCCGTTGCCAGCGCAAAGGCTTGCAGCTTGAACGGCGCGGTCACGTTCATGCCCAGGCCGCCTGCCTTGCGGAATGCATGCACGTCGTCCGCAAAGTGCTCGAGCGAGCCTTCAATCGCGATGTAGTCGATGTCCTGATCGGTCACCTTCGCAAAGCTGGCGTGGATCATCGGCGACTTGGTGTGGCCAATGGGGTTGCCGATGACGGCGTACTTGTCGGTCATGGTGCGTGCCTCCTCATGCGCTGAACAGCACACCGTCGGCCTGCATGTCGGCGATCTGCGCGGCGTCGAAGCCGAGGCTGGCGGCGATCTCGGCGTTGTGTTCCCCGAGTTCAGGCGCAACCTGCGTGATCGAGGTGTCGCAGCCCGACATGCGGAACGGCAGGTTGGGCAGGCGGATCTTGCCGAGCACGGGATGGTCCTGCTCCACCACCATGCCGCGCGCCTGGATCTGCGGGTCGGCCAGCACCTCGTCGATGCGCTGCACCTTGGCGCAGGGCACGTCGATGCCATCGAGCATCTGCAATACGTCGACGACGGGGCGCGCTGCAACCCAGGGGCGAACGACTTCGAGGATCTCGAGGCGATTCGCATTGCGCCCGGCCGCGGCATGCAGCCGCGTGTCGCTGCCGAAGCCCGCCGGCCCGCCAGTGTGCTCGACCAGGGCGGCGAATCGCTTCCACGCATCGTCCACCTGCGCGGCGATGACCAGATCGCCGTCCTGGGCGCGGAACACGCCGTAGAGCGTCGAGTTGGGCATGTCGTGGCCGGTCTGCACCGGAACTTCCTTGCCGTCCGAGAGCGTATAGCACTGCACCGCGTATTCGTGCATCGACACCAGCGTGTCGTACAGCGCCATGTCGATGTGCTGACCGCGGCCCGACTTCACGCGACCCAGCAGCGCGGCGTTGATCGCAGCGACGGCGTGGATGCCGGTGTACATGTCGCCCAGCGAGATGCGCAGCAGCGGCGGCGCCTCGCCGGGGTTGCCGACCATCTGCATGATGCCGCTCTTGGCTTCGGCGATGAGGCCGAAGCCGGCGCGATGCGAGTCCGGTCCGGTGTGGCCATAGGCGGAGATCGAGCAGTACACGAGGCCCGGATTCGTCTCGGCCAGTTCCGCATAGCCCAAGCCCAGCTTGTCCAGCGCACCGGGGCGGTAGTTCTCGACGAACACGTCGGCGCTGTCGACCAGCTTCTTCATCAAGGCGCGGCCGCGCGGGTCCTTGGTGTTGACCGACAGTCCCTTCTTTCCCATGTTCTGCTGGAGGAAGTAGCCGCTGTGGTCGCCCACGAACCAGGCATGCTGGCGACCGGCGTCACCTGTACCGGGGCGCTCGACCTTGATGACTTCGGCGCCCAGTGCCGCGAGGCATCGACCGACGTAAGGGCCGGCCAGGAAGTGGCTGTAGTCGATGACGCGGATGCCGGCCAGCGGCAGCGCTTGTTGTGGTGCCGCGTTCATGCCGTCTTCCTCGGCACCATCACGCGGTGCTCGCCCTTTTGCACGACTTCATCGCGCTGGTTGATGAGCTCCGACGGCAGCACCAGGATGCCCCAGCCCGGCTTGCTCTTCGACTCGCGCTTGGTGCCGACATGGAACCTCACCCGCACCGTGTCACCGAACTTGATGGGGGCGACAAAGCTCCATTCCCAGCCCAGCGACATGCCGGGCATGAAGCGCATGTCGCTCTGGGTCTTCAGGCCATCGGCCACCGACAGGCCGAACAGTCCGTGGGCCACACGGGTGCCGAACGGCGTGGTGCGGGCATAGGCCTCGTCGGTGTGCACTGGCGTGTGGTCGCCGGTGAGGTCGGCATACGCCATCACGCGGGCTTCGGTCACTTCATAGGGCGGGCTGATGCATTCTTCGCCGACGACGGCATCGTCCCAATACTTGTCTTCGATGGTGAGGGTGGTCATGGTGGGTGTCTCTGGGCAATTGAAAAATTCAGGCGCGGGGATCGATGGCCAGGGCCTTGGAGACTGCGCCGGGGCTGGCCTGGATGAACTCGACGGCCAGGCCATCGGGCAGGCGCAGCCAGTTGCGGCCTTGCGACATCTCGGTGACGCCGAAGGCCTGCGCGGCGGTGAGCGCGGCCTCGAGGTCTTCGCACATCACGCCCAGGTGGCCGAGGCGGCCTTCGGGGCCGGCGTAGTCCGGCTTGGCCATGAACTGCATGCCGCCGAGCGTCCAGTACTGGATCGGCTCCTCGACGGTGCCCTGTACTTCGCGCATGGCCATGCCGCAGACGTCGCGGAAGAACTTGATGTGCCAGTGGATGTCGCTGACCCAGATCGCGACGTGCTCGACATAGGCTCTGGGGGGTGTGTTGGGGCGACCCGGCGCGGCGCGGCTCATTTCGCCTCCATGCGGCGTTCGATGCCCTTGATCGCGGCCACCAACGTCTGGTTGACCGGCGTCGGCACGTTGTATTTCTGGCCTGCCCGTACCACCGAGCCGTTGATGAAATCGATCTCGGTGATCGAGCCCTTCTCGAGGCTCTGCAGCATCGAGGTCTTGAACTCGTAGGGCAGTCCCTCGGCCGCCATGACCCACGCGTCGCGTGGCGCCTTGATCGACAGCTTGACGCCGCTGGCCTCGGCAACGGCCATGGCCTCGGCGACCGCGGCAATGGCCGTCGCCTCGATCTCCGGCACCGCATAGAGGCAGCCGTAGACCTGCCCCGTGATGCCGCTGAGTGCGCCCGTGGAAACGTTGATGAGGAGCTTGTCCCACATCACGCCCATGATGTTGTCGCTGACCTCGCAGGGCAACTCGGCGCGCTCGAATTCGGCGGCAATGGCCTTGGCGCGCTCGGTGATGCTGCCGTCGAGCTCGCCGATCACCGAGCGCTTGCCCTGCGTGCCGGCAATGATGTGGCCGGGGCCGAGCATTACGCCGCCGACGTAGGTCTTTCCGGCCAGCACATGCTCGCGGCCCGCGACATCGGCCAGGATTTCCTCGTGGCCCATGCCGTTCTGCAACGACATCACGGCTGTGCCGGGGCCGACGATGCCCAGCGCGCCTTCGATGGCCGAGCGTGTGTGGAAGGACTTGACCAGGACGATCACGAGGTCCGGCGCCTCCAGCCCCTTGCTGTCGATCGCGGCGCGCACCTTGACGACGCGTTCCGTGCCACCGATCTTCATGCGCAGGCCGACGCGGTTGATCGCGTCGACGTGGCCCTGGAAGGAGTCGATCAATGTAACGTCGGACCCCGCCGCCGCGAGGGTCCCGCCAATGGCGCAACCGAGTGCGCCGGCGCCGAGAAAGTAGATCTTCATGTGCGTCTCCGTTTGGAATGACTCAACGATAGATTGCAGCCTTCATGCTGCCTATGACATGGCCAAAATGGTCTACATTCCGTTTTGAAATGGGGACGGCCTATGGACATGGATGAGGACACCGAAGACGGCACGGCGCTTCTTAGCATCAAGCTCCTGCGTCTCTTCGACCTGCTCTACAGCACGAACAGCGTGACGCGCGCGGGCGAGGCCATGGGCCAGAGCCAGCCGACGGTGAGCAACTGGCTGCGCCGATTGCGCAAGCAACTGAACGATGAGCTTTTTGTGCGGACCGCCGCCGGCATGCAGGCCACGCCGCGCGCGGAGGAGTTGATCGTGCCTGTACGAGAGGCGTTGGCCGCACTGCGTCGCATCGCCGCACCTGCCGAAGCTTTCGACCCTTCGACCGCGACACGGCGCTTTCGGATCTGCATGACCGATGCGAGCCACATCACGCTGTTGCCGCGCTTGCTGGCGCACGTGCGCGCCTTGGCGCCGGGCGTTCGCCTCGAAGCCGCGCGCATCGACGAGCAGACCGCGCAGGCACTGCAATCCGGCCAGGCGGACCTCGCGATCGGCCTGGTACCGTGGCTGGAGTCGGGCTTCTACCAACAGGTCCTGTATCCACAGGACTGGGTATGCCTCGTCAATGCGCGTCATCCACGCATCGGCGCCAAGGGTGTGGGTCTGCGCGACTACRGGGCCGAGGCGCATATCGGCATCATCGGAGGCACCGGAGCGCAGTTGCTGGAGGCGGTATTGGAGCGCCACCAGATCGAGCGGCGCATCCTGTTGGAACTGCCCGGGTTCCTTGGCCTTGCGGCCATCGTGTCGACGACCGACCTGGTCGCGACCGTGCCGCGGCATATCGGCGAGACGCTTGCCAGCTCGAGCGCCGGCGCCTTGACTGTCTACGACTGCCCGGTGCCGGTACCCCCCTTCACCGTCAAGCAGCACTGGCACGCACGCTATCAGCAGGACCCGGCCAATCGCTGGCTGCGTGCCTTGTGCGAGGAGCTGTTCGCGGCCAAGCGCTCGATGGCCAAGGCGCGAAAGTAGTTGCGGGTGCGAGCCGCGCTCGGGAACCGTTCGATTTCAGGCGGCAGAGGTCGCTGGCTGCCTGGGTCTGGTGCCCACGCCCTATGACAGCGGCGAGTTCAGTTTCATCATGCAAGTCGAACTTGGATGAGTGGCGCCCGATCGCTTCCTCCCCAGGCGACAAGGCCAATCGCCCGGTTTGCAGTCCAACCCCCGCGCTGTCGGCTACTCGAGAAACAGCTCAGCGATCATCGCCCGAAGCCACCGATTGGCCGGATCGTGGTGAAAGCGCTCGTGCCAATGCTGCTTGATGGCAAACGCAGGAAGGTCAAAAGGCGGCACCAGTGACTTGACTGTGGCGATGTGCCCCAGCATCTGCGCAACCCGCTCCGGGACCGTCGCGATGAGGTCAGACTGGGCCAGCAAATTGCCCAGGCCAGGCAGCGTCGGTAGCGACAACCTGACCTTCCGTTCAACGCCCATGCGCTTGAGCTGCTGCTCAAGCAGGTCGTGCCCCGTCCCGGGCGCAGTGATCGCCACGTGCCGTTCCCGCTTGAACAACGTCATCGTCATGCGTCGTTCCACCCGCGGATGGTGCTTTCGCACCACGCAAGCAAAGCCCTGCTCGAAAAGCTGCTGCTGATAGAAGCCGGCCTCAAGTTCTGGCATGAAGCCCACAGCCAGGTCAGACTCGCCGCTCTCCAGCAGCCGCCGCGTGTCGGGGCCGATGCGAAGCACCTCGATATGGATCGACGGCGCCACCTCCGCGACGCGATGGGTCAGCCGCGGCAGAAACTCGAGGTGGCTGACGTCCGTCATGCTGATCCTGAAGTGCCGAATGGAACTGCCGGGATCGAACACGACCTGCTGCCGGGTGGCCACCCGCAGCAGCTCCAGGGCTTGACGCAGCGGGCCCAGCAGGTCGGTGGCGTGCGGCGTTGGCACCATTCCTTCGGCAGTGCGCACGAAGAGCGGATCGTTGAACTGACGGCGCAACCGACCAAGGGCCAAGCTCACCGATGTCTGCGGAATATCGAGGTTTTCGGCGGCCCGCGTCACGCTACGCGTTTTGTAGACCTCATCAAACACTGCAAGGAGCCGCATGTCCATTATTTAGATTCCTGCTGAAGGGTATGGCCTTCATGGCATGGACGTAATCATTGCTGAAACCTAGAGTTGTCGCAACCGGCCACTTTCAGAGCCGGCAACATCGGAGACACACCATGCATCGTCGCCAATCCCTTCATTGGCTCTTGTCCCTCTCGCTTGGGCTCGCGGCCGGGTCGGTACACGCCCAACAATGGCCCAAGGCGCCAGTTCATCTCATCGTGCCTTTTGCCGCTGGATCCACGCCAGACACCGTGGCTCGTGTGGTAGGGGAAAGACTGGGTGCGCGGCTAGGGCAACCCTTCGTCGTGGACAACAAGCCAGGGGCCTCCGGCAACATCGGCACCACTGCGATAGCCAAGGCGGCACCCGACGGACAAACCATTGGCGTGGGCATCGCCGGCCCCTTGGCGGTGAACGCCCTGCTGTACAAGAAGATGCCGTACGACCCATCGCGTGATCTGGAGCCGATTGCCGTCGTTGCTTCTCAACCCGCAGTTCTGGTCACGTCCGCCAAACTGTCAGCTGCCAATGTGGGCGATCTGCTGGCGCAGCTGAGGAAGAATGCGGGCAAGTACAGCTTCGCCTCCATGGGCGCCGGGACGGCTTCACACCTGGCCATGCAGGCTCTCTCTGCGAAGACGGGGGCCGACCTCGTGCATGTGCCCTATCCCGGCTCCGGTGCCGCCGTCACCGCGGTCATCTCGGGCGAGGTCGACCTGGGCGTTCTACCCGCTGCGGCGGTCATGCCCTTTGTCAAATCCGGGCGGCTCAAGCCTCTCGCGGTCGCTTCAGCAAAGCGCTCACCGCTTCTTCCGCAGTTGCCGACACTTGCCGAACTGGGCGCACCCGAAATTCAGGCGGACGCCTGGATCGGAATCGTCGCGCCGGCAAAGACGCCAACCGAAATTGTCCATCGACTCCGCAGCGAGCTGGCACTGATCTTGGCCGAGCCAGCAGTGCAGGAAAAGCTGCGTGCCCAGTACATGGAACCGGTGGGGAACACGCCTGCGGAATTCCGCAGCATGTTGGCCGACGAAGTGGCTCGCTGGCGGCCCGTGATCGAGAAGAACAACATCACCCTTGACTAACCTGGAGCACCGAACATGAACACACAAGTCAATTCAGTTGCCGAGCCAGCGCGCGACGTTCCGCTCTTCGGCGAGTACGACGTGGTCGTATTGGGCGGTGGCCCAGCAGGAATGTCCGCCGCCGCCGCCGCGGCCCACAACGGTGCCGAGGTGCTGCTGACCGAGCGATACGGATTCATGGGCGGCATGGGCACCGCAGCGGGCGTGACAAACTTTTGCGGACTCCACGCCAACGTGTTCGGCACCATGCAACGGGTGGTCCATGGCTTCTCGGATGACTTGCTCCACCGAATGCGCGACCTGGACGGCCTCAGCGAGCCTCACCTGATCTTTGGCAAGATCCTCGCGCAAGCGTATGACGTGTCCGCCTTCAAGTGCGCGGCCGATGGGGCGTTGGCGGCGGCTGGCGTACAGATTCTGTTCCACGCTCTAGCCGCAGCCGTGATCAAGGCGCCGGACGGCCGAATCGACTCTGTGGTGTTGGAGACCAAGTCCGGGCGCCTCGCCGTCCGCGCGAAGTGCTTCATCGATTGCTCGGGTGATGCGGACATCGCGCATTGGGCGGGCGTTCCCACCGAGAAGGGCGACGGCGAGGGCCACCTGCTGTATCCCACGCTCATGCTCCGGGTTGGAAATGTGGACGCCCAACGCGCGGGCGAGGCATGGACACGCATTCCGGCGTTGATGGACAAGGCCGAAGAGGCGGGTGAATTCAAGTTCGCCCGCCGAGGCGCCATCGTCCGCCCGCAGAAGCACCCCTACGAATGGCGCGCAAATGTCACGCAGTTGAAGATGCCTGACGGGAAGGCGCTCGATGGCACCAACGCGCGGGCCCTCAGCGACGGAGAGATCGAGGGTCGCCGGCAGATCGTCGACTATGTGAAGTTCCTTCGCGCAAAGGTGCCTGGCTTCGAGGATGCCTACGTGCTGGACATCGCGCCTCAGGTCGGCATCCGGGAAACCCGTCGACTCGTGGGCGAATACATGCTCACAGCTCACGACGTGCTCGGCTGCGCGGATTTCGAGGACACCATTGGCGTGAACGGCTGGCCGCTGGAGATGCACGTTGACGGCGACGTGAAGTGGATGTGGCCCCCGATCCCCGAGTCGCGTGGCTACAACCAGCTTCCCTATCGGATGCTGCTGCCACGGCGTAGCACGGCGGGCGGTGTATCCAATCTGCTTGTTGCTGGCCGCTGTGCCTCGATGACCCATGACGGGCAGTCCGCGGCGCGCGTTACCGGAGCATGTTTCGTGATGGGACAGGCGGCGGGAACCGCGGCCGCCCTTGCAATCTCGCACGGAAAGTCCGTTCACGACATCGATGTGCAAGTACTTCAACAACGCCTCGAGGAGCAAGGTGCATTCCTTGGCCGCGAACTCGTGCAAGCGGCTGTCGGCTGAAGCCAGTCGAATCTGAGGTGGTGCTGCTGTGTCGCGGGAAGCAGCTGCGCCTTTCTATGGCGAGTCGTTCCCTGCCAGCCAGACGCAGCGCAAGTGCTCGGCAAGGTTTTCGGAATGCGGCGCGCCGGCTTCGTGGCTTGCGCCCGATCAAACGGCGCCGCGGCCGATGCCTTACCGTCGGGTTACTGCCTTCAGGACCCGCCGCGACGCCTTCGCCGCCACCCCAGGAGATTTCGCCATGACAGTCAAGAAGCTTTTGTTCGGGGAAGATGCGCGTGAAAAGATCCGCCGCGGCGTTGACACGCTCGCCGATGCTGTCAAGGTGACCCTCGGCCCCCGGGGTCGCACGGTGATCATCGACAGCGAGTACGGCGCGCCCCAGATCGTCAACTCCGGCGTCGTGGTCGCCAAGTCGATCGAACTGGAAGACCGCTTCGAGAACATGGGCGCGCAGCTGCTGCGCGAGGTCGCCGCCCGCACCAGCGAGATGGCGGGTGACGGCACCACCACCGCCACCGTGCTGGCGCACGCCATGATCCAGGAGGGCCTGAAGTACCTGGCCGCCGGCATGAACCCGATGGACCTCAAGCGCGGCATCGACCTCGGCGCGGAAACGGTCGTGAACACGCTGAAGACCATCTCTCAACCCTGCACGACCTCGCAGGAGATCGCCCACGTGGCGGCCATCTCGGCCAACAACGACCGATCGATCGGAGAGCTCATCGCGAATGCAATGGACAAGGTGGGCCGCGAAGGCGCGGTGTCGATCGAGGACGGCTCCGGGCGGGTCAGCGAACTCGAGATCGTCGAGGGCCTGCAGTTCGACCGCGGATACCTGTCGCCCTATTTCGTCAACAATGCCGAGAAGCAGGCGGCGGTGCTGGAGAACGCGCTGATCGTCCTGTGCGACCAAAGGCTCTCGTCGATCAACGACCTGGTGCCTCTGCTCGAGGCGGCGGCGAAGTCAGGAGCGCCGCTGCTGGTGATCGCCGAGGAGGTGGACGCCGATGCGCTGGCCACGCTGGTCATCAACAGTGTCCGTGGCGTCGTGAAAACCTGCGCCGTGAAGGCACCGGGCTTTGGCGACCGGCGCAAGGCCATGCTGCAGGACATGGGCATCCTGACCGGCGGGCAAGTGCTGTCGAGCGAGCTCGGGCTGACGCTCGCAAAGGCGACGCCGGACAACCTTGGCCGGGCGCGCCGCGTGGTGGTCGAAAAGGAGAGCACCACGATCATCGGCGGCGGCGGCGACCCGCAGGCGATCCGGGACCGGATCGCCGCCATCCGCAAGGAACGCGAGTTGCAGACCAGCGAGTACGACCGCACGCAGCTGGACGAACGCATCGCCAAGCTGTCGGGCGGCGTGGCGCTGATCAAGGTCGGCGCCGCGACCGAGACCGAGCTGAAGGAACGCAAGCTGCGGGTCGAGGATGCGCTGCACGCGACACGCGCCGCCGTCGAGGAAGGCATCGTTCCCGGCGGCGGCGTGGCGCTGCTGCGCGCCCGACGCGAATTGGCGGAGCTGCCATCCGCCAACCTGGACCAGGCCTCGGGCATCAAGATCGTCCAGCGCGCGCTCGAGGAGCCGCTGCGGCGCATCGTCGGCAACGCGGCCGACGAGCCGTCCATCGTGCTCGACAGGCTCGATGCGTCGACCCAGCGAAGCTACGGCTACAACGCGGCGACGCGCCAGTATGGCGACCTGCTGGAAATGGGCGTGATCGATCCCGCCAAGGTGACCCGCCTGGCGCTGCAGAACGCCGCATCGATCGCCAGCCTGTTGCTGACCACCGACTGCATGGTCGGGAATGCGCCGAAGAAGGCGGTGGCGGGGTCCGAAGGCCTGGATCGCGAGCCCTACTGACACCGCGCCCCCGGTGCGCGCGCCGGCGGCCCGGGCGGTCCCCAGCGCTAAGGCGTTGGGTGGGGGCCTTCTCTCACAGGGGCCGCGATCCTGTGTCGAGCCTCGATGTAGTCGAGCACATCAGCGAGCGAGACCAGGCGGCCATAGTCGGTCTCCGGAACGTCGACGCCCAATCGGGCGTTCAGGGCCACCAGAAAGTTGAGCCAATCCATCGAGTCCAGATCGACCTGACGGCGCAGTGCGCGCTGCCAATCGATGGTCGTGGGATCGATCTCGGGGGCGATCGAACGCAAGAGTTCGAGCACGGTGTCGGCAAGCGCACGGCGATCATCATCCATGTGGCTTCTCCCTCTTCGGAATCGGCACGTCGCCCTCCGCCGCAAGGTCCTGCGGCTGCTGAAGCAGCTCGCGCAGCTCGGCAAGGAACAGCGCCCCGCGATGGCCGTCCGAAGCCCGGTGGTCGGCGGCCAGCGTGGCGCGAACGACGGGCACGAGGCGGATGGCGCCGTCCTGCGCCCAGGGCCGCATCGCGATGCGACCGAGACCGACGATGGCCACCTGCGGCGGATAGATCACGCCGAACACGGTGTCCACGCCCTGGTCGCCCAGATTCGTGACGGTGATCGTCGGATCGGACATCTCGGAACTGCGCAGCGATCCGGAACGGGCACGCTTCACCAAGTCGTCGAGGTCGTGCATCAACTGGTTCAGTGATTTGCTGCCGACATCATGGATGGCCGGGGCCACCAGCCCGCCGCCGCGCAGCGAGATCGCCACGCCCGCATGCACCGCGGCGGCCGGCATGAACGCGCCCTCGCGATGGAAGCCGTTCAGCTCGGGCGTTCGCCGCAGGGCGGCGGCCACCGCCTTGAGCATCAGCACGGCTGGAAGCATGCGCTCGGCGACGGCCACACCCTCGTTGCGCTGCCGCAGCCAGGCCAATGCGCGCTCCATCGGAATCGGCTCCGACAGGTAGTAGTGCGGAATCTCGCGCTTGGATCGGCTCATGGCCGCGGCGATCGCCTTGCGCATCCCTTGGCTGCGATCGACAAGCGATGCGGCAGGTGCAGCCGTGGCTGAGCCGGCCTCGCGCGAACGCGCCGCGGCCTCGATGTCGGCCAGCGTGACCGATCCCTGGGCCCCGGTGCCTGTCACTGCATCGGCGACGATGCCCAGCTCTTGCGCCCGCTTGCGGGCCGCCGGAGACACCGGGCGGCGCGATGCGGCGGCGGAGGCCGCTGCGGGCTTCGATGGCGGCGTGGCAGCCCTTGGCGCGCCCGCTGCTTCGCCGGGCTCCAGCAGCAAGGCCATCACGGTACCGACGGGAATCTTCTGGCCGGGTTCCACCAGCAACTCGGCCACCACGCCCTCCTGCCAGCTCTCGACATCGACGGCAGCCTTGGTCGTGTCGACCACGGCCACCACCTGCCCGCGCTGCACGCGGTCGCCCGGCTGCACGTTCCATTGCAGCAGCGTGCCTTCGTCCATGTCTGCGCCCAGCGACGGCAATTCGAATCGAATCACGGCGTGCGCCCCATCAAGGTCCTGACCGCCGCGACGATCTTCGCCGGCTGTGGCAAGGCGGCCTCCTCGAGATGCTGCGCATAGGGGATCGGCACTTCCTCGCTGCACACGCGCGCCGGTGGCGCGTCGAGGTCGAAGAAGGCCTGTTCGCCGATGCGCGCCATCAGCTCGGCGGCCAGGCTGCCCGAACGCCACCCCTCGTCGACGATCACCGCGCGCCGGCATTTGCGTACCGAGGACATCACGGTCGCATCGTCGAGCGGCCGCAATACCCGCAGGTCGATCACTTCGGCGACGATGCCTTCGAGGCTCAGCGCCTCGGCTGCCAGCATCGCCTTGGAAAGAGATCCGCCGTAGGCGATCAGGCTGACGTCGGTGCCGGCGCGACGCACCTTGGCACTGCAGATGTCGACGTCGCAGGCGTCGTCGCACTCGCCCTCCATGTTGTAGAGCTGCACGTGCTCGAAGAGCAGCACCGGGTCCGGATCGGCGAGCGCCGCGGCGAGCATGCCGCGAGCGTCCTCGACCGTGGCGGGCGCGACGATGCGGATGCCGGGCACGTGCGCGTACCAGCCTTCGAAGCTGTGCGAGTGCTGCGCCGCCACCTGGCGGCCCGCGCCGGTGGCCATGCGAATCACCAGCGGCACCGAGAACTGCCCGCCCGACATGTGGTGCATCAGCGCGGCGCCGTTGACGATGGGATCGAGCGCCAGCAAGCTGAAGTTGACCGTCATCACCTCGACGATCGGCCGCATGCCGCCCAGCGCCGCGCCGACCCCGGCGCCGACAAAGGCAAGCTCGGACAAGGGCGTGTCGCGCACGCGCTCGGGTCCGAACTCCTCGAGCAGGCCTTTCGATACCGCGTAGGTGCCGCCATAGCGGCCCACATCCTCGCCCATCAGGAAGACCCGCGGGTCCTGTCGCAGCGCTTCGCGCAGGCCCTCGGCCAGCGCTTGGCGATAGCTCATCGTGCGGCGCGTCACGCAGGCTCCTTGCGCGT
This sequence comes from Variovorax sp. P4_B11, assembly GCF_056402355.1. NCBI lineage: Bacteria > Pseudomonadati > Pseudomonadota > Betaproteobacteria > Burkholderiales > Comamonadaceae > Variovorax > Variovorax sp. P4_B11. The sequence continues at coordinate 122,713 of NZ_JBFUHO010000013.1, forward strand.
GAGCACGTCGTCCAGGAGGTTCTCCACCGGCTCCCAGCTGCCCGCCTCGGCGAACGCGACGGCTTCGTCCACTTCCGCCTGCGCCCTCGCCTCGATGGTCTTGAACTCGTCCTCGGTGAGACTGGCCTGCGCTTTCAGGCGTGCCGTGTAGGTATGGATCGGGCCACGGGTCTTCCAGGCCTCGACCTCGCTCTTGCTTCGATACAGCTCGGCATCGAACATCGAATGGGCGCGGAAGCGGTAGGTCCGGAACTCGATGAACATCGGCCCGCCGCCGTCACGCACCTCGGGCGCGGCACGTTTCGCAGCCTCGTGGACAGCTACGATGTCCATGCCGTCGACGGCGATGGCCCGCATCCCGTACGAGCTCGCCTTGACGCACAGGTCGGTCTGCGACTCGGAGCGCGCCAGCGCCGTGCCCATCGCGTACAGGTTGTTCTCGCAGCAGAAGAGCACGGGCAACCGCCACAAGGCCGCGAGGTTCATCGACTCGTGGAAGGCGCCTTCCGCGATCGCCCCTTCGCCCATGAAGCAGGCGGTCAATGCGCTGCGCCCCGAGAGCTTGTCGGCGAGGGCCAGCCCGACCGCCAGGGGCAGTCCGGCGCCGACGATCGCCTGGCCCCCGAAGAAGCGGGTCGCCCGGTCGAACAGGTGCATCGAGCCGCCGCGACCGCGCGAACAGCCTTCCTGCTTGCCGTACATCTCCGCCATGATCGCGCCCATGCCGACGCCGCGCAGCAAAGCATGGCCATGCTCGCGATAGGTCGCGACGATGTTGTCATCGGCCGCGAAGGCATGCATCGCACCGGTGGCCACGGCTTCCTCGCCGATGTAGAGATGCAGGAAACCCCGGATCTTCTGTCTGCCGTACAGCTCGGCACACTTCTCTTCCATGCGCCGGATGCGCAGCATGTCGGCCAGCATCGTCAGTGCGAAGACCTTGTCCCAGGGCACGGGGCCGGTGGGCGGCGGCGGTACATCCGTGTCGTTCATGCGCCGCCCTCCAGCGTGGAGGTGTCTCCCTCGGGCAGCCCGAGTTCGCGGGCCTTGAGCAGGCGCCGCATGATCTTGCCGCTGCGGGTCCGCGGCAGGGACGCGAGGAAGTCGATCTCCTTGGGCGCGACGGCCGCGCCGAGGCGCTTGCGCGCGTGCGCGAGGATGTCCGTGCGCAGCGCCTCGCCGGGCGCATGACCGGCTTTGAGCGAGACGAAGGCCTTGACCCTCTCGCCGAGCAATGCGTCGGGCTTGCCGATCACGGCGGCCTCCGCGACCGCCGCGTGCTCCATCAGGGCGCTCTCGACCTCGAACGGGCCGATCAGATGGCCGGCGGACTTGATGACGTCATCGGCGCGGCTGACGAACCAGAAGTAGCCGTCGGCATCGCACCGGGCCAGGTCACCCGTGAGATAGAAGCCGCCGGCAAAGCACCGCCGATAGCGGGCCTCGTTGTTCAGGTAGCCGCGAAACATCGATGGCCAGCCGGCGCGCAGGGCCAGCTCGCCTTCGACGTCCGGCTGTTCGACGACCCGCACCCTGGGCGCCTCGCCCTCGGCCTCCAGGTGCTCGACGATGCGGGCTTCGATGCCGGGCAGCGCGCGGCCCATCGAGCCCGGCTTGATGTCGAAGGCCGGGGTGTTGGCGATCATGATGCCGCCGGTCTCGGTCTGCCACCAGTTGTCGTGGATGGGCAGGCCCAGCGCCTCCTTGCCCCACCAGACGGCCGCCGGATTGAGCGGCTCGCCGACGCTGGCCACGAAGCGCAGCTCCGGATAGCTGCGCCGCCGCGCCTGCGCCACACCGGCCTTCATCAGCATGCGGATCGCGGTCGGGGCCGTGTACCAGACGCTGATGCGTTCCGCTTCCAGCAAGCCGTACCAGCGCTCGGCGTCGAACTCCTCGACATCGACCAGCGAGGTCACGCCCAGCAGCAGCGGCGCGAGGATGCCGTACGAGGTTCCGGTCACCCAGCCGGGATCGGCGGTGCACCAGTAGCGGTCCTGCGGATGCAGGTCGAGCGCGTAGCGCGCGGTGGCGTGGTGGGCGACCACCGCGCCATGCACGTGCAGTGCGCCCTTCGGCGCGCCGGTGGTGCCGCTGGTGAAGTGCAGCAGCGCAGGATCGTCCGGCGAGGTCGCCACGGTGCTGAAGTCGCCGGAGGCCGATGCCATCAGCGTGGCGAGATCGAGCGTGCCGGGCTCCGCGGTGGTGCCGCCATCCTCCGCGACCAGCAGGATGTGGCGCAGCGACGGCAGCTGACCGCGGCACTGCCGCACCTTGCGCCGGTACAGTTCGTCGGTGGTCACGAGCACCTGCCCGCTGCCGATACCGATGCGCGTTGCAATCGGCTCCGGGCCGAAGGCCGAGAAGAGAGGCGTCACCACGCTGCCATTCTTCAAGGCGCCGAGCACCGCGACGTAGAGTTCGGGAATGCGCCCCGCGAGCACGAACATGCGGTCGCCCTTGCCGACGCCGAGCTGGCGCAGCACATTGGCGAAGCGGTTGGTCCGGCGCGCGAGTTCGCCGTAGCTGAGGTCCAGCGGCGCCGCGCCGCGCGATACGAATCGCAGGGCAGTCCGGTCCTTCAACGGGCCGGCTGCATGCCGGTCGACGGCCTCGAAGCCCATGTTGAGACCGCCACCGGGAAGGCCCTGCAAGGCGGCGCGGGCCGCATCCCAGCTGAAGGCTCGGCATTCGGACTCGTAGTCGACCAGGTTGGGCGGCAGACGGCGATCCCGGGCGGTCTTGCGGATGAGGGCAGGTCCTTCCATGGCGGCTCCTGGCGCGCAGTCTGCGCGGCGGCTTCGGCCGCCCCCTTGCGCCAGATCAACAATCGCGGCTCATCCCGCGGTCACGGGCTCCGCACAGCCCCGGGCGATCTGCTCGCGCGCCCGGTCGCGCAGACGCACCGCGTCCGACCAGCTGTCTCCCTCGGCGCCCAATGGCTCGTGCACCCGAACCGAGATCGGGCTGCGGCGCGGCCACCACGATCCATCGCGCAACACCGATCGCGTGCCACGCAGGCTGACCGGCACGACCTTGACGCCCGCCTGCGTCGCGGCGACGAAGGCGCCCAAGTGGAACGGGCGCAGGCCGGGCGCTCGGGCGAGCGTGCCTTCCGGGAAATACACCAGGCTTTCGCCCTCCTTGGCCGCCTGCACCAGGTGCCTGGCGTCCTCGACGCTGGCGTGCACGTCATCGCGCTCGACGAAGCGCACACCCATGCGCTCGAGCATCCACTTCAAGGGCGCCGACTGTGCGAGCTCTCGCTTCGCCACCAGGCATGCCCGGGCCGGCAGGACCGCGGTGAGCAGCAGCCAGTCGAGGTAGCTGGCATGGTTGGACACGATGATCCAGGGTCCGCCTTCCAGGGTCGCCGAGCCCTCGACATGGATCGGCAATCCGCAGACTCGCAAGCCGACCCGCGCGATGGCACGCGCGATCCGCTTGCGCAGCGCCTGTGCGGGCAGCAGCGCCGCGGCTGCCGCCAGCGCGGCCCCGACTCCGAACACCGCCCACAGCCAGCCGGCGAAGAGCGCGGACGCAACCTGCCGCACCGGTTCGCGCACGCGCCGCTGCAAGGCGTCGAGCCACAGCTTCGCCAGCTGCCACGCGACGCCGGGCCGCGACTGGCCAAGCTTGCCCTGCTCATACAGGCTGCGGCACGCCGCCCGCCGGATCTTGCCGCTGGAAGTCTTGAGGACCGCGTGCGGCGGGGCCAGCACGATGTCGTCGGCAGGCAGGCCCAGCACCTCGATCGTCAGTTGCGCGATCCGGTCGCGCAACCCTGCCCGGGCCGCCGGCGCCTCCAGGCGGGTCTCCGCCAGCACGATGACGCGCTCGCTGCGGCTGTGTGGATCGGTGGCCCCGAACACCGCGACGCAGCCGCGCCGGACACCCGGCAACGCACTGACGACTTCCTCGAGGTCATAGGGATGGATGTTGTGGCCGCCCCGGATGATCAGGTCCTTCACCCGGCTGGTGAGGAAGATCTCGCCATCCACGACATAGCCGACGTCGCCCGAGTCGAGCCAATCGCCTTTGAACAACGCCTTGTTGCCCTCGGGATTGCGAAAGTAGCCGGTCGTGGCCGAAGGCCCACGGAACTCGATCCGGCCCTCCTGCCTGTCGGGCAGCTCCGCGCCGTGCCCGTCCACGACGCGCAACTCGTGGCCAGCCAGGGGCATGCCGCAGCCGACCACGCGCATCGCGTCCGGCCGCTCGGTGTCGACCGGCTCGGCGCGCCCGTCGTCATGCAGCGCCCGCCGATCGATGAGGTCGATCCTGGGCCCGCGGCCCAGCGGCGGAAAGGCCAGGCCGACTCCGCTTTCGGCGAGGCCGTAGACGGGCATCATCGCGCGCCGGTCGAAGCCGAATCGTTCGAAGCGTTCGCGGAACAACGCCAGCGTCGTCGCGTGCACCGGCTCGGAGCCGTTCATCGCGGCTCGCCAATGGCTCAGGTCCAGGCCCTGCAGCTCGTCGTCCGGCACCTTCGTCGCGAGGATCTCGTACGCGAAGTTCGGCGCCGCGCTCAGCGTCGCGCGGTGCTCGCTGATCGCGCGCAACCAGCGCGACGGCCGACCGAGGAAGGCCTGCGGTGACATCAGCACCAGCGGCGCGCCGTGGTAGAGGCTGCCCAGCCAGGCGCCGATCAGGCCCATGTCGTGGTACAGCGGCAGCCAGCTCACGAAGACGTCGCCGGGCCCCGCCTTCACGGCCTGCCCCATGGCCCGGATGTTGGCCAGGAGATTGGCATGCGTCAGCACGACGCCCTTGGGTTGGCCGGTGCTGCCCGACGTGTACTGGATCAGGGCCGTGTCCTGGGCGCCGCGCACCACGGGGCGCCACGAGCCGCCCGGCGCGCGCAGTCGGTCCACGGTCAGCACCGCGCGCAGGTCGGGAGCGCCCGCTCGCAGGATGCGGGCCGCCGGCAGCGCCTGCTCGTCGCTGATCAACAGCACCGCCTGCGCGTTGGCCAGGATGTGTGCCTGGCGACGCAGGTGATCCTCGATCTGCGAGGCGCGAAACGGGGGGTAGATCGGGACCGGGACGCCGCCCGCCAGCAAGATGCCCATGAAGCACTCCAGGAACGCCAGGCTGGTGGGCAACATCAGCGCAACCGCCTCGCCGGGCGCAACGCCCTCGCGCTGCAGCGCCGCAGCCATCGCACGTGCGTGCTCCAGCAATGCGGTGTGGTCGAGTTCCTGCGGCGCCTGGTCGTCTCGCAACAGCAGGGCATGGCGCCGCGCGCCGGCCCTGTCGGCATGCCATTGCAGGACATCCAGCAGTGTCTGCGCTCGGTACGGAATATCGGCAGCGCCGGTTTCGAGCGGCTGCCAGCCAGCCGCGGCGGGCTTGGCAGGCCGGGTGCTGCCGCGCGGTGGGGCCGCGGCCAGCGCGCGCAGCAGGTCGCGCGGCGTCTGCGCGGCCTCCATCGCGCCTTCGGGCATGCGCACGTCGAACGCCTGCTCGAGCCGCAGCATCAGTTCCATTCGCGCCAGGCTGTCGATGCCGAGCGTGCGCTGCAGGTCATCGTCCAGATGGGGTGGCGCCGCCTCGTCGCCGCGCAGTTCATGCAGCAGCGCCTGGATCACCGACGTCAAGCGCGCCGGTGTCACCTCGGGTCTGGCCGACGCGGCCGGCCTGACGGCAGTGTCCGACACGCGAAAAAAAACGCCTCAGCGTCGCGTGGCGAGGAAGCCGATGACGAGGCCCGCGGCCGCCGCGATGCCGATGGCGCTGTAGGGGTGATGGTGCACGACCTGGTCGGTGCTTCGCGCCGCATCGCGTGCCTTGTGCAGCGCATCGCCCTGCAGGTCGTCGAGCAGCGCACGAAGCTTGTGAAGGGTCTCGCTCATCACCGCTGAAGAGCCGACTTTCTGCTCCGGCGCCCCGAGGTTCTGCGTCGTATCGTTCATGGATCGGCCTTTCGTGGATGGACTACCGGTTGAAGGATGCTTTCATCGTAGGCACGACGACATCGGGGCCCTTGACCTGCATCAAGGCGCAAAGCCCCTCCTCTTGCGCGTCCCGGCGCCGTGCGACGTGGCAGGCGTTTGAGCCAGCGCAAACCAGCGCTTGAAGTCCGGAATCAAACTGTTCGAGGCAGCAGGAGACATCTTGTCGAACATCGACTTCGGGCGGCTTCGCGTCGCCATGGTGGAGGATCAGATTGCAGGCCGGGGCGTGCGCGCCAAAGAGGTGCTCGAGGCGATGCGCGCAGTGCCTCGCGAGGTCTTCCTGCCTGCGCCGCTGCAGGAGTTCGCCTACGAGGACGCTGCGCTGAAGCTCGACGGGGAGCGAACCCTCCCTCAGCCCTATCTCGTCGCGCTCATGGCCGAGGCGCTGTCGATCGGGGGGCATGCGAGGGTCCTCGAGGTCGGCACCGGATCGGGTTACGCGACGGCCGTGCTCTGCCGGCTCGCCTCCAGGGTCTACAGCGTCGAATCGAACGCCGCATTGGCGGCGAAGGCGGCGGCCATCCTGCACAGCCTGCGATGTCCGCACGTGCAGATCGTGCACGCCGACGCCAATCGGGGTTTGCCGGAGCATGGGCCCTTCGACGCGATCTTCGTGAATCCGGACGGTGCGGAATTCATCGGGGCGCTGAAGCCCCAGCTTGCGATCGGTGGACGCATGGTGGTATCGGCTGGCACCGATCCGGCCGTTCGGGAACTGATTCGCTTGACGCGCACAGGGCCCGACCTCTACGCGGTCGAGGACATCGCGGATGTCAGGATCGCACCGCTGGACAGGGATGCCGTGCGGTTTCGGACCCGTGAGGAAAGGCAGCCCCCGGCCGGATCGGCGGACGCGCGCCTGGCGGAGGCCATTGCGGGCGCGTGTGAGCGGTTCGAGACGGTTGAATCCGCGGAACTGGCGCCTTTGCTCGATCGCATCGGCGACGCCCGCGTCGTGCTGCTCGGCGAGGCGACCCACGGCAGCTCGGAGTTCTATCGGATGCGCGAGCGCATTTCGCGCGAACTGATCGAAGGCAAGCACTTCGACTTCATCGCCATCGAGGCCGACTGGCCGGATGCGGCCCGCATCGACCGCTACGTGCGCCATGCCGGTCACCGCCCTTCGCGATGGTCGGCCTTCGCCCGGTTCCCGGCGTGGATGTGGCGCAACCAAGAAGTCCGCACTTTTGTCGAATGGCTTCGCGCCCGCAATGCCGGGCTCGCCGAGGGCGACCGGGTCTCATTCCATGGCCTCGACCTCTACAGTCTCTACAACTCGATCCATTCGGTGGTCGGCTACCTGGAAGACGTCGATCCCCCCACGGCGGGAATTGCCCGCCGACGCTATGGATGCCTGACGCCTTGGCAGTCGGACCCGGCCAGCTACGGCCATGCGGCGCTGAACGACCGGTATCTCAGTTGCGAGCCCGAAGTGGTCGCGATGCTGGGCGACCTGCTGATCCGGGAGCAGCGCTACGCCTCGCAGGACGGCGAGCGCTTTCTCGACGCCGTGCAGAACGCCCGCCTCGTCGCCAATGCGGAGCGCTACTACCGCTCGATGTACTACGGCTCGCGCGCTTCCTGGAACCTGCGCGACAGCCACATGTTCGAGACCCTGCAGAGGCTGCTGGACTATCACGGACCGCAGAGCAAGGCCATCGTCTGGGCGCACAACTCGCACGTCGGCGATGCGAGGGCCACCGAGATGTCCCGGCGCGGCGAACACAACATCGGGCAGCTGTGCCGGGTCGAGTTCGGCGCCGGCGCCTGCCTGATCGGATTCGGGACGCACACCGGAACCGTCGCGGCCGCATCCGACTGGGACGGGCCGATGGAGGTCAAGCCGGTGCAGGCCTCGAAGGCCGGAAGCTACGAGCGCCTTTGCCATGAATCGAAGGTCGCGAACTTCATCCTGCCGCTGCGCGGTCCGGCGTCCGGGGAGGTGGTGGCAGGCTTGTCGCAGCCACGGCTGGAGCGTGCGATCGGCGTGCTCTACCGGCCCGAGACCGAACTGCAGAGCCACTACTTCCAGGCCGTGCTCACCCGGCAATTCGACGAGTACATCTGGCTGGACCAGACCCGCGCCGTCACGCCGCTCGGGACCGAGACGATCGAAGGCCTGCCGGACACCTACCCCTTCGGACTGTGACCAAGGAGGCCTCTCTTGCCGAACCTCATCCGGATGGCCATCGGCCCGAACAAGCTCGAAGGTGAACTGTGCCTGGTCGAGCCGCCGCGCGGCATCGTCGTCTTCGCGCACGGCAGCGGCAGCAGTCGCCGCAGCCGCCGCAACATCCAGGTCGCCCGCGCACTGCAGCGCAGGGGGCTGAGCACCCTGCTGTTCGACCTGCTCACCTCCGACGAGGCCGAGAACCGCGTCAACGTGTTCGACATTCCCTTGCTTGCGCAACGGGTGATGGACGCGCTCGATGCCTTGTCCTCCCACAACCGGCCCATCGGCCTGTTCGGTGCGAGCACGGGTGCGGGCGCCGCGCTGGTCGCCGCGGCGCAGCGCCCGGAGCTCGTGCAAGCCGTTGTCTCGCGCGGCGGGCGTCCCGATCTCGCCGGCGACGCCCTGGACGCGGTGCTGGCGCCGACCCTGCTCATCGTGGGCGGGTCGGACACCGAGGTCCTGGCGATGAATCGCGCGGCCCTCGGGCGCCTGCGCTGCGAAAAGTGTCTCGAGGTCGTGCCGCGCGCCACGCATCTCTTCGAGGAGGCAGGCGCCCTGGAGGTCGTCGCCGGGCTGGCCGGCGCATGGTTCGTCGAGCACCTTCATCCCATCGCTTGAAAGACACGGGTATTGCCTTGATCCAAGTCAAGCCCTTTCGCGCAAGCGCGACTACAGTGAACAAACCAATGGAGGCTTGGCGAAACACCCAGGTGCCGGAGGTGAAAAGTGAGGGTTCCCCCGCAGGGGAGTTCGCGGCATCAGCCCGATGTCGTGGAGTGAAGGCAACCTCAGACCGCTCGCGCGCCACGGCGCAAAGGTGGGGACCTTCACCGAGGCCCGCCGCTCCGCAAGGGATGGCGGGCCTTCTCTTTTCGGTTCGCCTCGTGCGCAGGGGGGGCGGGCGGCTTCGATGCGCATCAGTGTTCCATCGTTGAAGGAGATTCGAATGAACATCGGTTCCATCTGCACGCGGCGCCTGGTTGCCGTGGACAGCGCCAGCACCCTGGTCCAGGCCGCGGGCCTGATGCGCGATCAGCATGTCGGCGCGCTGATCGTCACCAGCCAAACGCCCGAAGGCGCCTGCGTGACTGGCATCGTCACCGACCGCGACCTGGTGGTCGATGTACTGGCGCGCGGCCTGAATGCCAACGGCATCCAGGTCGGCGAGCTGGCCAGCGACGAGCTCGCCAGCGTGCCCGAGGAGGCCGACGTCTCCGCCGCCATCGCCGTGATGGAATCCCATGGCGTCAGGCGCGCGCTGGTGATCGACAGTGCCAAGCATGTCACCGGCATCGTCTCGCTGGACGACCTGATGGACGAATGCGCCAAGGAGCTCGCCGGCCTGGCGAGGGTGATCCGCAGCGGGCTCCAGAGGGAAGTGGCAGAAACGAACACCGCCCCGCCCGCGCCGAAGCCCCTGCCCTTGCGCTTCCCCGTGACGGGCACGGCCGGCTGGAGCTCCGTCCCGGCGCCGCATTGACCGGCTTCATGACGCGGCCCGCATGGCGCTGGGCAGCGATGCGGATCTCGTCGTGCGAACCAGCCCCGTGCCGGTGCTGCTGGTCCGGCAGCATCCGGAGACCATCGACGCATCCGCGTGATCCTTGCTGTCAGACGAAGCGCTCGAGCCGCAAGCGCGCTCAAATGACGGCATCGATCGCCGGGAATGCCGGAAACGCGAAGTCGCCAACCTCCAGCATCACGGGTTTCACGGGGTCCTCGCGGTAGTGCCGCAGCGCCGCCGCCTCGATCGCATCGAAGTGACTCCGGCAGGCGTCGACGAGGCTGTCCCCGCCGCCGTGTGCTCCGAATACGTCGCGCAGGGCATCTTCCGATATCTCGGCCACGACGCGGAGGCCGGTTCTTCCCTCGGGGTAGATCGCGAACAGAACACACGCCCTATCGAAACAATAGATCGCATCGCTGCTCATGGCTCATCTCCTGCTACTCGACAACATCGGCCTGACGCCAACAAGCACTGTCATACCGACTCGGCGACAGGGTCTTGCTCCAGATCAACAGATCCGCATCGAGCCGCTGCGGCGAGCGGCTTGCGCGAGATCAAGATCGTTCGAGGGAGTCGGGCTTAGCGTCGAATCTGCTCGAGCGCAGTCGCGCTCTGGCACAAGGAGACACACACATGCCCCCCGACGCGATCCATATCCGCTGGTTCTCCGAACTCGGTGCGGATGATGTGCCGACGGTAGGAGGCAAGAGCGCATCGCTCGGGGAGTTGTTCAGCGCCTTGCACCCAGGCAGCGTTCGCGTACCCAACGGATTCGCGATCACCGCGGATGCGTACCGCCGCACGCTCGAGACTGCCGATGCGCTGCCGCGTCTCAAGGAAGCCCTGGCAGGCCTGGACGTCGAGAACGTCGACGATCTGGCCCGGCGGGCACGGCTTGCGCGCGAGATCGTCTATTCGGCGCCCTTGCCCGACGACGTGGTGCGCGAGATCCGCGCGGCCTATGCGCAACTGCGCACGGAGTACGGCGCCGACATGACGGTGGCCGTGCGCAGTTCCGCCACCGCCGAGGACCTCCCGACCGCCAGCTTCGCCGGGCAGCACGAGTCCTTCCTGAACATCTCCGGCGAGGCGCGCCTGCTGGACGCCGTTCGCCTCTGCTTCGCCAGCCTGTTCAAGGACCGCGCCATCGCCTACCGGGTCGACAACGGCTTCGACCACTTCAGGGTCCTTCAGTCCGTGTGCGTGATGCAGATGGTGCGTTCGGATCGCGCCGCCAGCGGGGTCATGTTCACGCTCGACACCGACAGCGGATTCCGGGATGTCGTCTTCATCACCGGCGCCTACGGGCTGGGCGAGAACGTCGTCCAGGGCACCGTGGACCCCGACGAGTTCTATGTCTTCAAGCCGACCCTGAAGCTCGGCCACCGCACCGTCCTGCGGCGCAAGCTCGGCAGCAAGGAGATGCGGCTGGTGTATTCGAAGGCGGCGGGCCGCGAGACGACCTGCAACCTGCCCACGCCCCCGGAAGACCAGGCGCGCTACTGCATCGGCGACGCCGACGTGCTGGCGCTGGCCGAGGCGGCGGTCGCGATCGAGGACCACTACAGTCGCCGCGCAGGGCAGCCGACTCCGATGGACATCGAATGGGCCAAGGACGGGGTCGACGGCCTGATTTACATCGTTCAGGCCCGTCCGGAGACGGTGGCATCGCAAAAGCCGCTGAATCGCGTCGACGAGTACCGCCTCGATGCACCGCCCCGGCCGCTGGTTGCCGGGCGGGCCGTCGGCTCGTCGATTGCGACCGGCAAGGCGCGCGTCGTCTCCGACGTGCTGGCGCTGGGGCAGTTCAAGCCCGGGGAGGTCCTGGTCGCCGACACCACGATGCCGGACTGGGGCACGGTCATGAAGATTGCGGCCGCGGTCGTCACCAACCGCGGCGGACGCACCTGCCATGCGGCCATCGTGGCGCGCGAACTGGGCATCCCAGCGGTCGTCGGCTGCGACGGTGCGACGGCCACGATCCGCACGGGCGACCAGATCACCGTGTCCTGCGCCGAGGGCGCCGAAGGCCACGTCTACCCGGGCGCGGTGCCGTTCGACAAGACGAGCGTCGAGCTGTCGGCGCTCGCACGCCCGCAGACGCATCTGATGGTCAATCTGGGCAATCCCGACAGCGCCTTCCAGACGGCCTTGCTGCCCAACGACGGCGTCGGCCTGGCACGGATGGAATTCATCGTCGCCGAGCACATCAAGGTCCATCCGATGGCCCTGGTGCATCCGGAGAAAGTGGACGATCCGGCGGTGCGCGCCGAGATCGCGCGGCTCACGCGATCCTTCGAGCGGCCAGCGGACTATTTCGTGCGCGAACTGTCCGAAGGCGTCGGCATGATCGCCGCGGCCTTCTTTCCGAAGCCGGTGATCGTCCGGATGTCCGATTTCAAGACCAACGAGTACGCCAGCCTCCTCGGCGGCAGCGGGTTCGAGCCGAAGGAGGAGAACCCGATGATCGGATTTCGGGGCGCCTCACGCTACACGCACCCGGCCTATGCGGAGGGCTTCGCGCTCGAATGCGCCGCCATGAAGCGGGTCCGTGAAGAAATGGGACTCGTGAACGTCAAGCTGATGATCCCGTTCTGTCGCCGCATCCAGGAGGCCGAGCGGGTGCTCGACGCGATGGCCGCCCACGGCCTGCGGCGCGGCGTCGACGGCCTGGAGATCTACGTGATGTGCGAGATCCCGAACAACGTGATCCAGATCGACGCCTTCGCCCGTCTCTTCGACGGCTTCTCGATCGGCTCCAACGACCTGACGCAGCTCGTGCTGGGGGTCGACCGCGACTCCCGCATCGTGGCCTTCGACTTCGACGAGCGCGACGACGGCGTGCAGGCCATGATCCGCGAGACCATCGAGGGCGCACGGCGCAACGGCCGCCACGTGGGCATCTGCGGCCAAGCGCCCTCGGACTACCCGGACGTCGCCGCACACCTGGTCGAGCTCGGCATCGATGCCATGAGCGTGACGCCGGACACGCTGCTCAAGATCACCCGCGGCGTCCTCGCCGTCGAAAAACGGTTGGGGCGCCTGCCCCGGGCGCAATGCGAAGCGACACGGCACACGGCCTGAAGTCCCTGCAGTGCGACCGGACAAGATTGAAGCCTCGAGAACATCCAGGAGCTTGACACCATGCGCTTCGCAGATCGACACGATGCCGCCGAAAGGCTCTCGCAGGCGTTGCAGTCATGGCGAGGCCACCACCCATTGATTCTGGCCATCCCTCGCGGCGCCCTCGAAATAGGCAATCTTCTTGCCCATCGGCTAGAAGGTGAACTCGACGTCGTTCTCGTCCGAAAGCTGAGGGCGCCATCGTCGCCGGAATTCGCCATCGGCTCGATCGACGAGAGTGGCTGGACGTATGTCGCTCCGTACGCTCGATCGGCTGGCGCGAGCAAGGCCTACATCGAAGAAGAAAAGCGCTGCCAGCTGGACCTCCTAAGGGACCGGCGCAGGCGGTATACGCCCGATCGGACTCCGATCGAGGCAGCAGGCCGCGTTGTCATCGTGGTCGATGATGGCCTTGCGACCGGCGCCACAATGATGGCCGCATTGCACGCAGTGCGTGCGCGCAAGCCTGCCAGGCTGGTCTGCGCAGTACCGGTCGCTTCCGCTGAAAGCCTGGACCTGGTGCGCCCCTTCGCCGATGAGCTCGTGTGCCTGCAGGTTCCTGAGGACTTTCAGGCGGTCGGACAGTTCTACCGATCGTTTGGACAAGTCGAGGACGAAGACGCGATCCGACTGCTGAGCGAGGCAAGCGCCCGATTTCGCCCACCGACGCAGTCTCCGTGTCACAGCGCGAAGGCCGTCTCGACTTCCACGAAGGGATTTCCGTGACAACCAACGCACAACGCCGAAGCGACGTAGCGGGGCCGTCGAAGACCAGCCGCGCCATCGGCTTGAGGAAGTTCTTCTCGGCCCATTGATGCTCGGCCACGAGCATCGCCGCGGCGCCCGAGTTCAGGCCCGGCGCGCTGCCGGCGGTGGGGTTCCGTCTGTCCGGAACGCGGGCTGCGGCCGGACCGAGGTCGGGGCAGGCACGTCCTTGAGGCTGCCACCGTAGGTTCCGATGGCAGTGCGCACGGGATGACAGAGAACAATGTCGCGCGAGGTCATGGGTCACTCCTGGATTCGATGTCCCCACAGCCTAGGCGCGCGACCGGCCGGGTGCCTTGATACCCTTCAAGCCGACGATGCGCGCTTGCGTTGCAGCCGGCCGATGGCTCAGCGTCGAAGCGGCGGCATTCGGCGCGCCGGCGGTCCCGAAGCTTCCAGCACCCGCATGGCCTGCGCGTGGCCGTCCATGACGTGGGCGCGGATCGAGGCCAGCGAAAAGTCGAAGTCGCGCGAGGCCGGCTCGTCGGCCGCGCCCTCGCGCACGATGCGCGTGATGTCGAGCGAAGCCTCGGCCCCCATCAGCTCCATATAGCGCGGCTGTTGCCGGACCTGCGCCGCCACGGCTGGCTCCACCCGATCGAGGATCTCCTCCACCAGCTTGCGAAAGTCGCTCACGATCGCCTCTTCGGTGCTGGTGCGGCGCACGCGCTCGGCGTAGGCGATCTCGTCGCGCCGCATGAAGACATCCATCATGTTCCGGGGCAGCGGCCTGTGGGTTGCGAACAAGTCAACGACGAAGATCCGCTTGCCCGACGCGCCACAACGCTCGACGACCAGCTCCAGTGGCGAGTTGCTGACGATGCCGCCGTCCCAGTAGTGCCGGCCCGCGATGGTGGTCCAGGGCAACCCGGGCGGAAGGCTGCCGCTGGCGACGACATGATCGGCCGTGAGTTCGTCCACGTAGCTGTCGAAGATCCTGAGTTCGGCGCTTTCGACATCCACGGCGCTCATCAGCAGGCGCACCGGGCTCGCATGCAGGGTGCTGAAGTCCACGTAGCGCCCGAGCAGCGCCTTGGCGGGAGCCGAATCGTAGAACGAGGTCCAGGTGACGGCGTCGAGCAACAGGTTGTTCGGCGGCATCCAGCGCGGCCGGAGAAAGCCCGGGATGCCCCACGCCATGGCCGATGCGGAGGACAGCAGCCGCCGCCCGCGCTCGTCAGGCAGCGCCGGCGTCATCATCGCGAGGTCGTGCCAGAACGCCTCCAGCGCCTGCGCGGCATGCTGCGGGTGAGACGCGATGATCGCGCCATTGAAGGCGCCGATCGACACGCCGGCAACGACGTCGGGGTGAATTCCCTTCTGCTCGAGCGCCTGCACGACGCCGCACTCGAAGGCGCCCATGGCACCGCCGCCTTGCAGGATCAGCACCGTCTGGCTCGGGATCCGCGTCAGTGAGAAGCTCGGATCGGCCAGCCTGGACCGAAAGCGGCCGATGTGGGTGCGATAGCGGATCAAGGCCCTGATCGCGTGCGTCTCGCTCGCGGGTCGCCCGGAGGTGAACAGTGCCCGCGGGACCTCGTCGCGCAGGTACATCAAGGCCCAGCTGCGGGCGTCGGGAGACCCGATCTCGAGGTGCTCGGTGGCGCCGTCGGGCAGGCCCAGGAACTGGAAGCTGGTGTCGAACACGTCACAGAAGAAGGTCGAGACTTCGTCGTAGGGCAGGCCCTGCCCCAGCATGTTCCTGGCCGCGAGCCTGCCCTGCTTGACGGCATTGTCCCAGTGCTCGACACGCCGGCGGACCCCGAAGACGGGATCGGGGAACGCGGCCACGTCGCCGGCCGCGAAGACGTCGGGATCGCTCGTGCGCAGGTGGTCGTCGACGACGATGCCGTCGCCCGTCAGGATGCCGCTGCCGGCAAGGAAGTCGATGTCCGGCGTCACGCCGATGCCGGCGACGACGAAGTCGCAGTGCAGCCGACGGCCGTCGGAGGTTCGCACCGCCTCGACCTGCTTGCCGCCCTCCAGCGCCACCACCCCGGCGGCCAGCACTTCGACGCCGTGCTTCGCATGGCGCTCGCGGAGGAAACGGCTGATGGCGGGCGCCCGGAGCGAGGTCAGGACCTCGCCCTGCGGCGCCAGCAGCGTGACATGGAGACCCTTCTGCTTCAATGCCGCGGACACCTCCATGCCGATGAAGCTCGCCCCGATCACCACGACCCGGTGGCCCTTTCGAGCCGCCGCGTGGATGGCCAGGGCGTCCTCGATGTTGCGCAGGTAGTGAATGCCCGGCAACTCCGCGCCGGGCACGGCCAGGTGCACCGGCCTGGCGCCGGTGGCGATCAGCAGCTTGCCGTAGCGCAGGGCGCCCGCAGGGTCGGTGAGGACGAGGTGATCGCGCGGCTGCAATGCGATCGCCCTCGTCCCGCGCAGCACCTTAATGCTATGGGCAAGGCAGTCGGCCTCCTTCAGCACCAGGGGCGGCTCGCGCGGCCCGTCGGATAGGAGAATGCGCTTCGACAACGGGGGCCGGTGGTAGGGAAGCCGGCTCTCCGCGCCCACGATGACGACGGAGCCCTTGGCCCCCTCGATGCGCAGCGCCTCGGCCGCGGTCGCGCTGGCCAGGCCGCCGCCGACCAGCAGGAAATCGACCTCCCTCGCGGCATGGTGGATCTCCACCGGGAGTTCATTGAAGGCCGGCATGCAGGCAATGCTAGGGATCACGGTCCGAGCCCGCTTGATCTGAGTCAAGGCATCCGGCGGAGTGCAACTGCCGCGCTGCCGGCAAACGATCGCAGCCAAGCTTTTGCGCCCCTTTTTGCGCTGGCGCAAACTCCTGGTGCAGGGGGACGCGCACCATGAAATTTCGTTGACGGAGAATTGAGATGAAGCAGCAGTGGGTCCTTGTTGCCAATGCGTCGCTGGCGCGGATCTTCAGCCGCGAGTTTCCATTGGCCTCGTTGGTGCCGTTGGAGACCCTGACCCATGAGGAGAGTCGAATGCGGCGCAGCGAACTGGGAACGGATCGGCCCGGCCGGGAAGCCACGGACAACAGCTACGGCGCCGTGCGCTACGAGCCCCGCACCGACGCCCGGCGCAAGGAGCTTCATCATTTCGCCTGCGAAGTGGCCGACCGACTGGAGCAGGGGCTCGCAGCCCGCAAGTTCGAATCCCTCGAGGTCTGCGCATCGAACCCCTTCCTCGGTGAACTCCGGGCCCGGCTCAGCGATCCGGTGCAGAAGAAGATCAGCCTGGAGTTCAACGCCGACCTGACCTCGTTGGGGCTGGTCGAGATCGAAAGGCGCCTGAAGGAGGCGCGGCCCTAGCCATCCAGCGGCGCTCCAGCGCTCCCACGCCTCGATCGCGCGGGTGAAGTCCGCCAGCGTCACGGCGTCGCCGTTGCGCCGCGTGGCGACCAGGGCCGCTAGATGCGGCTGCGCCCACTTCTTCATGTCGCGATCAGGGCCGCGCGCCGCCGGCCGGCACCAGAACCACCGGTGGGCCCGAGGGCGACTTGAATCCATAGAAGCGCTCGTTGAGGTGGCGCGTGACGGCAACGATGTCCTCTTCGCTCCAGTTCAGCGCGCCCGCGGCCTGCCAGCGTGCCACCTGCGCCTGCAGGCTGTTCCAGTCGGTCGCCAACCTGCGGTCACGCCAATGCACCTGCGTCGTGTGGCAGGCGATGCAGTGCGTCGTGTACAGAAGTTCGCCGCGTGTCTGGGCACCGGCCACGGGGCCGAACACGCTTGCCGCGACCAGCA